>NZ_SMAL01000003.1:0-332976 GCF_004342165.1 Natranaerovirga pectinivora | reverse complement strand
AGAATATACTCGTCAAAACAATGGAATCAGAAGTGATATAGTTGGTTCTTCTAATAACTCTATATTAGGAACAAGAAATCCTAATTCAACATTACAAGTAGATATAAGTAAGTTTAATGAGGCACTTAAAGGAACTGGATTTATGATTTCCAGTAGTGGTAGAGTTCAAATGTCAGGACTTATTATGGATGATCCATCTTCGAAATTGATTCTTGGAAGAGATGAAAATAATAATCCAATGATAACCATTCGTGACTGGGCAAAACCAGGTCAAACTTTTCAAATGGTTGTAGTTCCGACAAATGTTGCTATGGAAGCAATGAAATATTATAGTGTGAAACCATCAGATGGTGAGGCTATATGGGAATTTGTAGATAACTTAATTCAAACAAGAAGAAATCCAGAAGCAGATAAAAGATACTTGTTTGGAGAAACTGTGGTTATTTTCAGATCTTCACCAATGGGGCCTCAAGTAATTTTCGTTGACTAACACTAAAAAAAGCAATTGTAAAAGTAATATATCAATTCTAGAGTAGACTAAGTGATTTTAATAAATATTAGATAATAAATATTTTTTAAATTTATAAGTTGTTGCATTTTCATAGCACCTATTTTCGGGACTTATATAACGGATAGTGATATGACGCATATAATAATGGCTATTATCCCTGTTGTAATCTTAGTGATTTTAAATTTACAAGCAAAAAAGCCTATATACATAGTAACATTAACAGTATTTCAAGTAATATATAGCATCTCTATTTTTATGTATCTTATATTTAAATTAGGAGTAATAATTTTAGATGTTATGTTTAAGACACAATTAAGTAAAAATTATACATTCTTCGATCCTAGTGCTGAAAGAAAGAAAAAATTACAACAAAGAGAAGAGCAACTGGCTACAGCTGATTTTAATGCTCGAAGATTAGGTTTTGATGATGCAGAGGAAGCAGAAAATCTGGGTGTTTGGACAGGAACAAGAAAACCAGATTAGTTATAGTGATTTAATTATTATACTCCTTTCCATAATTGATTGGTTGTATTAATGCTATTTGGCCTGTTGTTGTTGATGAAAGTAAGCAATAATGGTAAAATATTCTAAGTAGAAAAAATTAATACATAAGTTATAAAAATATTTAAGAGGATATTTTGCATCTTGCTACAAAAGAGAGTGATGAATAACCTGACTTTTGGTCGGTGTTTTTTTCGGTTAAAAGTAAGTTCTTTGTATGAACTCTCTGTTGAGAAACTGCTAATGAAACAACTACTTTTAGGGTGGGAATTTAAAAAAAATTTAAATTATATTGATTTTATATTTTTTATGATATTATTTTCTTATAATATTTTAAATAAAATAAATATACTAACATTATAAAAAAACAAAAAAAGGAGAAAAATAATTGTATGAAAGAAATATTAGCAAAGACAATATCAATTTTATTATTAAGCATTTTGATTTCATCATCTATTTTTGCTATGAAATTCACAGAATCACAAAAACAAGAGATTATGGAGGGGTTATATAATCTTGAAATTGAAGATTCGGAACTATATTGGAACATTAAAACTAGCTATTTAGGGGAAGATGATGATTTTATATATTTTCATAGAGGTACTTTAAGCTTATATAATAAAAAAACCAAAGAAGTAATTTCTTCAGATTATTCTATGCAAGGGGTATCATATTTAGAGATAGGTGGTAACTTTTATGGAATTTTAGCTAGAAGCTTAAGTGAGCGTAATTATGGTAAGCATGACATTGTTATAGTAAATAAAGATTTTAAAAAAACGAGTGCTTTTAGTTTAGATTATAATCATACTCGTATAGAAAAGGTATCTGATGAAATCTATATTTACTCAGGTACAAAAGAAAATGAAAAAGTTACAGATATAAAAGTTATTTTTTTTGATAAAGGTTTAAATAGGTTTATAACTAAGGTTATTGTACAAAATGCTGTTGACTTTAGAGTTATAGGAAATAATATTTACTATATAGAAGGAAATAAGTCTGATATACTTATAGATAGTGCAAATCCTACTTATTTCTACGGAAAACTAAAAAAAGCAACAATAGATTTACAAAGGAGTAGAGTTATAAGAATTGAAAATGTTGTTAATGAAGATGTTTTTAACATACAAGTTGATTTGGGTAATCTTTATTATCAGAAAGTATCTAATTTAAAATTATATTCTATAGAAGATAATGAAATTCCATTATTGTCTAGTGAAAAGGCTATTTTTGTTGTGAATGGAAAAGTTTTTACAACTGTAACAGAAAATGATAAATCCATTGTAAAATTTAAAGATTTACAAAGCAATAAAGAAGTTAAAAGCATTAATTCTATGGAACCTTTAATTGGGGCGGTAGATTTTTTTGATGAAAGATATTTAATTGGGTATGGTCTTGATGGTTCTAGGGGGCGAAATTCACTTTCAACTGCAGATGAGATTATTGAGAGAATGATATTTGATGAAGAGGTATCTGAAACCTATAATGAAAATGATATTAAAATCCTTATAAATAATAAACATTTAAAAACAGACTCTTTCTTAGGAATTCCATTTATTGAAGATGGGAGAACTTTAGTCCCTTTAAGAGTAATAGTAGAAGCTTTAGGTTTAGACGTTGATTGGGAAGGGGATACGCAAAAAATAATCATAAATAATGAAGTTGGTAGTTTAATTTATTTTCAAATAAATAGTAATATTTTGGAATTTACCACATTTAGTAAAAGTGGAGAGGCTAATATTAGTAAAAGAATAATGGATGCTACTCCAATACTTAAAGATGGTAGAACTTATATACCGTTAAGATTTTTGAGTGAAATATTAGGTTATGAAATAAGGTATGATTATAAAGGATACCATCATATAGAAATATTCTAATATGGGAATCCAAAAAAAGAACTTAAAAATATGCTTTTTTCAATAGCTTAATATTTATTTTACAATAAAAATATAGAACTTCAATGCTTTTAGAGTGTTGAGGTTCTTTTTCTAATTTATAGATGTCCTATAGTTTTTTTATTCTACACTGTAGCGTTCTGTGTATGAGATAGACATAAGGGATTAAAATTGCTAAAAATCCATAAACGCTAATAAAGGTATCATACTTGTGATAATGATTAGTAAATCCAAGAATAACTGAGATAAACCATAAAAGTATGATTGGCCACATAAAAGACACATTAGCTAATAAGTATTGTGTTTTCGAAATGTATAAAAGATAAGCAATAAAAAACACAGTGATTAAAAAAGACAGGACAATGGTTTCATAAAAGGTAATATTAATGGGTATATCACTAGTAACTACCAAATGATATATTTTTATAGACAATATGAACATCAATAAGCCAATAAATGTAACAATATCAAAAGCCTTATTCATTTCTTTTTTCTCCTTTTTATAGATGAACTTAATCATCAAAGTCAGGTAATAACTTCTCAATAGCTCTTTTAGAAACATGTTTTAAAGACAGTGAAATAATAAAATGAATATAACTTATGATTATTAAAGAAAGATAGATAAGTAGTTTTAATTGTAAAGGAGGATTAGAGAACCATTGATTAAATAGGTAGAATCCATAAAGAACGAATAAAAGGTGACATATATATTTGATTGTAGTTTTTTTTATAACAAAATATATGAATTGGTGAATCAAACTATTCAAGATAAGAGTACTTGGTATGAAGATAAGAACAACAGCTATGTCCATAAAAAAGGGGAACGCATTCCCGCTATAATTAGGGTAAAAAACATAAGTGCCAATTACGGATATGATTAATGATATTAAGGTCCATAAAGTAAACATTAGCTTATCCTTTCATTGTTACTTATCTTTTAATAATAAATGATATTTAATAATGCCAATTAATTTTACTACAATATAGCATTTAAAATTGGAAAAGTCAAACAATTTCTAAAAAAGTGTCCTTGTTACATTAAAAAAAGGTTGGCAGAATAAATTCTGACAACCTTATAATCTACATATTTAATACTTCTTCCCATATACTTGCTTCAACAGGAATTCCATTCTTTAAATTAGCTTTTCTAGTCTTAAGCGTACCTTCCCCTGGATATCTAACGGATGTACCGTCTTCGGCAGGTTCTGCATTTTGCAAATCTTGTATAGTGTTTTCTATACTTTGATACATTAAATGTTGTTCAGGTAATTTTGAGATATCAAAAGCCATAAAAAGTTGAGAGACACTATATTCTGCTTCTAATTCACCAATTGCCAAAGTAGATCGACCGCCAGATAAAGTCATTGCAATAAGGTCTAACATTAGTGAAAGGCCTGAACCTTTCCAATAGCCTATAGGAAGTGGTCTTTTTGTTTCCTGAATTTCCTTTGGATCTTTTGATAACTTTCCTTTAGTATCAAAGCCACCATCTACAGGTAGCATGTTACCGTTTAATTCATAATTGCTTAATTGTCCGTATGAGAATTGAGACATTGCTATGTCTAGGACAACATGTTCTCCATTAGGTCTTGGAACAGCTAAGATTAAGGGGTTATTCCCTATTTTAGCATTAGAAGACCCCCAAGGTGGCATATTTGGCAGTGTATTTGTCCAACAGATGCCAATACAACCAGATTCAGCTGCCAACCAACCATAACTTCCTCCACGCATCCAATGATTATTATTTTTTAGAGTAACACATCCCATACCATTTTCTTTTGCTAACTCAATGGCACGTTCCATAGAAGCATAGGCATTTAGATTCCCTGGTCCTAAGTTACCATCCCATCGTTCTATAAAGCCAATGGTATCTAATTTGATTGGTTCGGCATTTACATCAACAATGCCTTTATCAATGAGAGATACAAACCTAGGAAAACGATTCAAGCCATGAGAATAGACGCCATCAAGACTGGTTTCAGCAAATAATTTGGCACAAAGTTCAGCTCTATCTTTAGAAAAACCTTTTTTGAGTAATATTCTTAAGAATTCTTGGTACATTATATCAAATGATATGCGCATTTATGTAGCCTCCTATAGTAGTATTTGTTTATTTATTCATATATAGTATAGCATAAAAACTTCCTATTCCTAACTTATCTTATATAAAAAATGTTATAATATAGTTATAAAAAAGAACAAAATTTAAGGAATGATATAATGACATCAGATAAAAAGAAACAAGTACTTTTTATATCGAGTTTATTAATAATAATAACAGCATTACATTACTTTACTTCTAATAATGAGTTTAAGCTTCATGAATTATATAGAAGGCTATACTATATTCCTATTATAGTGGGGGCATTTTATTTTAAATTATTAGGTGGTATGATATTACCAATTGTGATTTCCCTTTTGTATATGCCATATGTATTTATCTTCTCAGGTCACACAGGTGCTGATTTAATAGCAGATGTTTTTGAGCTCATTATGTTTTATACAATAGGTGGTATTACAGGGCTCTTGGTTCAAAAGATATACGACACAACATTGGAAAATTCACGCCTAGAAGAAGAAATTCAAAGAGCAGATAAATTATCGGCAATAGGTCAATTGGCATCGGGAGTAGCCCATGAAATAAGAAACCCATTGGCAATAATCAATACCATTTCACAAACTTTAATGGAGGATAACCATTTAAAACAAGATCAAAAAGAAGGGTTAGAAATCATAAAAGAGGAAGTGGCCAGATCTAATAAGGTGATAAATGAACTGCTTAATTTCTCACGTAGTTCAAAGTTAGAAAAAGAAAAGATAGATATTAATAAATTGATCAATAATGTGGTCATATTAACGGAAAAGTATGGGGCGCAAAAAGGTGTAGAAATTCAATTCAAACAAGGCAATAATAGCCCAGCTTTTATTATGGGCGATGAAGAAAAAATTAAGCAAGCTTTTATAAATATAATATTTAATGGCGTAGATGCGATACAAAACAAAGGGGTTATCGGTATTGAACTTACAAGTAAAGAAAAGTTTGTTTATATTGAGTTTGAAGATACAGGCAAAGGTATAGAAGAAGAAAATATAGAGAAAATATTCAATCCCTTTTACACAACGAAAGAAACGGGAGTAGGATTGGGACTAGCCATTACCTATAGGATTGTAGAGGATCATAAAGGCACAATAAATTTTATTAGTGCTATAAATAGGGGAACAAAAGTTACAGTAACTTTTCCTAGAGCAAAGGAGTAAAAAGAATGAACAGAAGAATACTCATTGTTGATGATGAAAAAAATATGCGGTGGGCTTTAAAAAAAGCTTTCGAAAGTGAAACATATGAATTGTACGAAGCTGAAAATGGAGAAGAAGCCATTCAACAGTTTAATAAATACACACCTGATCTAGTGCTATTAGACATTAGAATGCCAAAATTAAATGGGTTAGAAGTCTTAAAAAAACTACAAGAAGATAATAAAAATGTGGCCATTATAATGATTACCGCTTATGGAGATGTTGAATCTGCATTAGAGGCTATGAAATTAGGTGCTTTAGATTATATAACAAAGCCTTTTGAAATTGAAGAACTTAAAGGGCGAATTAGAAAAGTATTTGAAAGTGAAATGAATAAAAGTCAAGATAGGATAACATATGAAGATCATAAAATAGTAGGCAATAGTAGTAAGATAATTAATGTGTTGCATATGGTACAGCGTGTTGCAAATACAACAGCAACGGTTTTAATTCAAGGAGAAAGTGGTACAGGAAAGGAATTGATAGCAAGATCTTTACATCAGATAAGTGATAGAAAGGAAAAACCATACATTACTGTTAATTGTGGCGCCTTACCAGAAGCATTGTTAGAAAGTGAATTATTTGGACATGAAAAAGGTGCATTTACAGGTGCCATTAATAAAAACATTGGGCGTTTTGAAAGAGCAGAGGGTGGCACATTATTCTTAGATGAAATTGGTGAACTAAGTTTACCAATGCAGGTAAAGCTTTTAAGAGCGTTGCAGGAAAAAGAAATAGAGCGGGTTGGTGGAAAATCAACAATAAAAATTGATGTGAGAGTCGTAACAGCAACCAATAGAAATCTAATAGAAATGATAAAGAAGGGGACTTTTAGAGAAGATTTATATTATAGGTTAAATGTGGTATCTGTTGAATTGCCCCCTTTAAGAGAAAGAAAGGAAGATATACCTGAACTAATCAACTTTTTTATTCAAAAATACGCTGTAAAGTTTAATAGAGATGTTTATAAAATGTCTGATATAGCTATTGAATTATTAAAGAGATACGCTTGGCCTGGCAATATAAGGGAATTAGAGAATATCATTGAAAGGGCAGTGATTTTAAGCTTAGGAGAAACAATAACGCCAGAAGTATTGCCAAGAGAAATTATAGGTTTTCAACAAGAGAACAAGAGATTTGAATTACCAGAGGAAGGTATTGACTTAGAAGAAGTGGAAAAGAATTTAATTTTGCAGGCAGTAGAAAAAGCAAAAGGCAATCAAACGGAAGCTGCGAAATTACTAGGTATCACAAGACAAACTTTGATTTACAGAATGAATAAATACGAATTAAAATAAAAACACGCCGGAGTGTTTTTATTTTTTTTTATAAAAGTTGGCACGTTTTTTGCACTATATATAAATAAAGGGAGGTGTTTTTTATGAAATGGTTAAAAAAATTAATTGATAAGATTGCACAAACGAATAATGAAAACTTACCATCAGGAGAAAAGTTAGATTGTTGTAACATAAAAAACGATAAAAAAAATATAAAAAAATAGGATACAGATTAATTAATTTACATCTTAAGGAGGAAAAGAATGAATTGTTGTAACAAAAACAATAAAGATAATACGAGTAATAACGAAGAACAAAATAAGATGGGTATAAAGCATATGCTTATAATGGTACTTTGCTGTGCCATACCTATTACCTTGCTTTTGGTATTGCCCCTTTTAAATATTCCTGATGGAAGATTTAGTGCAATTTTAAGTATGGGTATTTTTTTATTATGTCCATTGCTACACATTGGTTTAATGGGTGTTATGATGAAAAAATCAAAAAAGCATAATGAAGACTGTTAGGGGGATCATTGGTGTTTGAAAGTTCATATAAGAGATGGAGATTATTTATTAGTGTGGCGTTGATTTCTATGACAATGCTAATGTTTGAAATTATACTCAGTAGATTATTTTCAACAATATTATCCTATCATTATGTTTTTTTAGTAGTATCAATGGCAGTATTAGGTTTAGGGTTAGGAAGTGTAATAGAATACAACGATCAGACCATTGATAATGATGATAGAAAAATTAGTAATAATATTTTAGGGTTGGTTATATCTAAGTTTATGGTATTTGGTTTAATATACTTTATGCCCTATATATCCCATATTGTTTACATTGTTTTAAGCATTATCCCCTTTATCTTTTTAGGTAAACTGATGGCTTTTATATTTACTCGGTATAGCCAACATATTAGAAAAATTTATTTTGCGGATATGGTTGGAGGGGGGCTAGCAGCCATATTAAGCATTCTATTTTTAAACCAGTTTAAGTTTGTTAGAACTTCTTTGATTATTTTTATAATCAATACAATCATCTTATTGATTTGGTCTGTAGATAAGAAGATTAACTACATTTCTTTAGGCACGATTATGTTATTAAGTGTAAGTATGTTTTCTAATATTACAGCGTTTATAGAAAATAATTTTATTGGTTATATGACTAGCCCTACAACGTCATTACAAAGGGTTAGAAGTAGAGGTGGCAATCCAGAAATTATTTACACCAACTGGGATGGGTTTGCAAGAACTGATGTGATTAGGCTAAATGATACAGACGACTCTTGGCGCATTGTTACAATCAATGGTGGGGCAAATGCGGGAATGGTTAGATGGGATGGCCAACCTGAAGAAATAATTGGTATTACGGATGAGGTAGATTTTCTCCCTTATATTATTAGAGAAAATGAAGATGTCGCTATTATAGGCGCAGGAGGGGGAAAGGATGTTTTACAAGCAGTATTAGGAGGCGCATTTAATATTGATGCCATTGAAATTAATCCATCAGCAATTGAAGCAGTAAAGGATATGAGCGATTATAACGGTAATTTATATAATCTGCCACAAGTTAATTTTATTGAAGGCGATGGTAGAAGTGTCATTCAAAAGAGTGGCAAAAAATATGATGTAGTATTTTTATCATTAGTTATGACGAATACAACAGAGTCTATAGGGTTATCTATGGCTGAAAGTTATATATATACTGAAGAAGCAATTGCAACTTATATAGAACATTTAAAAGAAGATGGGCAATTGGTTTTTGTAACACATAGTGAAAATGAACTGATAAAAGTTTCAAATACAGTTTATAGAGTGCTACAAGAAAAAGGAATACCTGTTGAGGACATTGGTGATCACTTTATTGTTGCAACAGAAGTTGCTAACCATGGAAATGGTGTAACAGTATCCTATCCTATGGCAATGATTAAGAATAGTAAATACACTCAAGAGGAAATAGCAATAGCGGAACAATTTATCTCAAAGCATGGATATGGAATGATTCATTTGCCAGGTATCTATGAAGAAAGTATGTATGGGGATTTATCACAAGGTTTAGTTGATATTGATTCAATTATAAAAACGTATCCTTCAAATATAGCACCAGCAACAGACAATCAACCTTTTTTCTATAATTTTAGTAAAGGCATAACTCCAAATTTTATTTATATGATTTTAATCATAGTAATCGCTTTGCTTATGATTTTTAAAAATGTTGTAATTGCAAATAGGGCAACTAATCCATCGATACTATTTGGTATGTTAGGATTAGGATTTATGATCATTGAAATTGGATTTATTCAAAAATTAACTTTGTTTTTAGAACATCCCACAAGGGCTTTTGTAATAACCCTTTCTTCACTATTAGTAAGTGCAGGGATAGGAAGTTATTGTAGTGCATTCAAAATATTTATAGATAAAAAGAATAGACATTATTCAATTATTGGTGTGGTTTTTAGTTTGTTTTTTACCCTTATCTTTTTTAATAATATGCATTTATTTTTAGGACTGAACATTTATTATAAAACATTCATTTCAGTCACTATTATATTTTTTAGTGGTTACTTTATGGGGATGGTGTTACCTCACTCAATACGGGTTCTTAATGAATCAAAAAGGAATCAGATTATCCCGTTAATGTATGGCATTAATGGCATAACTTCCGTGTTAGGATCTGTTATTGCAGTAGTTATTTCGATGTATCTAGGCATTAATATGACAATGATTTCAGGAATCATCATATACGCTTTAATTCTACTAATGATGCCTAAACTATTGGCAGAGGGTAATTAATCTTTTATATGACATTTTAGGAGGACAATAATGAAAACTTTATTTACGATAGGTAATTTACACATACCTTTTTTTGGGATAATGATCGCAATTGGAATAACTGTGGGATACTTTTTAATTAGGTATGAAGCTAAGAGAAAGGGTATAGATGCAGAAAAAATTTCAGACTTATTTTTTGGGGGAATCGTTGGAGGTCTTATTGGCGGTAGGTTAGGCTATATATTATTTTATAATTTTAACTTTTATATTACAAACCCCATTGAAATACTTAAAGTGTATAATGGTGGCTTGGCCATCCATGGTAGTATTATAGGAGGAACCATAGCAGTACTGATATTCATTAAGAAAAATAATTTAAAAGTTTTTGAGGTTGCAGATATCGTGACCCCTGCTTTAATACTAGGTCAGGCAATTGGAAGAGTTGGATGTGATGTATATGGCAAGGTTATGACTGTTCCCAGGTTTTGGGGCATACCCATCAATGGAGAGATTTACCACCCTGCACAAGTATATGAGTTTGTATTAAACTATTTATTGTTTATGGTTCTATGGATCAAAAGAGATAAAATAAAATACCAAGGTCAGTTATTTGGTTATTATTTAATTGGTTTTGGATTTATAAGAAGTTTTGTAGAATTATTTAGAGAAAATCCAACGGTATTTGGGTTTCTAAGTGTTTCACATGTACTAAGCATATTTATTATTTTAGCTGGTATTATTTGGATAAAAATAATGAAATACAAAAGTGTTAGTACGCAGCATATTCATTCCGGGTCAAATACACTTTTTGTGGCTTTAAAAGTTGTATTTTTGATGTTAATCTCTATAGCACTCTATTATGTGGTTCAACTGAATTTTTAAGAAGTAGTATAGTAGGAGGTCTATTTAATGAGTAAAGGTGCCTTTAGTATTATTTTTTTAATAATCGTAGTAATTATCGCTACATTTTTTCCAGTTAATAAGAGCAATGATGATGTAACGAATAAAGAAACTTTAATAGTACAAGAAGAACTAGAGAATAAAAATGAACCTGTCAACAAAGAGGAACAAGTTAGTTATATTGAAAATAAAGATGAATTCGATTACTACGGTGATGTGATAGATGAAACAACACGGATGAATCAAGAAGGTGCGGTAATGGTTACAGCTAACTTCCTAAATTTAAAAGAACATATCGAAGATTTTTGGGTTTTTGAAGTTTCTTTGGATACACATACTGTTGATTTAGGTCAGTATAATTATAGTGAATTAATTACAATTAGGGTAGATGATGCGTATAAAACAAATGATGAATTTAATTTAAGTGTTGAAGGAGCGCTTCATCATATGTCTTTAATAATAAAATTACCTAAAGTAATGAATAATAAAGACATAATAACACCGGAGAATAAAGAAATAGTATTAGCCATTAATGAAGTTGATGGTGTTAAAACAAGAGAATTAAAATGGAATTTAAAAAACATATAATCTAAGGATACAATTATTGAATATTATTTAATTTTTTGTTATGCTTAATCCATATGAACTAGTAGAAAAGAGTTTAGACATATAAGGGTGAAAAAATGAAATTAGATATGCAATTGAATCAAAATATGGAACAAAATCAACATCTGTCTCAAAAAATGATTCAAGCCATATCCATCCTTGAAATGAATAATGAAGAACTAATTTTATACATTAAAGAACAAATGTTAGAGAACCCTATACTTGATTGGAAAGACAATAACATTAAAAGTTATGATTATGAAATAATAGATGATAAAAATAAAAATCTCCTAACTTCATATGAGGACCTTCTTCTCCAATGGAAGGAAAGAGCAAAGAAAATATCAAAAAAGAGCAATAAAAACCTAGTTTACAAAGTAGGTCTAGATATTATTGAGAATATAAATGATCAAGGCTATTTAGAAAAGTCTGTTGAAGCAATCAGTAAGGCATTCAAAATTAATACCAAAGATGTTGAACGGATATTAAAAAACATACAAAGCCTAGAACCTATTGGTATTGGGAGCAGGCACCTTGGTGAATATTTAAGTATTCAACTAAAAAATCTTGGTTATAAGGACGATGTTCTAACTAATCTAGTGGAGGAGCATATCCAATTACTAGGCAAGAAACAATGGAAAACAATATGTGAAATACTAAATATTTCTAGAGAGCAACTAAAAGGGTATTTAGAATTACTCAGCAGCCTTTCCCCACGTATTCCTTTTAAAAAAGAAAATAAAGACACAGTTCATATACAACCAGAGCTAAAAGTGATAGAAAAAGATGGGGTATTAACATTAGAGTGGATAGATGAAACAATACCTAATCTGTATATACCTGAGTATTATCTTCAAATAATGAATGATGAGAATCAGGATGAACAGGCTAAAGAATATATAATAAACAATATAGATAAAGCCAGATGGCTTATGAGAAATATTGAAGAAAGAAGAAAAAATATCTATAATGTAGCAAATTATATTATGCGTTATCAAGAGGATTTTATAAAATATGGCGATACATTAAAACCTCTATCTCAATCACAAGTTTCTAAAGCTTTGGGGTTATCTAATTCAACAATAAGTAGAGTAGTTAATAATAAATATATAGAGACACCAAAAGGCCTATTTGAAATTAAAGATTTTTTTTCACAAGGCTTACCATTTCAAGATGTTGAGATTTCCAACAAAGAAATAATGAAAATGATTGAAGACATCATTAAAAATGAAAACAAAAGAAAGCCACTTAGTGATGAAAAGATAAAAGATTTATTAGTAAAAAAAGGTGTTCAAATATCAAGAAGGACAGTTACAAAGTATAGATTAGAGATGAATATATTAAGTTCTGTTGATAGAAAAGAACTTTGAGTTAAAATATATAAAGTTTAAGGGGAAAAGCTAATCAAATTGATTGGTTTTTTCTTTTTATATGGAACAAAGCAGTGAAAAAAAACGTCAATATTATGTTAGGAGAATAAATGTGAAAAAAGGAGATAAGATGTTTATAATAATTCTTTTGTTAAGTATTATAGTTTTTTATTTGTTTTTTGAATTAAATTCAACAGAAGGAGATTTAGCAATTATAATTGTAAATGGGGTAATCAATAAAGAAATTGATTTAAAAATAGATGGGATTTATGAATTTCCTTTTCGTAATCATTTGGGATTGGTAGAGGTAAGTAATGGATCAATTAGAATGTTAGAAATGAATAAGGAAATATGTCCTAATGCAATATGTTCTAATACAGGATGGATTGATAAATCTTACCAAATTATAGTGTGTCTTCCCAATAGAATAACAGTACATATTGAATCAGGCATCAAAACTGATATTGATGATTTCGTTTTTTAATGAGAGCATAATGTTATCTTGTTACCATATATTACATTTTTATCTCAAAAGAATATATTTTAAAAAAACTTTGTAGTACAATATACAATATTTGTAATTTTTATGTTTTTCTTAATCAATTCTTAAGATTTATAAGTTATAATATGAGTCAAGAGGTAAAAAGAATAAAAAATGAAAAGAGGGGCAGTATGAAAAAAATTAAACAGATATCAACGATATGTCTACTGATTTTTATATTTACAATATTGCAGTTGCCAATGATTGCTGCAAATGAAGAAGGTAATATTGCAATTGATGTAACCTATGGTTTTGAAAAAAATATAAAAATTGGTAAGCATATGCCTGTAACGGTTAATATCAAAAACAATGGGCCGGATTTTGAAGGCGTTGTAGAAGTAGAGGTACCAAGAAATAATAATGAAGTTACAGTTTATAAAAAAAATATTAGTTTTCCACAGAATACAGAAAAAGAAGTATCACTTTCTATACCTGTACAAAACAATATAGGTTCAATTAAAGTCAATGTAAAGAATACCAATGGCAAATTAATAAAAGACAATAGCTTTAATATTGATGGCAGAAGAGTCTTAACAAATTCCTTATTAATTGGTGTCTTAAGTGATGATTATAGTAGTCTTATGTATTTACAAGAAAATAGTATACTTTCACATATATATAGTCCGAGGACATTTGTGGACTTAAGTAGAGTCCACTTGCCTGAAGATGTATTAGGACTAGGGGCTTTAGATGTTATCATTATAAATAATTATAATACTTCGAATATAAGTAATGAGCAATATGATGCAATAAAACAATGGGTTAAAAACGGTGGACATTTAATTATAGGTACAGGGCCTACATACAATAAAACATTGTCCATTTTTGAAGACGATTTTTTATCGGGTGACATTAGAAGTGCTAATACAATAGAAACAAATTTTAATCACGAAGCTCTTATGCCTATAAATCTTCACATACAAGACATTATAATGAATGAAGGTGAAGATGTTTTTGCAGATGGCTTAGTTAGAAAAATTCAAAGAGGCAATGGTGTCATTCTTTTAACACTATTTGATCTGGGGTTAGAACCCCTTGTAAGTTACCATAATAATGTAGATTTTGCTGCATTATTGTTTAACAATACGATATCTAATGAGTATTTATATAATGCTCAAGTCGACAATAGAAGACTTGATGGGTGGCGATTAAGTAGTTATCTATCTATGTTTCCTGATGTGAATTTACCTAAAATGAGTACCATTGTTATAATCATTATGATTTATTTACTTATCGTTGGGCCACTCATTTACTTTATTGCTAAGAAATTGGATAAAAGAGAATTTTTGTGGATAGGCGTTCCTGCAATTGCAATTATTTTTACAGGAATTATATTTTCTTTTGGGGGATCAACCAGGTTTACTCAACCCATTATAAATAGAGGAAATATAATAATGCTAAATAATTCAGATGATGTTATAAATATAGAAAGTTATGTTGGGATCATATCCCCTAGAGCACGAAATTTATTAATTGAAGTGCCTAATGACAAATCACCAGCTTTATTAGCCAATCATCACAATTATTATAGTAATAATACAAATAAGATAGTACACTCAGTAATAACAGTTGATAGAGATATTACAAATATAGAGATTAAAAATACCCAGGCTTTTAACCCTAACTTTTTATCAATGGTAGATACTTTTGAATTAGAAGGCGGTATTCACTCTAATCTTTCCTTTGATTTGAATGGTATTAGTGGGACATTAACCAATAATTTAGGGCATACATTAGAAGACGTTTTTATTTATGGAAATAGAATGTTTAGTCTAATAGGAAATATAGAAGAAGGGGAAAAAACCATCACAAGTAAGTTGAATAGTGTTTTTAATTATTATGATGTTATGAATATGGTTTATCCAAATAGATGGAATCGAAGCAATGTAAATGTAAGTGAACAAATAAAAGTGAGACAAAGAAGTAATTTTATGGAGCAGTTTTTAGAAACTATAGAACGAAGTGGTGATAATAAGATCTATTTAATGGGGTTCTATAATGTTACAGAAGAGAGTAATATTCGAATCAATAACAAAAAGCAATACGAGAATAATTTGAATATGGTTATAATCCCTATCGAATTAGCTATAAATGAAGGTGGAGAGATTAATTTCCCATTGGGATATTTTATGCCTACACCAATTTATAATGGCATTGATAAACATGATTATGATCATATGAACAACATTTTCTTTGGAGATGAAATTGAATTATCCTATCATTTTTACGAGAATTTAGAATTAGAAAAAATAAAATTTGAAAACAATATTCTAACCAGTCGTTTTGGTTCCTTCGGGGGAGACGTATATATTTATAATTATTTTAGTGAAGGATATGAGCTCTTTGATTATATTAACGAAACAATTGAGGGTGATAGGTTAGATGAAGTCATTAATGAGTTGAATCAACTTCAAATAAAGTTAGTTCAACCTCAAAATCAAGGTCAAGGTCCTACACATTATGCGACATCCGTACCATTAATAGGCGTGCAGGGGAGGTTGAACTAATGTTAACCATTAAAAATTTATATAAAAGCTATGGTAAGTTTTTAGCTTTAGATAATCTGAATTTAGAAATAAAAAGAGGGGAAATATTTGGTTTCGTAGGTCCTAATGGTGCAGGAAAAACAACTACAATGAGAATTGTATCAGGTTTATTAAAAGCTGATTCAGGAGAAGTGTATGTTGATGGTGTGAATGCGATGAGAGATACCAAAGCCCTTAAAGAAAAAATAGGTTATATGCCAGACTTTTTTGGTGTTTATGATAATTTAAAAGCCATTGAATACCTAGAGTTCTATGCATCTATCTACAAGATAGTAGGTTCTGATGCAAGACAAATTTGTCTTGATTTATTAGAGTTGGTTAATCTTTCAGATAAAGCCAATACCTATGTAGATAGTCTTTCAAGGGGTATGAAGCAAAGACTGTGCTTGGCAAGGTGTTTGGTTCACAATCCTGAATTATTAATATTAGATGAGCCTGCTTCAGGTATGGACCCTAGAGCAAGATACGAAATGAAGGAAATTCTTAAAAACTTAAAAGAATTAGGGAAAACCATTATTGTTAGTTCTCATATTTTGCCAGAATTAGCAGAGGTTTGTAGCAAGGTTGGTATTATTGATAAAGGAAGACTTATGGTTTCTGGAACAGTGGATGAGATTATGTACAATATGAATCATATGACTCCTTTAAAAATCAAAGTTTTAAGAGATACAGAAAAGGCAGTGAAGTTTTTAAAAGAGCAACCTAATATTGATCATATAAAAGTTTCAGATTCTTTAATTACTGCCAACTTTAATGGTGGAGAAGATGATACAGTTGAAATGCTTCAGAAGCTAATAAAAAATGAAATTCCTGTTTTATCTTTTGGGCAAGAAGCAGGTAATTTAGAAACTCTATTTATTCAAATAACAGATAATGAAGTAGAAAAGGGGGCGAAATAAATGATTAACCCAGTATTTAGAAAAGAGCTTAAGCTTACAACCAGAAGTTGGAAGTTTGCAATGATGATACTTGTTTATACAGGTGTTATAGCAGCCATTGGGTTGTTTATCTTTTACCAGATTTTAGAAAACTTAGCTTATTCATCTAATCTTCAAGAATTTACAATGTTATATGTAGTTTTAGCAAGTTTACAATTTGGTTTGATATTATTTGTTGCCCCTGCATTAACAGCAGGAGCTATTTCAGGAGAAAGAGAGCGTCAAACTTTAGAGATTTTAATGTCAACACCTTTAAGATCTAGCTCTATTTTAATTGGTAAACTACTTTCTTCTATAAGTACTATTACTCTTTTAGTAGTGGCTAGTACACCTGTTCTTGCTTTAATGTTTATTTTTGGAGGTATAAGTATACCACAGCTATTTGGTTTGTTAGGGTATTACTTAGTGACGGTTATTTTTGTTGGTAGTGTAGGGATTTTTGTTTCAACAGCTTTTAAAAGAACTACTGTTTCTAATGTAATCACTTATGCCATAGGACTTATGTTGGTGTTGGGTACCATTGTTTATGCAGGTATATATATATATATTCAATCAAGAGGGGTTAACTTTACTGTGCCTTCAAGTACGCCAATTCCCTTATACATTCTTTATGCAAATCCGTTAATGGGTTTTGTGGGATTGATTATGGATCAATTAGGATTTGTTGGTAGAGGGAGTCCGTTAGATATATTTTTTAATACGACAATTAATCCTAGAGATGTTTGGATTGCTAATGTGATTATTGAGTTGGTTATATCAGGTGTTTTATTATGGGTTGCTTCTAGAAGGTTAAACCCTAAGATGAGTAAGTTTGTTGGTGGGGTTAGGGCTAAGAAGCGTAAGAAAAAGAATGTAGAGATAGAGTAAGTGATTCGATGAAATATTCCTAAGCCTTAAGAACTCCCTTCGGTCAGACACTTAAGGCTTTTGACGGAATTTTTATCTTCACTTACTAAGATTTACTGTAGAAATATTTAAAAGTCACTTTATTATCACAGATAGACCTCATACTGGGCTCGTTCTTTTAAAACATTGCTTCATTCACTTATAGTAGAAAAATAATAGATATTACAATAGATTTTGGTTAGGAGGTTATTATTATGGAGATTAAGATTATTAAGTTTATAAAGAAAGCACAGCGATTAATTGGTTTGAATATCTTTGTGAATACCCTTGTGAAAGGGTCTTTGATTGCTTTGTGTTTTGGTATTGCTTTAATGGTAGCCTCATTTTTTATTCCTATCTATAGGGCTTTTATGATTTCTATTTATTGTGTGATGAGTGGCTTGGTTATTTCTATTGGGTTTTCTTTTTTTAGAATGCCTTCTTTAAAGAAAGCGGCGCTTGTTGCGGATTCTACAGGGCTTGATGAACGGTTATTGACTTCAATGGAGTTGTTAGAAAAAAAAGATCAGTTAAGTGTTATGCAGAAGCAGGATACTTTAAAGTCTATTCAGGGTTATGAGTTAAGAAAGAAGTTGCCTGTAAGGGTAGGGTATAAACGATTGATTGCTTTGTTTTTGTTAGTGATTATTTTTGTTACCAGCGGTTTTATTCCTAATGAGAAAAATGCCATTGCTAGGGAAAATTATGAGTTAAAACAGTTAAAAGAAGAGGTTAAAGAGAAGATTGAAGCTGTTCTTGAAGAATTAATAGAGCATAAGGAATTGTATAGTAAAGAAGAGTTTGAGGCGCTAGAAGAAGCTTTGGAAGAAGCTTTGGAAGAAATTGATAAAGCTGTTAATGATCAAGATATAGATAAAGCATTAGAGCGACTGGAAAAAAAATTAGAGAAGGAATCAGAAGATAAAAAGGATGAGGCTAAGGACTTTTTATTGGATATGAGAAAGCAGCTTTTTCCTGATAGTGAAAGAGTCAAAGAGGATATGGCTCAAGCAGAAAAAGAAAATTTACAAGAGGCAATGAAAGAAAATGAACTACTTAATGATATTGCTGAGATTTTAAATACATTTGATTTAACCGAATTGCAAGAGTTATTGTCTTTGTTGGCAGAGAATTTATCCCAGTTAGATATGGGGTTAAGAGAGGATATGGCAGAAGATTTAAGGAGTTTGCTTAGTGAACTTGACAGTGAACTATTAAAAGCGTTACTAGAAATGCTTGCAGAGGCCATCGAAGCAGGAGAGTTGTCTGAAGAGTTACAAGAGGAGTTAAGCAAAGAGCTAAGTGAATTAGGTGCTCCATCAATTTCTCTAGGCATTCCTGGTCTGCCTTCTTCTGATAATCAGCAAGGGAATAATTCGGGGAATGGCGATGGAGATGGTGACGGTGGCGGAGACGGTAATGGAGATGGCAATGGACAAGGGAGTGGCCAAGGTTCTGGATCAGGGGGCCAAGGAAATGGTGGAGGTACTGGATGGAATCATGGCAGTGATCAAGGGTTTCAAAGACAAGATCCGTTGAATGAAGTAAGTGATAATGTTTTTGTTACGGGAACTGTTGGTGATGATGATAATTTAACGGGTGTTCAAGATTCTGAAGGGAATAGTCAGGTTCAGATAGATAATAGTGGGTTGACTTTAAGAGGTGAATCCGTTAGTTATGATCGTGTTATAGGTGAATATACTGAGAGGGCTATGGATGTTATGTATGATTATAGTATTCCTGATGTTATGAAGGATGTTATTCGGGGGTATTTTGAATCGTTGAATTAAATTGTTGTGGCTCTTTTGAAAGAGTTGTATGAAGAGTTGTATGAAGAGTCGTATGAGAGTGTACTTGTATGGCAGTTCTGCTTAAATATTTTTTGAAATTCTAAGTGCGTTTCAATAATTATTCCTAAGCCTTAAGAACTCCCTTCGGTCAAACACTTAAGGCTTTTAACGGAATATTTATTTCCACTTACTAAGTATTTCAGGAAAATATTTAAAAGAGAACAGCCATACAAGTACACTCTCATACTCTGTCGTGGAAGTAGAAAAACTTTGTATGGGATTTCACCTACTTCGTGGTGAAGTTGCTTTGGTGGTAATAATATTATGATAGATAGTAAATATTTTTTTAGGAGTGAGTGATTTGGAGATTAATGAGAAAGATATACAGGATTTGATTGATAATGTGCTTATGTGTGAACAAGAGATTGGGAAAGGTATTATTGGGCAGAAGGATATTGTTAGACAGGTTTTGATTGGGATTTTATCAGGTGGCAATATTTTGTTAGAGGGGGTTCCTGGGCTTGGGAAGACTCAGCTTGTTAAGACCATTTCTAAGGTTCTTGATCTTAGTTTTTCGCGTATTCAGTTTACACCTGATTTAATGCCTGCGGATGTGACGGGAACCAATTTAATTGTTAAAGAGAATGATAAGAATGTTTTTGAGTTTGATAAAGGACCTATTTTTGCCAATTTAGTTTTAGCAGATGAGATTAATAGGGCAACGCCAAAGACTCAGTCAGCGCTTCTTGAGGCCATGCAAGAGAAAACGGTTACTGTGAGTAAGAGTACTTACGAATTGCCAAGTCCATTTATGGTGTTAGCCACTCAGAATCCTATAGAGAATGAAGGGACATATCCTCTTCCAGAGGCACAACTAGATCGCTTTATGTTTAAGCTTAATGTTGAGTATCCATCATTAGAGGAACTTAAAGAGATTATGGAGATTACTGTAACCAATAAACAAGTGGCATTAAGTTCAATTATTGATGGTGAAAAGATTTTATCCATGAGAAAGATTATTAAGGAAGTGCCAATTGCTGATGCAGTGACAGAGTATGCTTTAAAAGTTCTTTTGGCAACCCATCCAGATAGAGAGGATTCTCCAGAAAAAACAAAGAAATATATTGCAGTAGGGGCCAGTCCAAGGGGAGCCCAGTCTATCATAACAGGTGCTAAAGTTAGAGCGTTAATGGAAGGTAGATTAAATGTTTCTTTTGAGGACATTAAATTCGTTGCTTATCCAGCTTTAAGACATAGACTTATTCTTAATTTTGAAGGGGTATCGGATAATTTAACCCCAGATGATTTGATAACAGAAATCCTTGAAGTGGTAAAGGCTGTGTAATGTATGAATGAAAATATATTTGATGAACCATTTTTTAAGAAATTAAATCGGTTGAATTTTTTAATAAAAATGAGTCTTTCTCAAGGTGCTAATGGGGGAAGAAAGTCTTTAGCAAAGGGCACCTCTGTAGAATTTTCTGATTATCGGGAGTACATACAAGGGGATGACTTTAGACGTATTGATTGGAATGCTTATGGTCGATTTGAAAAGCTTTTTATTAAATTGTTTATGGAAGAAAGAGAAGCTGTTTTTAATATTTTTTTAGATTGTAGCCGTTCTATGGATTTTGGTGAGGCTAAAAAATCAAAAGTTGCCCTACAGTTAACAGCTGCTATATCCTATATAGTCCTTAACAACATGGATAGGTTGCAAATCCATGCTTTAAAAGACAATGACATCAAAACCATTAAAACCGGTTCTGGAAAAGGGTCTTTTCAAAACCTATTAAAAGACTTGAATCATATTCAATTTGAAAATAAAACAGAAATTAGTACAGCTGTAAGAAAAAAAGACATTAGAAATAGAGGCGTTTCTATTATTATTTCTGATTTCTTTTGTAAGGAATCTATTGAAGATGCCATTAAATACTTGGCTTTTAAAAAACAAGAAGTTATTGTTATTCATCTCTTAGCTAGAGAAGAAATGGCACCATCTTTTGATAAAATGGTGAATCTAATAGATTCAGAAACGGAACAGTCAATTAAAATATCTATGACACCTAATGTTTTGAAATTATATGAAAAAACATTCAATAACTTTTGTAAGGATATTGAATTAAAAACCAAAAAGTATAATGGTAATTATGTACAGATTATATCCGATGAACCTCTTGAAAAAATAGTGCTACAATCTTTTTCTTCAAAAGGTTTAATAAATAAAGTATAAACCTGTAAAGACCATAGAATATAAAGGAATGTAGAGGTAGGTCTTATGAATTTTCTTCAATTTTGGCCCTTAACTTTTTTAGCCCTTATACCCATTGTAATCATAATGTATTTGCTTAAACAAAAAGCAGAGGATTATGTTTATTCCAGTACTTTTTTATGGGAAGAAGTATATAAGAATATGGAAGTCAATACACCATGGGAAAAGCTTAAAAAGAGCCTTCTTTTATTGATACAGCTTTTAATTATTTTATTAATCATTTTTATATTAATGAACCCTTATTTTCACTCAAGGCATACAGATGCTGAAAATATTCTTATGGTTATTGACACCAGTGGGAGTATGAATACATCATATAATGATAGCACTAGGTTTCTAGAAGCCATAGAGAGTGCTAAGAATCTAGTGAATGCTTTAAAGGAGAATACTTCAGTTTCTATTATTTCAGTGTCTAATATGGCAAAAATTGAAATTAGCAATACAAAAGATAAAGATAGGATTGTTAGAGTATTAGATAATATAGAAGTAACTCATTTGCCTTCTAGAATAGAAGATAGTTTTTCTGTTATTAACTCACTCACTAGCCAGTGGGAAGGGTATGACATTTTATTTTTTACAGATCAAGACCTAAGGCTAAATGATGGTAGAGTCATATCCTTTAATAATGAAGTCATTAATTTATCTGTAGATTATGTGAGCCATCGTTATCGAGAAAATAATCTTTACATAATGGCACAAGTAACCAATTGGTCTAAGGAGACCCTTTCAACAGATGTTAATCTATATGGAGATGGTAAGCTATTAGACATTCAAAAAATCCAATTAGAGCCAGAAGAGCATAAACTAGTACATTTTAATAATGTGAATTTTACAGGTAATATTATAAAAGCAGAACTGAATGATTCGGATGATTTGGTTTATGATAATATAGCCTACGACATTATAACAAGTGAATACGAAACCAATGTTTTATTGGCCACCAATAGAAATATATTTATTGAAAAAGCATTGTTTACTTTACCTAATATAAATATTTATAAGACCAATGATATTAACACCATTGGAAGAAATGAGTATGACTTATATATTATTGATGGGTTAGAGTTAGGTAGTGTACCAAAAGGAGGAAATGTGCTTTTAATAAACCCACAAGGGAATCCTTTTGTAAGTATCAATGGTATAAGAAATGGCGGTTTGGTTACAGCAAGTGATTCTAGTGTAACAAAATTTATAGATAGAATGACCTTTAGCGTAAGAGAAATAAAAGCTATTGATAATAAGAATTGGATGAATACTTTTTTAACATTAAACAATGCAAATGCTGGCAGTTACGGAGAAGTAAATGGGCAAAAAGTTGTCATTCTACCCTTTGATTTACATGACACGGATTTGGTTTTAAAACCAGAGTTTCCAATATTAATTCATAATATTCTAGACTATCTAGTAGAAGATGGCATACTAACATACTATAAATTTACTGCTGGAGATGAAGTCGGATTAAATCCGAATACCCATGGTAGTCAAATAGAGATTGAAACCCCAAGTGGTAATAAGGAAATAGTACCTTTAAGTTTTCCAATGAAGCCATATACCAATGCTCAAAAGGTAGGGGTATACACAGCCGCACAATGGGTAGAAGATGAAAAGGTGGAAGAGTATTTTGTTGTAAATTTTCCAAGTTATAAAGAGTCTAGAGTAGAATCAATAGTAATACAAGATAATTTTTCAAGAAATAATGAAATTACCCTTGGTATACTAGATTTAAGAAAATATCTAATAATTGCCTTACTTATTTTTGTTTTAATAGAGTGGGTTGTTTATATTGTTGAGAGTAGGAAGTAGGGGAAATGATGCAAGTAAGTATTGGTAGGCCATATTTGTTAGTATTAATACCTTTAATAATCATAGGAGTCATTTTATCTTCTAGGTGGCTGTTTCAAAAGAAGGATAAAAAGAGAAATGTGCTTATAATAAGAAGTGTTTTAATATTTTTAATTGTCCTGGCTTTATGTGGTATTAATTTTCGGTGGGATACAAAAGGGACTACAAATCTTTTTATTGTTGACTTATCAAGTAGTGCCAGTAATTATAGAGGTGAAGCAGATAGATTTATTAGCGAAGCAATCAACACAATACCAATTGGAGAAACAGCAGGTGTTTTAGTATTTGGCGAAAATGTTTTAGTAGATCGGTTTATTAACGAAAGTAGAGCCTATAATCAAATCACAACAACACCTATTCAAAGAAGTACAAATATACAAAATGCCTTAACTTCTGCATTGGCACTCTTCCCTGAAGATAGAGCAAAAAGAATTATTCTTATATCTGATGGGGAAGAAAATGAAGGAGATACAAGAAGAATTATTCCATCCCTAATGGAACAGAATGTGGAGATAAATGTCCTAAAAATAGATCATCAAGAACAACAAGAGGTTTATATTGATGATTTAAGAGTGCCTGATAGGATTCATTATGGAGAAACTTTTAATATCGTTGTTGAAGTAAAAAGCAACGTAGAAACCCAAGGACAAATAACATTATATTCTGGAAGGACCAAAAAAGGCGTAAGTACAGTAGACATACAAAAGGGAGACAATAGATTTGTCTTTCAAGACACACAGTTAGAAACAGGTATTCAAACTTATAAAGCAGTTATAGAACCACTAATAGATACTGAGTTAAGAAATAATGAGTATACAACATATACCAATGTTCAAACCCAACCAAAGCTATTATTAGTGGAAGGGGAGCCTGGGGAAGGTGAAGTGTTAGAGGAGATTCTAAAGGCCTCTAATATAGAGTATGTAAAAAGAAGTCCTTTTGCAGTACCTAGAACATTAAATGAATTAACAGAATATAAGAGTATCATACTTGCTAATGTTAACGCCAATGATCTAAGTGACTCTTTTTTATCCAATATAAAACCTTACGTAAACGATTATGCAGGAGGGTTAATTGTTACAGGTGGAGAAAATGCATTCGCTTTAGGAGACTATAAAGATACGCCTTTAGAAGAAGTATTGCCTGTGTATATGGATTTAAAAGGTAAAAAAGAAATTCCAGAAATGGCAATTGTTATGATAATAGACCAATCTGGAAGTATGAGTGATGGTAATGGGTTTATTAATAATCTTGACATGGCCAAAGAAGCGGCAATAGAAGCTTTAAACACAATAAGGGATACAGACTCTATTGGTATATTGGCCTTTGACCATACCTATCAATGGATTGTTGACATACAACAAGCAAATAATAAAGATGCAATAAATAGAAAAATTAATAGTATAGATATTCAAGGTGGAACCAGTATTTTTCCTGCATTAAAAGAAGGGTATGAACAGATTAATAAAACAAATGCCCAAATCAAACACATTATTTTATTAACAGATGGTCAAGATGGCTTTGTCGCATATGATGATTTGTTAGAGGAAATGAACAATAACAATATTACATTATCTACTGTGTCCATTGGTTTTGGTGCAGATACATTTTTATTAAACCGACTTTCTAATATGGGCAATGGAAGATATTATCATACAGATTTGAATACGGATATTCCTAGAATATTTGCTCAAGAAGTGTATTTGTCTTCAAGACAATATTTGCATAATAGAGCCTTTTTCCCAAGAATACGATATAACCATCCAATATTAAATAGAGTAGTTACGAATAGAGGGCTACCATCTTTACTTGGATATATTGCATCATCCCCTAAGGAGAATGCAACGGTTATATTGGACTCAGATGAAGAAGACCCTATCCTTGCGGTATGGCAATATGGATTAGGAAGAACAGTGGCATGGAATTCTGATATCTCAGGTGCATGGAGTGCCCAGTATACCCCTTGGGAAAACAATATAACCTTATGGCAAAATATTATCAATTGGACATTAGAAAATTATGAAAGTTCATCTAGCAATGCAACAGTGTCTATAGAAGGTAATAAGGCAAAGATTTCTTATGTTTCAGAGCATATAGATCCTAATATAAGAGTATCAGCCGTTAGCACATCTGAAGAGGGGCAACAAAAAGAAATTCAATTATCCAATATTAAACCTGGAGAATATGAAGGTATGATTAATTTAGATGATATTGGGTATTATTCAATGAATATAAGAGAAACTTTAAATGATAATGTAATTGGTTATGTGAATACAGCTGCTGTGATGCAATACCCTTTAGAATATAAGTTTTTTGAAAACAAACAAGTGTTAGAGATGTTAGTAAATGAAACCAATGGAAGGTTTATTGAGAATCCACAGGAGATATTTGAAGGGAATGTTCAGGCAGTAAAAGCCATGATAGATATAACCAACTTTTTATTGGTATTAGCATTACTACTATTTGTTTATGATATTGGAAATAGAAGACTTAATATAGACATTAGAAAATACTTTGGAAGTAAGAAAAAGTTAAACCAAGAGTCAATTAAAGATGAGACAATAAATGATGGCAACAGTGAAACTATTAAAGTAGAAGAAAAAGAGAAAAACATCACTAAGAAAAAAAGCTTGAAAACTAAGGAAAAAGTGAAGAAAGTAAAGAAAGAAGAAAACAAAAACCAAGCAGTTAGTACCACATCAGCTTTATTACAAAAGAAAAAAGATAGGCTATAAAAAATTCAGGCTAATCAATTTGATTAGCCTTTTAAAATAATAATAATCATATATTTTTAAAATTACAGAGTTTCATTTTGTCAGGGAAAGAACCTGACAAATCATTTTTAGAAGATCTCTGAAACCAAAACATGCCTTTTTCGGATAAAGTATTTATATCTTCTTTTTTCATTTCTGAATTTTTCTTTATGACCTTTTTAAAATCCTTTTTAGAAACAACAAACCATTCTTCTAAGTATTTCCCCATATGTGTAAAGGTATCTTTTACTTCGAAAAAGTCTTTAAAAGCAGGATCATCTTCTGAAGTAACAACCACTGCAACACCTTTTGTCATTTCTTCCCTACAAAAAGCACAAGGTTTTAAACCTACAAATTCACCAGCATCTTTACCACACCAAGAACATTGAGTCATGATATCATACACTCCTTTATCATTTAATCATTTTCATTTAAGGGTTCTACAAATATCCAAAGGATTAATACATCTGACATAAATATTTTTTCCACTTCTAATTGATATGATTTATCATCTAATCTAAAAATTCTTTTATCAATTATTTGTGAAATAATATCCAAATCAATTGTATCAATTTCTCTTCCAATAAAAGTCGTATATTTATCTTTGATATGCTTTGTTAGTGTTAATTTATCAATCTCATCTTCGTCGGTGTTTAAATGAACTTGTATTTCTTTTAATGGTAATTTTTGTTTTTCTCTTTCTTCACTTAAGCTTTCTTCAAGTCTTTGTAAACGTGTGTTTTTGTCTTCAATATCATTTTCTAAAATGATGATCTTATGGTAAAAAGAATCAATTCTAGAACTAATAATGGCTGTTAATCCAGAAACTCCTATAATTACCCCTAATGCTAGACCTGCAATAAAAAAAGTAAAGTACTTAAATTTCTTTGAAATTAGCTGAACCAAAAGCTTCCGCACCTTTCAAAAAGTTTAATCACACTAAAGCCAAGATTAGCACCGAGTAAAGCAGCTATAATAAAGACAACTTGCTTTGCAATAGATCTCATCTCACCTTTAAAAAGGCTGCTGCCTATTATTTCAAAAGAGGTAAAAGTGCCTCCTATTGCAGCGGCAACTGCCCATATTTTAATACCTTGTGCCACATCTAACATTGTTTTAAAAGGAGGTTGATTATTAATAATTGCTCCGAACCCAGCAAATAGACTTGCACCAATGATCATTCCAAATGCAATAAGAAAATTATATAGAATATTTGCAATTAAGCTATTCAAAGTGAATCACCTTAAAAAGTTGGTAATTCCATAATCTAAGTAATTCAAGGTTAAAATTAATTATGAAATTCCTGGAAGTTTATATATTATATGTTAACTTACAATATTTAAGCACAATTAATTTATTAGGGAATATATATAGATTATACAAGGTTGATGTGAGTCTACATATACTGGAGGTTTGTTATGAATAGAAGTGAACAAGCTAGTAGAATTACCAAGTACAATCTTTTAGGGAATGGCGTATTAATAATCATAAAATTAATGGCTGGCATATTAGGAAAAAGTGGGGCTATGCTAGCAGATGGATTGCATTCTATTACTGACTTCTTAACAGATGTTATTGTGTTAATAAGTTTTAAAATAACCAAAAGACCACCTGATAAAGCATACCACTATGGATATGGAAAATTTGAAACCCTTGCAACTTTATTTATCACCCTAACCTTATTTTATGCGGGGTTTATCATATTAAGGTCAGGGGTTATAAATATATTCAGTTATCTTAAAGGAGAGCATATAGATTTACCTAAATCCATTGCCATTTACGGTGCTTTACTCTCTATTATTATTAAAGAAGTTATGTATAGAATGACCATAAAAGTAGGAAAGAGAATACAAAGTCAAGCATTAGTAGCAAATGCTTGGCATCATAGAAGTGATGCCTTCTCTTCTGTAGCAGCCCTCATTGGTATTAGTGCGGCAGTCTTATTAGGACCTTCTTTTGCAGTGTTAGACCCAATTGTGGCAATTATAGTAAGTTTAATTGTATTTAAGATTGCACTAAAATTATTATATCCTAGTATTAACGAATTAATGGAAGGGCGAATCGATGAAGAAAAAATCAAATTAATCATTAAAGTAATCAATGAGAATAAGAACATAAAGGGATATCATAAATTAAGAACAAGAAAAGTTGGCCGATTAATTGTTATTGATTTTCATATATCTTTAAATAAAGATTTAAAGCTTCATATCGCTCACGACATTGCCCATGATATAGAAAATGAATTGAAAGAAGTCCTTGGGGAAGAGTTGGTTGTAACCATTCATATTGAACCTCATAAAAATTAAACGTAAATAATTTTTACATTACCCCATTTTGGCCAATGTATGATTCGAATACTATATTAGACAAACATCAAAAGATTTACATAAAAGACTAGGAGGATTTAATATGAAAAATACAATGAGAAAAGTAATTGTACTTGGGATGGCAGCATCATTAAGTGTAAGTAGCATTTATGGTACTGAGGTAGAAGAAACAGGAGCAGTAGTGATCAATCATGAAGTGAGCAATGAAGAAGAAGCTAATGTTGAAGAATTAGAAGAAACGGATAAAGATAATATTGAATTAGTTGAAGAAGATGTGGTGGAAGAAGTAGGAGATGAATCAGTTGAGAATGAAGAAAGTTCAAAAGAAGATTCAGAAGAAGATTCAGACATAGGTTTAGAAGATAATGAAGAAGACACAGAAGAAAATTTAGAAAAAGTTGAAGAAGACAATAATACTATAAATTTTAGCATTGATAAAATGCGTTACTTATTGACTAGATTTGTTGAAGAAGTTCAATTGGTATTTACTTTTAATAATGAAGAAGCAAAAGCTGACTTATTATTAACTTTTGCTGAAAAAAGATTAGAACATAGCATTGAATTAAGCCAAAAAGATTTAACTGAATTAATGAATATTTCATACGAAGATTACGTTAAGCTAATTGAAAGAGCAGAAGAAATAATCACAAAACTAATATTAGAAAATGATGAGTTGGATTTAGATGCATTGCTAGATAAATTTAAAGAAGTAACAGATATTGATGAGGACAAGCTAGAAGAAGTTGTGAACGAAGAATTAGTTGAAAAGGTAAAAGAGATAAAAGATAGAGCTTACTTAGTAGCAAATGTGGTAAAAGAATTTGATCAAGAAGAAGTGATTAATTTAAGACAAAAAGATTTAGGTTATGGACAGATAGCTCAGATAATGTTAATGGCTAATAATACTGACAAAACAGTTGAAGAAATTGCATCTTTAATGGTAGATGAGAATAAAGGTTTTGGTCAAATTGCAAAAGAACTTGGTATTCATCCTTCTGAATTAAGAGGAAATAGCAATAAACCATCTAACAAAAAAGGAAATAGTGATATTGTAGAAGAGAACAGAATGGTAGATGATTTAAGTGACAAAAAGGAAGGAAATGGACAAGATAATCAAGATGATGAAGCTATTAGAGCTGAAGAATCAAAGAAAATTGAATCTGAAAACAAAGAAAGTGGACATGCTTCAGTTAGTAGAGAAGTTGAAGAAGTAAATAACACCACAAATAAAATCAATAGCAATGCAAACAGCAATGCAAACAGCGATGCAAACAGTAATGCAAACAATAATGCAAACAATAATGCAAACAATAAATCAAATAATAATGGAAGTGTTAATGCAAGGAACAATGGTGCAAGTAACAATGGTTCACAAGGTAACGGTCCTGCTCAAAATAGAAACAATAGATAAATAGTATTTTAAGTTAAAAGCCTTATCTTCGGATAAGGTTTTTTGTATAAAGAAATATAATATCACTAATAATAAATTGAGGTGATATGAATGAAAAAAATTAGGCTCGCTGTCATAGGAACAGGTATGGCATGGAATCGTTTGCATTTACCTGCTATTCAAGAGTTGAAAGAAGAGTATGAAGTAGTAGCACTAGCAGATCCTAATGAAACAGTTTTACAAAATTCAGCAAATAAAATTCAAATGACATCCGACAATCTTTATACAGATTATAAAAAAATGTTAATGCGAGAGGATATAGACGCAGTTATTGTGGCAGTGCCAATTGACAATAATTATTTGGTATCAAAAGATGTATTAGAAGCAGGTAAAAATTTAATATGTGAAAAGCCATTAGCCCCTAATATTAAACAAGGCATTGAATTTATCAATTTACAAAAAGAGAAAAATCTAAAAGTTCTAATTGCAGAGAATTACAGATACAATGAAGAACACAATCTAATCAAGATGTTTATAGAAGAAAAAAGAATAGGCGATGTGCTCTATTTCATTAAAAACAATGCTTTTATATTTGAAGAGGATATGATTCAAAATACTTTTGGGGCAAAAGAATGGAGGCAACATCCAACTTTTGAAGGTGGCATCTTTTTAGATGGTGGTGTTCACGACATAGCAGGATTAAGGTATATATTTGGTGACTATGATGCAGTATCAGCATTTGGTAAACCACTAGATAAAGATTACTCCCCTTATAGTGTCTTAAGTTGTAATTTTATGTTTAAATCAGGTGTTACAGGTCAATACACATATTGTTGTACGACAAAAGACGACCAAAAGCCGCCTATTGGATTTAGAATAATTGGTACAAAAGGTACCATCTATCTAGAAGATAAATATTCTGGCGTTATTAGTATATATTACGATGATGGGCGACATGAAAGCCATACATTTGCACCACAAAGAGGATACTATAATGAATTTAAAAATTTCTATAATGCCTTTTATAATAATGAAGAAATTAATGTGACACCAATGGTAGAATTTGGTGATGAAAAAGTAATATTTGCTATATTAAACGCTGCAAAAGAACAACGGGTGATAAAAGTTGATTCCACAACACAATTTATAACAGAATACACATCAACCAACAGAGTGTAATAAGAGCATAGTTGTTAAGGAATATAATCAGTGACAGGTAGGATTATATTCCTTATTCCATTGTAACGTCACTTGAAACATAATAATACATAGTTTATAATAAGTTACAAATAATGGATTCAAAGGAGGATGTTTAGATGAAACTGGCAATATTAGATGGGAATACACTAGGTGACGATATAGATTTAAGCGTTTTAGACGTATTTGGGAATGTAGATGTGTATGGATTCACGTCAAAAGATGAAGTAGTAGATAGAATTAAAGACCTAGACGTTATTATAACCAATAAAGTAGAGTTAAATGAAAGCAATTTAAAATATGCTGAAAATGTTAAATTAATCTGTTTAACATCAACAGGAACAAATGTAATTGATTTAAAATATACAAATAGTAGAGGCATAAAAGTTGCTAATATTAAAGGGTATTCTACAGAAAGTGTAACCCAACATACATTTGCTTTATTGTTTTATCTTTATGAGAAATTAAACTATTATGATAGATATGTAAAAGATAGAAAATATGTTAACGATAAAATGTTTACACATTTTGACAGAAAGTACAATGAAATATATGGTAAAACATATGGAATAATTGGGCTTGGTGCAATAGGAAAAAGGGTGGCAGAAGTTGCTGAATTATTTGGTTGTAAAGTAATTTACTATTCTACATCAGGTAAAAATTCAAACAATAAATACCAACAATGTTCATTAGATGAACTCCTAGAAAAATCAGATATTATCTCCATACATTCTCCATTAAATGCAGATACTGAGAACCTTATCACATACAAAGAATTTAGTAAAATGAAGAAGTCAGCAGTATTATTAAATCTTGGAAGAGGTAAGATCGTAAATGAAGGGGATTTAGCAAAGGCTCTTCAGGAAGATTTAATTGCAGGAGCTGGATTAGATGTACTTGAGTATGAACCAATAAATGGTGATAATCCCTTATTAGACATACAAGATAGTACGAAGCTAATTATCACACCTCATATCGCTTGGGCAAGTACTGAAGCTAGAAATAGAATGGTTGGAGAGGTAAAGCTTAACATAGAAGCATTTTTAAAAGGGGAAGAAAGAAACATAGTAAAATAATAGAATATAAATAGCAACTACAACTGTAAAGTCTTTATCTTATTTGAGATAGAGACTTTTTTATAGAGTTCACTGTAAGTATCTTTGTTCATGTCTTCCAGGTAATTTTTATTAAATTTTTTGTTTATATTTTTTATCTGTACAAGATAATCAATAGCTTTATTATAAGCAATAGCTGCTTCTTCAATTGAAGGATACCTTCCAACAATGTAATCACCATTAATATGTATTTTTGTTGTATATACAGTTTTTCCTTTGACAAGATCTTTTGAAACCCCATAGTAAGGATTAATCACTTCTATATTATGATATCTTAAATTACTCCTATCCCCATCCTTAAACAGATAATCTCTATTTTCAACAGCATAATTTTTAATACCATATCGAGATAGTATGTTCACTTGCATACCATAATCGTTTACAAAAAGATAACCCTGTCTTCTGAAAATTTTGTGGTTAGAATAGTAAAAAAGATCATCAACATCAAAAATTAATTCGGTATTTTCATCTAAAAAGTAGGAAAAATAGTATTTATAAAGGTAAATTGGATTTTTTATATAATATTTATTGTCTCTAAAGTTAAGTAGGACTACCCACTTATGGAAGGAGATAGTGAAGCTAGGTAAATAGTCATTTAATGTATATTTATGATGTAAAAGAATATCTTTTGCTTCTAAATATGCAGTATGGGCCTCTAATTCAGTTGAGAAGCTTCCTATACTAATGTGTTTGTTGTTGTAAGTAATTGATGAACGATAAGATGGTTTGCCACTTTTTAGAGCAGATTTATATACACCAAGTAATAAAGACACGCTATATCACCTCCAGATAAAAGTATAACATCAATATTTAAGGGATACAAATAATTATATAGAAAATATAACTTGTATATCTTTAAATACATTTTAAATGAATAAAAAGCATATAATTGGATAAAATAATAAACAAAATGAAGAAAATGTGTAAAATTATTAACAAAGAATACTAGTTAATGTTTACAAGATTCGTTTTTATTTATCCATAAAACAAACAAAATACACGAAAAAATAATTTGAAAATTACAACTAAACTCGTTAAAACTAACAAAAAACTAAATGATGCGTTGACACCGTGGTGCAATAAGGACTATAATCATTGAGGAAACGAATTGAAGAAATCTGTCAATACAGATTATTATGGTTTTCAAAAACTGCTTTATTAAACATCAAAGTTTTATTAAGTACATAAGTACTTGGTAGGGAGTTTAATTTTTCCCTATAAAGCAAAATAAAAAGGAGAGTATGTATGCTGAAAATACAAACGCTTCTTCAGAATGTATACAGTGCATTTAAGTCTATTTCAAAAAAGGCTTATAAAAATTGTTTTGTGATTACAACAGGTTCATTAGTGATTACAGTTATCTCATTAGGATCCACTTCCTTTGATGGAGGCGGAAAAAACAGAGTAACGGCTTTTGAAGCAAATTATTCACAAGAATACATTTATGAAGAAGAAGAAGAGATGGAAGCAAAAGTACTAACAGAGTTGCAAGGTGATGAAATCATCTCGCAGGTCAATGATGGTAGTACTTTACTAAGTGCGGAAGTCAGACCAAGAGATGTAGTTCTTTTATCACAAGAGAACACAGAAATGAAACAAGAAGTTGAAGTAGTAGTAGAAGAGGAAATAGAACCAGTCATATCAGATAAATTGATTCAACTATCAAGTAAGGATTATGAAGCATTATTAAAGATAGTTGAGGCAGAAGCCACAGGAGAAGATATAAAAGGAAAAATACTTGTAGCTAATGTTGTATTAAATCGTGTGGAATGTAGTAATTTCCCAAGTTCTATATATGATGTTATTCATGATAGAAATGGTGGAGTTCAATTCTCTCCAATAGCAGATGGAAGGTATTATTCTGTACCTGTTACAGATGATACAAGAATAGCTGTTGAAAGAGCATTAAACGGAGAAGATTTCTCAGATGGGGCATTATTCTTTGTTGCTCGTGCCTTAGCATCACCTAGGGCTGTTAGTTGGTTTGATAACAATCTTACAAAAGTTTTACAACATGGAGTTCACGAATTCTATAGATAAAACACCAAAAGCACAGATGAATATCTGTGCTTTTAAACATGAAAAGTCTAATCTGAAAACTTGCTTGCAAGGATTTGGAGATTAGACTTTCATTGAAACCTTGTGCTTGTAGTGTAACGCAAAGCATGTTACAAGGTTAAAATGAAGCATTTCATTTATTGTGTTGTATTTAAGAGTATGGTATAATTTAAAGTAATTTTAATAATTATTTTTATATAATAAAGGAATGGGATTAATGAATAATATATTATACAAAAGCACAAGAGGATTGGAAAAAGATATAGAAGCATCTAAAGCTATCTTAAAAGGTTTAGCAGAAGATGGAGGTTTATTTGTTCCAGAAACAATTCCTTCGTTTGATATACCATTAGATGATATGATTAATATGACATATCAAGAATTGGCATATGAAATAATGAAGTTATACTTTACGGACTTTACAGAAGAGGAATTAAAAGATTGTATTAACAAAGCTTATGATAGTAAATTTGATACATCTGAAATAGCACCATTAGTGAAGAAAGATAATGTTTATTATTTAGAATTATTCCACGGATCAACAATAGCTTTTAAAGATATGGCATTGTCCATTTTACCTCATTTAATGACGACAGCAGCTAAAAAGAATAATATAGAAAATGAAATCGTAATATTAACAGCTACATCAGGGGATACAGGTAAGGCAGCCCTTGCTGGGTTTGCTGATGTTAAAGATACTAAAATCATCGTATTTTACCCAAAAGAAGGGGTTAGCGATATACAAGAGCGTCAAATGATTACACAAAAAGGAGACAATACTTTTGTTATTGGGATTCAAGGTAACTTTGATGATGCTCAAAATGGTGTAAAAGATATTTTAAATGATATTAACTTAAGAAAAATCATGAGAGATACAGGATATCAATTCTCATCGGCTAATTCAATTAATATAGGTAGATTAGTACCTCAAATTGTTTATTATGTTTATGCATATGCTCAATTGGTAAAGAATGGTGATATCAAAATAAAAGATAAGATTAATGCTGTAGTACCTACAGGGAACTTTGGAAATATATTGGCAGCATACTACGCAAAACAAATGGGATTGCCTATTAATAGATTAATATGTGCTTCTAATGATAATAAAGTATTATTTGATTTCTTTAAATCAGGGACATATGACAAAAATAGACCATTTGTATTAACCAGCTCACCATCTATGGATATATTAATATCAAGTAATTTAGAAAGATTAATTTACTTATTAACAGACGAAAGTTCTGAAAAAACAAAAGAATTAATGGAATCATTATCAAAAGCTGGAGCATATTCTATTGATCCTAAGATGAAAGAGAAAGTTACAGATTTTTATGGACAATACTCTACAGAAGAGGAAACAGCTCATACCATTAAAAAAGTATTTGATACAACAGATTATTTAATCGATCCTCATACAGCCGTAGGTGTAAGTGTATATCATAAATATGTGAAAGAAACATCAGACGAAACAAAAACGGTTGTAGCATCAACAGCTAGTCCATACAAATTTACTAGAAGTGTAATGCTTTCATTAGATGAAGCATATAATGAAAAGACTGATTTTGAACTAATTGATATCATGCATGAAAAATCAAATGTCGCTATTCCACAAGCTATAGAAGATATACGACATGCGGAAGTATTGCATAAAAGAGTGTGTGATTATACAGAAATGAAAGATGTTGTGAAGGATATCTTGAAGTTGGTATAAGTAGAAATAAGAAAGGTTGATTAAATGTTAACAGAGATACCATATAATGAGTTATCAAAGGAAGCATTAGAACAACTTAGTAAAGGTGCTTTCTTGAATGTAAAAGGTGAGGACAAAGAAAATACAATGACAATTGCATGGGGAACAACAGGATTTATATGGGGTAAACCTATATTTGTTGTTGCTGTACGATACTCAAGATACACATATGACTTAATAAATAAATCCAATGAATTTACAGTTAGCATTCCTCTTAATGGTCAGTTGAAAAAAGAATTAGGGGTATGTGGTAAAGAATCAGGAAGAGACAAAGATAAGTTCAAAGAATGTAATTTAACACCTGTAAAAGGCAAGAATGTGGCTTCTTCTATGATAGAAGAGTGTGATTTGCATTATGAATGTAAAGTCGTTTACAAACAGGCAATGGAACCATCAGCGGTGGACTCAGCAATAGATGAAAAATTCTATAGCAACAATAATTATCATGTTATGTTCTATGGGGAAATTGTTGGATGTTACACCAAAAAGTAGTTTGTAAACTTACTGACTAGGATTTATAAGAGGCATTAGGTGAGTTAGATAAAAAAATTAGTAGAGAAAATTCTCTACTAATTTTTTTGTATTAACAAGGATTAACATGGACGATGACATCAATAATATGATCATATTTTAAAAGTTCTTCTTTTACTTTAGAGCCTATAGAATGCCCTTCAGATACAGATAATGACCCTTTAACGGATACTTTTACAAGAAGTATAAATTCTAGTCCAACTGGTTTTGATAGTATAGAATCGATATGTTCAATACCTTTAATTTTCATTATGATATCCGTTATATCTTGTTCGATTTTAGGATCTAAAGTTGTATCCATTAATACAGAATAAGATTGACTAAAAATTTGAAAGCCTGTATAGGCAATCCAAAGAGATATAGCCATACCAACAACACCATCTACCCAATAGATATTAAAAAGACCCATTAAAATACTAAACAGTGTACCAGAAGTTAAAAAAACATCATTTCTATGGTCTTCTGAATTTGCCATAGCAAGAAGACTATCAAATTTTCTACCTATCTTTCTTGAATACACAAAAAGAAAAATTTTGGATATAATAGTTAAGAAACAAACTATTATCAACCATATAGAAAATCTAAAGGCTTCTCTATTTATAAAAGCGTCCAAAGAGCTTCTGAAGATTGTAAAAGCAAGTATAAATAGGGATAAGCTTATAATAAGAGTGAAAATGTACTCTGCTTTCCCGTGGCCAAAAGGATGGTCTTCGTCTCTTGGCTGAGAGGCTAATTTATTTCCTATATAAGTCATTAAAGACGTAAAGACATCACCAGCACTGTTAAAACCATCAGCGATCATCGCTTGGCTACCAGTCATAAAACCTACAATTAATTTACCTAGTAATAGCAATGCATTGCCAAGCATACCTAAGAGAGCAACAGAACTTACTGCTTTTGTTTTGTTCATATTTACCACCTTCAATAATATATTTATGTGGGCTAATTATTAATACAATATCCGACATATTTCTTACTGTGATTTAAACAATTTTATTATACTATATTATTATCAATAATAAAAATAATAATTAAGAATTCACATCAATTTTTATAAATATATTAACCTTGAAACATGCCTTCCGCTACGCTACAGGCACAAGGTTTCAATGAAAATATAATTTCCAAATCCTTGCAAGCAAGTTTGCAAATTACATTTCAAAAGTTAATATTTGACAATACATAGTAAAATATTATATTTTATTATATAGAGATTAAAGTTAGTGAGAATAATTTATTTTTTATATAAATGGAGGTTTTATTGTGTCTAAACAAGATTATTATGATATATTAGGCATAAACAAAGATGCAACAGATAAAGATGTTCAAAAGGCATTTCGACAACTTGCTCATAAATATCACCCAGATTCAAATAAAACTAAAGAAGCTGAAGAAAAATTTAAAAAGATAAATGAGGCATATAATGTACTTAAAGACCCTGAAAAAAGAAAGGCATATGACCAATTCGGTGGTGCTTGGGAACAAGGCCAAGGCTTTTACTCTCAGGATACAAGTGGTTGGGGTGGCAATGAAGATATATTAAAGCAAGTTTTTGAGTCAATATTTAGAGCCAATGGTGGTTCGGGTGGTGGTTTCAATGGTTTTGGTGGCTTTGGCTCTTTTAACCAAGGAGGATACCAAGGATATCCTAACCATCATAGTAAAGGACAAGACCTAGAGACAGAGCTCACAATTGAAATAAAGGACAGCTTTTTTGGAGGAACTAAAAATATAAGAATTTCTGACGGATCAGGAAGTTATAAAACCTTAGATGTTAATATTCCAAAAGGGATAACTGAAGGTCAAAAAATAAGGTTAAAAGGTCAAGGGCAAATAGGGTACAATGGTGGTCCTAAAGGAGATCTTTTAATCAAAGTCCATATAAAAGATGATAAAGAATACAAATTAGAGGGCATGGATGTCTATAAAGAATTATTAATAACGCCATGGGAAGCAGCTTTTGGGAAAAAAGTAAATGTAACTGCTTTTGATAAAAATATCGAGATTAATATACCTGAAGGAACAGATTCGGGTGTTAAGTTTAGGCTAAAAGGAAAAGGTCTCTCTAACAGTAAAAAAACAGGTGATTTTTATTTTATTACAAAAATAGTTATTCCAAAAGAGTTAAGCAAGGAAGAGGAAAAATTATTAAAGAAATGGGAAAAGGCTTCAAAATTTGACCCAAGAGCCTAGGCAGAAGGAGAAAATTATGAGATACGTACCAATAGATAATGTTACAGAGGGTATGGTAATTGGTAAAAGTTTGTTTGATTTACAACAACAATTGCTGTTAAGAGAAGGCAGTGAGATAAAAAGAGCCTATATTCATAAAATACAATCATTAGGGATACAAGGGTTATATATTCAAGATGAAGTTTCAAAAGAAATTGAGATAAAAGATGTTATATCTGATACATTAAGACATAAAGCAGTTAATGCCATTAAAAATGTTTGTATTTTTTCGGAGCAAGATCTCAAGAAAAATAGTAAGACAAGTTTTAAGGATATGAAAAACATAGTTAAGAATATTGTTGAAGATATCATTTCCAATAAAGACACTATAATCAATTTAATAGACTTAAAAAATTATGATGATTATACCTATTATCATTCTGTTAACGTTGCAGTTATTTCTATAGTAATGGGAATAAGTTATGGATTGAATAAAGATAGGTTAATTGAATTAGGTTTAGGTGCTGTTTTACATGATATAGGAAAAATGTTTATAGATAAACAAATATTAAATAAAAAAGGCGTTCTAACGGAATACGAGTTCGAAGAACTGAAAAAACACCCAGAAATAGGGTACAAATATCTTAAAGAAACTTTTGATATACCAATAGCTTCATATGTTGGTGTTTTACAGCACCATGAAAGATATGATGGAAAAGGTTATCCAAATCAGAAATCAGGCAAGGAGATATCCCTATATGGCAGAATAATAGCTATTGCCGATGTATATGATGCCTTAATATCTAATAGGCCTTATAGAGGGGCATTGGTGCCCTCAGAAGCAATGGAATATATTATGGGTAATGGAAATGCGTTATTTGATACAAATTTAATAAGGTTGTTTGTAACCAAAGTTGCCCCTTACCCCATTGGTTTGACGGTTAAGTTAAGTAATGGATTAACAGGCATTGTAGTAGAAAATTATGAAGATGCATGTATGAGACCAAAGATTAAAATTATAAAAGATGAGAAAAATAATGCTATAGAACCTTATTCAATATCTTTACGAAGTGAAACTCAATATAGAAATGTTACAATTCAAGAAATAGTGTAATACATTAAAAAAATGTGTGCCAATTGTTATAATGGCACACATTTTTATTTTTATAAAGGAAAGTTACTTTGTTTTTATTGATTACGTTTTGTAAGATGAGTGATTGGCAAATAATTAGGTAATCCATTTTTGAAAGTAATATCAACTTCACCTTGGATTAAAGGCTTCATATAATCAATAAGTTGCTGATTCACATGATTGCCTTCTTCATTGATCCATTCTCTTGGAATGGCTTTTTCTTTATTGGCAACTTCACTTACATCAACAGTTACAAATTCAACTTCATATGGTGCATTATTGATTCTTTTCATTGCTATCATTTTACCTGAAACACCATTTGTTGCAACTTCTACAGCTTTTTGACCAACAAGAGCGGCTTCAGTGATATCCGTTAAAGAAGAAATATGAGAAGCACTTCTTTGTAATATATTTAATTCAACTGAACGAATTTTACAATCCATATGACTTTTAATAAGACTTTCTAAGCTCTTTCCAGTACCACTTAATTGAGCGTGACCAAATGAATCATTTGGAGCAGTCGTAGCAGAGATATAATTACCTTCTTCATCTCTAATGCCTTCAGATACAGCTACTACAACATTTTTCTTTGTTTTTTGAACATTTTTTATATCTTGAATAAATTTTTCTGTGCAAAATGGTATTTCTGGAAGATAAATTAAGTCAGGTGCATCACTGTATTCGTTACGAGCTAATGCAGCAGCAGCAGTTAACCAACCCGCATTTCTACCCATTATCTCAACAATTACAACAGATGGTATATTATAGCAGAATGTATCATGAGTCATTTCTAAGACAGAAGTCGCTACAAATTTAGCTGCTGAGCCAAATCCTGGCGTATGATCAGTATGCACTAAATCGTTATCAATAGTTTTAGGAATTCCGATTATTTGCATTTCATAGCTATTGTCAATAGCATATTTGTTAAGTTTTGCAACAGTATCCATTGAATCGTTTCCACCAATATAGAAGAAATATTTAATGCTATACTTTTTAAAGAAATCAAAAATTATTTTATACTCATTTTCATTGGCTTCAACGGTTGGTAATTTATATCTACAAGAACCTAAGAACATTGATGGTGTGGTTCTTAATGTTCTAATATTTTCAGAATCACTAAAAATATCATTTAGATTTAATACCTCTTCGTTTAATACTCCTTTAATTCCGTTTACTGCGCCATAAACAGTATTTATCTTTGGGTTGTTTAAGGCAGCTTCAATAACACCACTTAAACTAGAATTAATAGCGGATGTTGGCCCACCAGATTGGGCAACAAGACAATTACTTGCAAAAGACATAATTTGAAACCTCCCATTTATTTAAAGAAAGTCATAATTAACATTGAAAATTAATGTAAATATTTACAATGCTAAAAATTGATTCGTACATAATAATGATTTATTATTGGTATTTTTATAATGATCTATTATCTTTGAATCAAGAAAAGTAAACTACGTAATTGTATGTTATTTATGAGTTTCTTTTTTTAAAGTTACATATATATATACTATATAATCTATTGTATAATAACCTAAAATTAAAAAAAAATCAATAAAAGGATATTTGCATATTATCATGGTTTCTTGGTATAATAGTATTAAGTTAAAAAGTCGAAAACAAAACTTTCCAGACCAAAGAGGTTGCAAAAAGGACTTTTTAAGTATATAATGATTAAACAAAAGGATTTCTAAGATGTTCGACACCCTGTATTTTTGAACCTGTAGACATAATAAGGGAGTTCAAATCGCAAAGTGTATGTCAAGCCTTCAATACGTAGAGGAAGACAGAAACTTTGGTGAGAGCACCCACCTAGCGCAGCTAGGGATCAAAAATTCAGGAACGGCATGTTGGATCTTAAAAAGTAAATATTTCCTGAAGTGTTCGAATAACCTGTATTTTTGAACCTACAGAATTAATAAGGGAGTTCGAATCACAAAGTCTATGCCAGGCCTCCGTTTGTAGAGGAAGGCAGAAGCTTTGGTGAGAACACCCACCTAGCGTAGCTAGGGATCAAAAAGCAGGGAAACGGCATTTCGGGAACTGTTATAAACAAACAACAAGATATTATAGTGATATCTTGTTTTTTTATATAAAATTATGGAAAGTAACGTAAGTTACAGATAAAAAAATGAAAAAGTGCTACTATATAAATATGATAACCATTATCAATTATAAGGAGTGGCAATGCTATGAAAAAAGAAATAGAGTTTATAACAATAGATGGCCGTGGCGAACATGAATCCTTTAGAGACTGTATAACAAAAGCAGTGAAAGAATTAAAACCAAATGAAGGCATTCATATCATAAAAGACTTTGAACCATTTCCAATGTACAAAATGATGGAAGATAAAGGCTTTGATAAGGTAGTAGAAAAAGTGAGTGATGAAGAATATCATGTGTATTTTACGCCTAAAAAACAATTGGAAAAGATTCAAATGGGAGAACATCTGGATTTAGACGATAAAAAAATTGAGAAAATCATTGATATAAAAGTAAAATACCTTAAAGGAATTATTTCTTTACAAGAAGCAAAAGACCAGATGAAGAAAGTGGGAAAGGTAACAGCACAAGAATTTGCTATATGTGAGCAATATTTACAACAATATGCTATTACAGATGATGAATTGGCTGAAAGAATGGACGAAATCTTAGATATATCTGAAGGCGTATTGGTGAGTGACGGTTTAGACCTTCCAGAGGGGCATCCTATACACACATACTTACTTGAAATTAAAGCCATTAGAAACGTATTAGCAGAGATGAAAGAAATGCAAACTAAAAAATTCATTAAAAATCAATGGGCTGAATTATATGAAAAACTAAGTGAAATCAATATACATTTTGCAAGAAAGCAAAATCAACTTTTTGCGGCATTAGAAAGCAAAGGATTTGACAAACCCTCAAAAGTGATGTGGACTTTAGATAATAACATTAGAGACATTATTAAAAAAGCAAAAGGATTTTTGGATTCAGATCAAGATCAAGGGTTTTTTGATATTCAGAATGAAGTCATAGAGATGGTTGAAGATATGATGATTAAAGAGGAAGAAATTTTATTTCCAACTTCTATGGACCTATTAGAGGAGGAAGACTTTGTTAAAATGAGAAAAGGCGATGATGAGATAGGGTATTGCTTAATAGAAACACCAGTATCTTATGGCGATGAAAAAGATGTCAAAACTGAAATAAGTTCAAATAATGAATTGATAAAAGATTTAGCAAGTTTGCTTCAAAAACACGGTGTATTAGGTAAAACAAAAGATTCAAACGAAGTATTAGACGTAAGCCAAGGGAAGATGACGCTTGAACAGATTAACTTGATTTTCAAACATTTGAATGTAGACTTATCTTATGTCGATGAAAATGAAGTTGTAAAATTCTATAGTGATACAAAGCATAGGGTATTTCCTAGAAGTCCAGGAGTTATTGGTAGAAAAGTTCAAAATTGTCATCCAAGAGAAAGTGTGGGCACAGTTGAAGAAATCATCAAAGCCTTCAAATCAGGTGAACAAGATGAAGCGGAGTTTTGGCTAGAGTTAGGTGGCAAATTCATCTATATCATCTATACTGCCGTAAGAGATGAAGAAGGTAACTTTAGAGGCGTTTTAGAAATGATGCAAGATGTAACAAGAATTAGAAGCTTAGAAGGCAGTCAAAGATTACTCTCTTGGAATAAAGATAATAAAGAAGGTCAAGATAAAAATACAAATGATAAAGTAGAATCCAATAATTCTTATGGCATCACAAAAGATACGATTATAGGAGAATTGGTAAAAGAATATCCTTTTGTAAAAGACTTTTTATTGTCGTTAAGTCCTAAGTTCAAAAAACTAAAAAATCCAATACTATTTAAAACAATGTCATCTATTGCAACATTAGAAATGATTAGTCAAAGAGGCGAGCTGGATATTGAAGATGTAATCAACAAAATTACAAAAGCAATAGAAGCAAAGAGTGTATAAAATATTTTACCTCATAAATTTACCCACTAATTTCTAACAATTTGGTTGGAAGTTAGTGGGTTATTTATGATATAAAGAATTTATAATAACAAGCCTTATATAATTTAAGCTCCTATTTGTAAATAAAATGAATCGGCTTAAGATTATTCTTCATCATCGGTATCGCAGAATAGATTCTTTCTATAATCACTTGGTGTAATACCAGTTTCTTTCTTGAAAATTTTTGTAAAGTAATTAAAATCATATATACCAACAAAAGAAGCAATCTCTTGAATGGACAATAAACTGGTATTCAGGAGCTTAATAGCGGTTTGAATACGTAATTGATTAATGTACTTGATAATTGTTATCCCTACTTCTTTTTTAAAGAGACTGGATAAATACGGAACAGATAAATTATATTTTTCAGCAAGATCGTTTAGATTGAGTTTTGAATCAAGATTGAACTCAATATGGTGTAAGATCTGACGAACCGTTGGTGAATATTGATTGGTTGATTTATTTCGTACTAATAGACAATAGTCTCGAATCATTTTTTCATACAAGTTGTTTAAGGCGGTACTTGTAGAAGCATTTTCAATTTGATTAACAAATTTACTAGAAATCTCATGAAGATATATTGGGTGAATTTCGTTTCTTTCTATAGATTTTCTAAATAAAGCATTGGCAGTGCTAAGTAAATATTTTAGATTCCGTAAAGAGTTTTTTAACCTAGGTTCAAAAGGGGCACTAACGAACTTTTCTGCTTCAGCTAATGCACTTTTTTGATCTCCGTTACTGATGTATTTTAATAGTCTTTGCTCCGTTTTATATCGTTCAAAAACCCGATTGGCATAAACATCAAAATCATTTTTTGGCTGATACAAATCATCACCATTTTTTTTATTTGACATTTCATGATATTTTACTGTATATGGTTCTGTTTCAGGATTAATATAATGAACAATATTATTTATGATTGAGATTAAATGAAGGTTATTATCAATGGTCGGCATACCATAAAGAAAGCCCTTTAGTTTTTGCACTTGAACCATTGAAAGTTTGTTCTCGTTTGTAATTTCAAGCCAGTAATCGTCGTCTATCTGAGTGTTGAAGTAAGGTCCAATAGAGATTAAGTCTTTTTTATATTCGTAAGGATAGAAAAATATATAATTGAGGTGGTAGCCGTCTTTTAATATGTAGAAAGTATTATGATCTATTGTTTGAACAAAACGTTGTACTTGGTTGTATAAGATTTCTGAATTCTGAAGACTATTTCTTAGAAAACGGTCAAATGTAGAAAGGTCATTGTAAGGTTCAATAAAATAATGCATATCTACTTTCATAGTATCTGATAATAATTTTGAAATAAAGTCTAATGTTTTATTATTCATATACAAGCTCCTGTTTAGTATTTTAACTTAATATTATAATAGTATTATACTTTTAAATGGTAAAAAAAACAATGATTTATTAAAGTTATATTAAAAATGTACTAATAAAAAGAGGATTTTTCTACTTGAATAGGGATAAGTATGATATAGTTTACTCAAGATTTGTATTGTTGATTAATAAAAGACGATTATTGATATGCTGAAAGGAAGAGTGATATGAGAAAACAATATTCATTAAATAAAGGATGGCGTTTTGATAAAGCTACAGAGGGAAATGATAAATTCTCCGGCTACCTTGGTCAAAGAGGTGTTGAGATAAACTTACCACATACATGGAATACAGGAACTGATAATTTTAGAGGTTTATGTATGTACCAAAAGGTGTTAAAAATAGAAGAAGAACATCAAAAAGATCACATATTTTTAGAGTTTTTAGGTGCAAATTCAGTATGTCGAGTATATTTGAATGACAAATATATTGGAGAACATCGAGGTGGGTATTCGACTTTTAGATTCGATATTACCCAAGTATACGATTGGAAAAAAGAGAACATTCTTCGTGTATACGTTGATAATGGTCATACTAACGACGTTTCACCCCTGATGGGTGACTTTACCATATACGGAGGACTATATCGTTCTGTCAATTTGATTTGTGTACCTAGTTCTCATTTTGATTTATTATTTTATGGTAGCGATGGTGTTATACTTCAAAGCGAAGTTGATGAAAATGATAATGGTGTTTTAAATATTGATTGCCACGTTGTGAATGGAGAAGATTTATTTCTCGAGATGGAAGTACTTGATGCAGAAGGCATAGTCGTAATCAAGAGTGAAAGTTTACCAGAGAATAGAAAACAAACCTTAATCATTAAGAAATGTGAATTTTGGAATGGTAAATCTAATCCTTATTTATATCAGCTAACAGCAACATTGAGATCGGAACAAAAAATCTACGATCAAGTCAAACTGCCTTTTGGCTTTAGACAATGCCATTTAAACAGTGAGACAGGATTTATATTAAATAATGAGCCTATGAAGATTAATGGTGTAGCAAAACATCAGGATTTTTCAGGTGTGGGTAATGCGATCACATCAGAACATATTAATAAGAGTTTTGAATTAATTGAGGAAATTGGTGCAAATGCATTAAGACTTTCACATTATCAGCACGCTCAAGAAGTATATGATTTGTGTGATCAATTAGGTTATGTAACCTGGGCTGAGATACCGATGATGTCAATGCCCAATCATGAAGGTGTGCTAGACAATGCTAAAGAACAGCTTATGGAATTAGTGTATCAAAATTGTCACCATCCTTCTATTTGTTTTTGGGGGATTCAAAATGAAATCGCCATGGGTGGAGAATCCTTAGCCATGTATAAAGGTGTACATGAACTTAATGATCTATTCCATACCATTATGCCTAATGGTATATCGGCTTCAGCAAATATGTATTATGTTAAAAATCCAAGTCCTTTGAATTTTATTACAGATATGCTTGGTTATAACTTATATTATGGATGGTATTATGAGGAAATTGAAAAATTAGATGAATGGTTTGATCAGTTTCACAAAGAAAATCCTGGGGTCAATTTAGGTATGTCGGAATATGGTGCGGACAGTAATTTAGCATTCCACTCAGACAACCCTAAAGTAAAAGATTATTCAGAGGAATTCCAATCATTATACCATGAAAAAACATATGCGATTATCGAATCTAAACCGTATTTATGGGGAAGTTTTGTATGGAATATGTTTGATTTTGGTAGTGATATACGTGATGAAGGCGGAACTAAAGGAAAAAATTGTAAAGGCTTGATTACTTTTGATAGAGAAATAAAAAAAGATGCATTCTATTTTTATAAAGCTAAGTGGTCTGATAAATTTTTTGTTCATATTTGTGAAAAAAGATACGTTAATAGAAGTGATGAAGAGATTACGGTTAAAGTATACAGTAATTTAAAAAATGTTACGTTATTTATCAACGATGTACAAGTTGGCTCATTAGAAGGAGAAACAATTTTTAGCTTTAAAAATGTTCCATTGCAAAAGGGTGACAATAAAGTTGTTGTAATAGCAAATCAAAATGGAAATGAATATCAAGATATGGCAGTCTTTGTAAGAAAAGACACCAAAGATGAATCTTATGTTTTTGTTGATCCCAATCCAGGACTTAATGTAGAAAATTGGTTTACTCAGGAGAAAGGTGAATTAGACTTTTTTCCTGAAGGTTATTATTCTATTAAGGATAAGATTGGTGATTTAATGGAAAGCAAAGAGGCTTGGAGGGTGTTAGAAGAAAAAGTGCCCCAAGTTGTTAAACGCTCCTCCCCAGGATCACCAATAACTTTAATGTGGGTCTTTGATAAAATGCGAAATCATTTTTCAGAAGAGGCAATTTTGGAGATTAACAGTCAGTTGATTAAAATTCCAAAAAAGTAAAATGTAAGAATAATTTCTATAAAATTACAATATTTATTTTTGTAAAAGGAATAAAGTAGTAAAAATAAAACAAACAAACAAAAATAATATTAAAATAATACTAGTATAAATTGTTTTATTCTATTGGAACAGGAATTAATGTGCTATAATATCGTTATATAATCAACTAGAAATTTATTACGGAGGTTAATTTATGCTATGGAAATAATAAAGAATGGTAAAAACGAAAAACCTTTAATCCGAGTAGAAAAATTAAGCAAGCATTTTGGTGTGACCATTGCTTTGAATGAAGTATCCTTTGAGATTCCCAAAGGGGTAATATGTGGATTGGTTGGAGAAAACGGAAGTGGAAAATCAACATTTGCTTCAATTTTTGCAGGGATAATCGAAGAAACAAAAGGTGAGATTTATTTTGAAGATAAATTATGGAAGCCTTGTGATGTTTTAGAGGCACAAAAAAATGGTGTTGCTATGATTGTCCAGGAAACAGGGACTATTGAAAATATAACAGTAGCTGAAAATATATTTTTGGGTCAAGAAATGTTGTTTTCTAATGGGCTTTTCATTAGTCGAAAAAAAATGTTTGCAGCAGCTCAAGAAATACTAGATGATCTTGAAATTAGTTCTTTTAGAGCAGACACACCAACCCATCGATTAGACATGCAGGGTAGAAAACTTGTTGAGATTGCTAAAGCTATGTACTGGAAGCCTAAAGTTTTTACTGTGGATGAGACAACAACGGTTTTATCTCATACAGGTCGACAATTATTGTATTCTTTAATGAAGAAGTTAACAAATAATGGAACAACAGTAATTTTTATCAGTCATGACTTGGAAGAACTTGAAGAACAGTGTGATATCATCAGTGTTTTGCGTGATGGAGAATTCGTAGGTACTTTGAAAAGAGAAGAATTTGACACTGACCGTCTTAAGCAGATGATGATTGGACGAAATCTGGAAGGCAATTATTATCATGCTGATGATGAAGGGTATTCTGATGAAGTGGTTTTGCGAGCGGAGAACATTACAACTTTGGAAGATCTTCTTTGTTTTAATATTGAGCTACATAAAGGAGAAGTCCTTGGAATCGGTGGATTATCAGATTGTGGTATGCACACCTTGGGAAAAGCATTGTTTGGTGCAGAAAAAGTCCTTGACGGTAAAGTTAACTTAGGAGATGGAACAGTCATCGATAATACAAAAACAGCAGTAGAACATAAAATGGGCTATATGTCTAAAAACAGGGATAAAGAATCTTTGGCGTTAAATGCTACGGTTAAGGAAAATATTGTAAGTATTGCTCACGATGTTAATCGAATGTTTGGACCTATCATTTCATTTAAGAAAGAAGCAGGCTATGCTAAGAAACAAATCAAAGATTTATCAATTAAATGTGCTTCACCAAATCATTTGGTCAGCACTTTATCCGGTGGTAATAAGCAGAAAATTGTTTTTGGAAAGTGGATGGGTGTTGATTCTCAAATTATTATTATGGATTGCCCAACAAGAGGTGTTGATATCGGTGTTAAAGCAGCAATGTATAAATTGATTTACGACATGAAGAAAAGTGGTAAGTCCATTCTGTTAATCAGTGAAGAATTACCGGAGCTTATTGGAATGAGTGATAGGATTATTATCATGAGAGATGGCGAAATAAGCGCAGAGATTCAAAGAAGTGAAGGATTTAATGAACAGAAGTTGATTGACGCAATGATATAGGAGGTAGAAATGAAAGCAAAGTTAATCCAATTAAATGAACAACAATTTTTTATTAGGATAGCACCAATTGTACTGTTGCTGGTTATGGGTATTGGGTTCAATATAGCGACAAACGGGAGATTCGGTAGTGCAAGAAATTTGAACTTAATTGTAACCCAGGCGATTATTGTCGCTACTGTAGCAACAGGGGCAGTGTTTATTTTCGGAACAGGGAATATCAGTATTGCTTTAGGAGCCACCACAGCAATAACGGCAGCAATAATGGCTAATGTTTATTTGATGACAGAATCTGTTGTGATCATGATTGTTGTTGCTATAGCCGTTGCTATATTAATTATGATAGTGACAGCAGTTTTAAGTACAGTATTGAAAGTGAGTGTTATGTTCGTATCCATTGTTATGATGGTACTGTTTCAAGCTATTCTTCAGACAATATTGGGAGCAGGAACTATAAGATTACCATATGCTATGACATCTGCATTGACAAGGGGGAACTTTCATTACTGGTCATTTATCGTTTACTTCATACTATGTGCAATTTTATTTCACTTTACAGGAATTGGAAGGTCTATTAAATTTATTGGATCCAATAACTTCTGTGCAGAACAAAGTGGTATCTATACAAAAAAATATTTAATGCTGGCGTTTATAATTTCTGGTGTTGGTATTGGGTTGGCAGCAATAATGACGAGTATTCGTACGGGAACAATAGGTGTTAATACTGCCTCAAGTCTAAATATGGATGTTGTTCTTGCCATTGTACTTGGAGGAATGTCCGTATTTGGTGGAACTAGATCTTACATATACGCAGGGGTACTTGGCGCTATAACAGTTACATTATTAAACAATGGATTGTTAATGGTGGGCGTTAGTCCAACTATTTTGCAATTAGTTAGAGGGATTATCTTTCTAACATTGATATTTGCAGGTCAAAAAAGACCTGACAGGTTACCAGACAAAGAAATATAATTTTAGGAGGAAAAGAAAATGAAAAAGAAATTAGCTTTTATAATGGCAGTATTAGTACTTGTTTTTAGTTTAGCAGGGTGTGGAAGTTCAGGAGAAACTCAAAATGAAGATTCCAATAACAATCAAGTTTCAAACAATAATGACACTAATAAACCTCAAGAGAATATTACGATTGCTGTTGCATGGAATTCCATGGATGCATCAACTCAAACAAGAATGAGATATTTGGAAAGTCACATAGGACCAGCATTAGGCATTGACTTCATATTTTCAGAAGCAATTTCTGATACGTCACAATTAATCACTTTTCTTGAAAACGCATATGCAGCAGGTGCTGACGGTTTCTTATCTTCAGTTACTGATGGTACGGAACAACTTGTGTCTAGAGCAGATGAGTTAGGTATTTATACGGCAGTAGTATCATCTAGGTTATATGAAGAAGTTGTTGAAGTGCCAACGTTTATGGGAGTTACTGGTATTGCTTTGTCTAGAGTTGCTAGCGCTTATGGTGAACTTATAGATTCACAATTTGATTCTGCTGAACCAGCAAATTTCATTATCGTTTCAGGTGGATCGGCAATGGGTGTATCCTCTCATAATGAGGCAACGAGATCAATGCTTGAGACACTTCGAGTTAAATATGACTTAACCTATGACCGTGATGTAGCGGATTTAGCAAGAACAAATGCAACATCACCAATTAGTACAGGCAGAGAAGATGTGAACATTACTATTGTTCCTGGTTTCTCTAATATGGATGGTTATTTATCTGGTGTTTCCAGTTTGCTTCAAACAGGTAGGTTTGATGCGATATTATCTGTATATGCAACAGTAGATACTTTTTCAACGGCTATTGATGAAGTTGAAAGAGCATTAGGAAAGAATATTAAAGTACTTTGTCAAGCAAACTTCGGTGAAAATACAAAGAGAGCTTTTGAAACGTTAGACTCAACAGGTAACCCTACTTTAGATGGTGCAATTATTTATGCAGGAACAGTAAATGATGCATATGGTGTTGTTCTTTTATACAACGGTATTACAGGTCATGGAGATGCTATCAAGCCAGAAGGTAGAGCTATTGTAATGGGACCAGCGCCATTGGTTGTTGCCAATGCACAAGAATATGGATTGTTATCACAATTAGATACACGTGACGATATGTATGTTTATACTGCTGATGAAATTAAGAATTTACTTAAAGTATATAATGAAGATGTTGATTATGAATTTCTTATGAATGTAACTGCTCAATTTTCAACAGATAATATTCTTGAGCGCCGTGGTTTAAAGTAAATCATTTGAGTAAAGGAGTAAGACTATGATGAAAAATAAAAAGAATATTTATAAAACTGCATATGTACTTTCTGTGCCATTGGTAGTAGGGCTTATAATGGAAGTAATTGTTTATATGCAGACTGGAGGACATCTGATTTCGTCAATGCTGGATATTAGAAACATCATTAGAGATTTAGGTGTAACAGCACTCATAGCCTTTGCATTATCCTTAAACCTTGGAAGCGGAAGATTTGACTTATCACTAGGAGCACAGCGATTAGTTGCCACCATTATTGGTGGTAACATCGCTTTGAGACTGGGATTCAATGGAATAGGCGTACTTATAATGGCTATTTTATTTGGATTGCTTGCAGGTTTTGTTGTGGGTATGATATTTATCACTTTCCGCGTACCACCAGTTATCTTAGGATTGGGTATGGCAATGGTTTATGAAAGTCTTGCATTTGCAGGTTCAAGAGGACTTGGGCTTCAGTTATTTGGTGCGCCAAATACTAGAATGCTTGTAAATCCTAATTTTACACTGATGGTCCTAGGGTTAGCTACCCTTTTTGTATTTGTATTATTTACATATACAAAGTTCAGATATGAGATGCAAGCAATGAGGGGTTCTCAGAAAATAGCAAAGACTTCAGGAATTAATGTGTTTAGGCATGTTGTAATTTGTTATACCATTGCCGGTGGATTGGTTGCTATTGCAGGGGTTTTAAGTGCAGCTATGGCAGGTGCGTTATTACCAACACTGGGTATGACAAGTAACAGTGCAGTTATTGCGATGACGTTCCCAATGTTTATCGGTACATATTTATCACGACGCAGTAATATAGCGCTTGGTATTATCAGTGCATCATTAACTATAAGGTTATTTGGTTTCGGAATGGTAGCATTACAGATTTCCACTGCTCTTAACACAACGATTAACATGATATTATTTATCGGTTTCCTTGCTTTTTTAGCTAATCGACATATCCCTGATTTACGAAAAAGAGAGAAAGCTAGAATCAAAGAAGCGAAAGCAAAAATAAAAGAAAGAAAAGAGCTTAGCTTAGCAAGCTAAGCTAAGGAGGTAACAATGGTCGATTTAAGAAAAAAACCATATCAACTCAATGATGAGCAAATTGAGTGGGTTAATCATAATTTAGAAACAATGTCTTTGGAAGAAAAAATCGGACAATTGTTCATTATGCTAAAAACTGAACCGGGTGTCAACGAAGCTAGGATTAAAGAGATCCTAGATAAATACCATCAAGGTGGTCTTCGTTGGCAAGGTGGTAATAAGGAAGCTGTTTATTTGCAAAATACGACTTATCAAAAATCATCTAGGATTCCTCTGCTTATTGCAGCAAACTGTGATGATGGAGGAATTGGTTGTCTTCCAAATGAAGGAACTTTTGTGGCTACTGCTGCTCAAGCAGCTGCAAATGAATCAGAAGAAACAGCCTATCATATGGGCTTGGTTTCTGCTCGTGAAGCAACGAGTGTTGGATGTAACTGGTTATTTAATCCTGTTGCAGACATATATATGAATTGGAGAAATACAATCGTAAACACAAGATGTTTTGGGGATAACCCTGAAACAGTTATAAGAAATACAAAAGCATTTATTAAGGGTGCTAAAGATGGTAATCCTAATATGGCTTGCTGTATTAAACATTTTCCTGGAGACGGTGTAGAAGAGCTGGATCAGCATTTGGTCATGGGTGTTAATGATTTGAGTGTAGATGAATGGAAAAGTACTTACGGCAAAGTATATAACGAATTAATCAATGAAGGTATTGAGTCCATTATGGTAGGACATATTGCGCTACCAGAGATGAGTAGAAAATTAAGACCAGGGATTAAAGATGAAGAAATTATGCCAGCTACTTTAGCACCGGAACTTTTGACGGATTTGCTCAGAGAGGAAATGGGGTATAATGGACTTCTTTTAACTGACGCAACCCATATGGTTGGTTTAGCAGCAATGAAAAAAAGGGAAGAAGCAATGCCCCTTGCTATAGCTGCAGGCTGTGATATGATACTATTTGCCAACGATATTGAAGAAGATATTGCGTTTGTTAAAAAGGGTATTGAAAATAATATATTAACAATTGAACGTTTGAATGATGCTGTTACAAGAATTTTAGGATTGAAAGCAAAACTGGAATTAATGAATCCTTCAGTAGCGATTCCTAATCCAGATTTAATAAATACAACAGTTAACACAGAGGAATATTTAGGTTTTAGAAGGTTAGCAGCTGATAGATGTACAACTCTTGTAAAAGATGCTGCTAAATTAATTCCTGTAAATCCATTAGAAAAGAAAAAGATTTGGTTGGTTTATGTTCAATCTGTACCAACAACCATTGAATACATACCGGATCCATCTCGACAAATAATGATTGAAGAGTTAGAACAAGCAGGTTTTGATGTAACATTGGCACCGTGTTTTTATGATTTGGAAGCAGAAAATGGACCAAACCCAATGAATATGGTTAAGATGCTTGGTAGAGGACCAAGGAAAGAGTTTCAGGAAAAATATGATTTGGTTTTAGTAGCAATCAATATTAAAGGATATGCTCAAGAAAACAATGTGAGAATTAAGTGGAGCCAGCATCATAGCCAAGAGCTGCCATGGTATATTCCAGAAGTGCCTACAATTGGCATTAGCTTGAACTATACAAATCATCTAATTGATATACCGCAGGTAAAGACCTTTATCAATGCATTTGGAAGTACAAGAGAAAACATAAAAGCTGTCGTTGAAAAAATGTGTGGAAAATCAGAATTTAAAGGTGAAGTAAAAGAACATTATTTCTGTAATCGCTGGGAAGCCAAATTATATGGGTGATTTGATGAAAAATAAATTTTTAGTATGTATCGATTCAGATGGTTGTGCCATTGATTCTATGACGATTAAACATAAAGAGGCTTTTGGACCAGCCTTTATTAAAGTATGGGATATAGACGATTCTAAAAAAAATACAATATTAGATCAATGGAATAATATAAACTTATATAGTCTAATGCGAGGGATTAACCGATTCCAGGGATTTTTGGCTATATTGACCCTACATCCAGAATTAGTTGATAATGAACAGCTGAACGTGTTCGCAGAATGGATAGAAACAACAAAAGCTTTGTCTGATGAAAGTCTTCGGGAGAAATATAAACAAACAGGGCTAGAGATTATGGGTAAAGCATTAGAGTGGTCCGACTTAGTTAACTCGAAGATAGAGGTATTGCCATTGGCTCAACCATTCGATGGCGTAATGGATACAATAGAGCTAATTAAATCAAAAGCTGACATTGCAGTAGTATCTTCAGCAAACTTTTCAGCTATAAAAGATGAGTGGCAAAAATGTGGATTATTTAAGTTAGTTGACTATTTCTACTCTCAAGCAGATGGCACCAAAAGTGAATGTATTAATAAGCTTATTGGAATGGGTTACGAGAGAGATAAAATGATTATGGTTGGCGATGCCCTTGGTGATTACAAAGCAGCTGAAAATAATCAAATATGGTTCTTTCCTATATTAGCGGCAAAAGAATCATTATCATGGATTGACTTAAAACATAAGTATTTACACCTGTTTCTTGTTCAACAATTTAATAAGGAAATTCAAGAGGACCTACTTTTGAATATGAAAAAAAACTTGTCATAGAGCTAAGAGGTGGTTGCAAAGCAATTACCTCTTAAGTTTTATCAGCACAAATAAAGATACTGTTTTCAATATGTTTCTTAGGACAAGAGGTATAAACTTGAGTAATTGGAGGTATTTTTTTATATGAGGATACTATTTAATAATAATGGCAAAAGGGATAAAGAAGATTTTTCAAAAATTGAGTCTGATCAAGTAGATTTATTAAGGTCAGAATTAGCGGTAACGTTAAATCAATGTTCTAAATTTAACGGGTTTGGAGAAGTATTATCAATAAAAACTTCTACACCTATAACTGATGACATCAATGAATTATTAGAAATTAAAACAGAACAAATCCGTGAACTATTTTTAGACACTTGTGAGATTATAAATGATCTTACAGAAATGAATTATATAAAGCAAATGATTGATTATATTACCAATCAAAGAAAAGAAATAAAGAAAATACATTTGAGTACTAATGAAATGAGCTCAGCTATTGAAGATGTTGCTTCTCAAGTTCAAACGTCAATGACGAAAACGCTTGATACTATTAATAAAGCTCAAGAATCTATACAATCCATTACAAAGACGTTTAAACATATAGAAGATGCTTACGATGAAATAATAGCATTAAAAGTAGAAATTCTAAGTCTTGTTACAGACATTAAAGATATTGCAAACATTAGTAAATTTATTAATGATGTAGCGGAACAAACAAATCTATTAGCATTAAATGCATCAATTGAATCAGCGAGAGCAGGTGAAAGTGGTCGGGGTTTTGCTGTCATTGCTGATGAAATAAAAAAATTAGCGGACAGTACAAAAATTTCAACAGGCAGTATCAAAGAAAAGATTGATAATCTTACAAATGAATTTTCTAGCGTTACACTTAAAATAGATGCTACAGCAAAAGTATTTGATTATTCAAAAGAAGCGATTTCAAATTCGAAATCAGCTATTGATTATATGGAATATAATCTAAATGATATTGGCACGTCATTTGAAGATATATCCTCTAGTATTGAAGAAGAAAGCGCAACAATGATTAGCATTGATGAGAAAATCAATGCATTGGAAGAAGAATCAAAATTATTAACAGAGGTATGCATGAGGACAGGACAAGGTGTTTATAACTTGAGCGAAAAAGTTATTAAGCATAGAAATAAAGCTGTACCATGGTATAAGAACTTAAATATGGAGCAGTCATTAGAACTTGCTGCTATTGAACATTCTACACTAAAATGGAAAGTTTATAATGTATTATGTAATTTTGCTAATATCTCAGAAAATGACATAGATAACCATACTGAATGCAATATTGGACGATACTATGAGTCCATTAAGAAAAATGGAAATCAAGAAGAACTTTTTTTAAAACTGTATCAATCACATAAAGAGCTTCATACCCTTGCAAAAGAACTTGTTGCTAATAATAACAAATATACAACTGATGAAATAAATTTAAAACTGAAACAATTAGAGGTGCATACACAAAATTTTAAACATTACAGTAAAGACTTTGCAATGAATATTAGAAGATAAGTAGATAATAGGCTGAGATAGTTTAGAAAAGTCTATGGTACACTTATTATGAAAAAACCATAATGGGAAAAAAATAAGGAGTATTTACATATGAAAATTAAAGAATCTATATTAAGTGGCGTTATTGGAGGAGGAATGGGATTGCTTATATCTTTTCTGATTAACTATTTCCTCTTACCTGTTCCACATAATGTATTGGAAAATGCAATTGGTAATGGTATAAGTGGTTTGATGAGTGGGTTCTTCGCTGGAGGTATAGGAGTGTTTGCCTACATATCTTCACAAGAAAAGAAGAAAATGACTAAGAGACGCAGGAATTGATAGAGACTATATCACCATATTACTTGAAAAGTATGATTTATAGATAAGGGCATTTTAGGACTTGCATTCCCTGTCATGGAACAGGGCTCTCTTATGTAGAAAGATAGAAAATTATCTACAATGATAAAGAAAGCACGACTATTTATTTGGTCGTGCTTCTTTATATATCGGCCCATTGTCAACCAGCTAAAGATTGTGAAGAGTTAAAGTAAAGTAAGTTCTTTGATATTGTGGAGAAATATCCTCTTTTTTTGAATTGTAATCTATCTTAGAATCTGATACACTTTAATCAGTTGTATACATTACTTTTAAGGAGGGGATTTCTATTATTGAAAAGAAAGATAATAATATGCCTAATCAAGTGTATACGAGATTAAAGGATGAAATATTATCATTAAAAATAAAACCAGGACAATCTATTGGAGAAATAGAGATTGCCAATAGATTCAATGTTTCTAGAACACCTGTCAGAGATGCGTTTAAGAGATTGGAATATGAAAATTTATTAGAAATAAGAGCTCACAAAGGAACAAGTGTAACTTTAATAGACATTAATTATATAACGGATATTATTTATATAAGGGAAAAGTTAGAGTTTGCAGTCATACAAGAGTTATGTAAGAATTGTACAGAAAACAAGCAGTTTCAATTAAATTTATTATTAACCAAACAAAACAAATTATTTGAGCAAGGGTATTCTCAAGAAGAGTTGGCAAGAGAATTTATTAAGTCAGATAATGAATTTCACGCTATGCTTTTCAAATTAGCCAATAAGGAAAATGTTCTATCTTTCATAACATCCATTAGCCATCATTATGAGAGGTTTAGAATGTTCATTAACATTATTGAAGAGAACATTCTTTATGAATTATTTGAAGAACATAAATTGCTTGCTGAATGCATTGTAACTAATAATATAGAAAAACTTCAAGAGGTTTTTAAAGAGCATCTTTATAATGGTATTCGTAAAAGTTCTGAGAAGGTTTTTGAGTATCCAGAGTATTTTACAGATATTAAGTAATAAACACGTACTAGATACCTGAATTTTTAGGTTGATAGTACGTATTTTTTTATTAAAAATACAGTAATGTATACATACATAAAAAGTCTTGTTTGTAGGATGAGTAACTGAGAGTCAAGGGAAAGAAAGAAAATAATTGACATATGTATACAAGAGTGATAAAATAGAGATATATTATAAAGTAATTACTAGTAATTATAATGTATACATATTTGAGATATAAATAATTGATAAAAATATTCTTTAAAATTAAGGAGGGAATCACAATGAAAATGACCTTTAGATGGTATGGCAATGATGATCCAGTTACGCTTAAAAATATCAGACAAATACCAAACATGTCAGGTGTAGTGACAGCAGTTTATAGCGTTCCAGCAGGAGAAGTATGGCCAGAGGAAGACATCCAAAAACTTAAAGAAGATGTTCAAGGCTCAGGATTGGAAATGGAAGTTATAGAGAGTGTCCCTGTCCACGAAGATATTAAATTGAGAAGAGGCAATTATCAAACATACATTGATAATTACAAAGAAATTATAAGAAGACTTTCAAAATATGGAGTGAAATGCATTTGTTATAACTTTATGCCTGTATTTGACTGGACCCGTTCTCAGTTAGATAAAGAATTAGAAGATGGTTCAAAAACATTGGTGTATTACAAAGAACAAGTAGATCAGATGGATCCTACAAAATTAGCATTGCCAGGATGGGATGCATCCTATACTCCAGCAGAAATGACAGAGCTCATTGATGCCTACAAAGCACTTGGAGAAGAAGGGCTATGGAGTAATCTTGAATATTTTATTAAGGAAATTATGCCAGTAGCAATAGAATGTGATATTAATATGGCTATTCATCCAGATGATCCACCATGGTCAATTTTTAATATTCCAAGAATCATTAAAAATGAAAATGATTTAGATAGATTTTTATCTTTATATGATGATACTCACCATGGTTTAACCTTGTGTAGTGGGTCATTAGGATGTGGGAAGTTTAATAATTTTGCCAATATGGTTAGAAAATATGGTGAGATGGGAAGAATTCATTTTGCTCATATAAGAAATGTAAAATTATTAGAAGATGGTTCGTTTGAAGAAAGTGCCCATTACTCTCCTTGTGGATCGTTAGATATCTTTGAAATATTAAAAGCATACCATGACGTTGGTTTTAAAGGATATATTAGACCAGACCACGGCAGAATGATATGGGATGAAACAGGTAAGCCAGGTTATGGTTTATACGATAGAGCCCTGGGATCTACATACATTACTGGGATTTGGGAAGCTCTAACTAAGATGAAAGGAGTGTAAGACTATGAAATTACCATTTAATATAGATTTAAAAGACAAAGTAGTGGTTATAACTGGAGCAGGTGGTGTTTTATGCGGAATGTTTGCAAAAGCATTGGCAAAAACAGGAGCTAAAGTGGCTTTGCTTGACTTGAATCTGGATGCTGCAACAAATAATGCCAATGAGATTATTGAAAACGGTGGCATTGCAAAAGGATACCAATGTAATGTACTGGATAAAGATAATATAGAAAAAGTCCGTCAAGAGATTAATGAAGACTTAGGAACCTGTGACATTCTTGTTAATGGTGCAGGTGGTAACAGTCCAAAAGCAACAACAGAAAATGAATTTTTTGAAGAAAAAGACTTGAACAATATGAAGACATTCTTTGATTTGGATGCAGAAGGTGTTCGATTTGTATTTGACTTAAATTATATGGGAACATTATTACCTACTCAAGTATTTGCCATTGATATGTTGAATAAAGAAGGTGCTAGTATCATCAATATTTCAAGTATGAATGCATTTACACCTTTGACCAAAATACCAGCATATAGTGGTGCAAAAGCAGCCATATCTAATTTTACACAGTGGCTAGCGGTACATTTTGCAAAAGCAGGCATTCGTTGCAATGCTATTGCACCAGGTTTCTTTATATCCAAACAAAATGAAAAACTATTGTTTAGTGAAGATGGTACACCGACTAAAAGATGTGAAAAGATATTAAGAAATACACCTGTGAACCGTTTTGGTAAAGAAGAAGAATTAATAGGAACCCTTCTGTATTTAGTTTGTGAAGAAGCGTCAAGTTTTGTAAATGGCGTTGTAATACCTGTTGATGGCGGTTTTTCTGCTTATTCAGGGGTATAATCAAAAGGAATGATTCTGCAGGGTGCAATCAAAAGAACCTTCCAATATGATTTTTCATAAAAAACTTTCCTCCTCGGAAAAAAGGATTGTTCTTTTGTGGTACAACCACCTCTGGTTTATATCAGAGGTGGTTATTTATGTTTTTTTATAATTATTCTAAACTGTAAAGGTGTAATACCTTCTTTCTTTTTAAAAAGCCTAATAAAATTACTTTGACTATTAAATCCAGAATCTATGGATATAGCAGTAATATTCTTATCGGTATAATACAATTGGTTTTTAGCAAAAGCAATTCTTTTTAAAAGGATATATTGCTTTATGGTAAAGCCTGTCACTTCTTTAAAAGTATGTAAAAGATAATACTTATCTAGGAAAATACTCATTATACTCTCTATATATCAAAATAAGTAAAGAGGATAAAGGGGATATAAATTCTATATGCCAAAAAACTTTTTTCTTCATATATAGAAAGTAACTTATTTAATAATAAAGTTTCTAAATTGACACTTCTAATAAAATCCAGTATGATAACACTAATATGCTTTATATCTATAAATAAGAAGAAATTCTTAGGAAGTTCGGTGAAAATCCGATGCAGCCACCGCTACTGTAATAACTACTTATATACAAAAACCACTGGGAAACTGGGAAGGGGTATATAGGGTTTGATGTTAGAGCCAGGAAACAGATAGATATAATACGTTGTTCTGAATTTCGGATGGAAAGGAAGATTTATTTTTATGTCTAAAAAAATAATGTTTCAAGGCACTGGCTCAACCGTTGGAAAAAGTCTTATAACGGCAGCCATATGTCGTATCTTAAATGATAAGGGTTACAATGTAGCGCCTTTCAAATCACAAAATATGTCCTTAAATTCTTACGTTACCCAAGATGGAAAAGAAATGGGACGAGCCCAAGTGGTACAAGCGGAAGCGGCTCGTATAGAACCTATGGTAGAAATGAATCCAGTATTATTAAAGCCTACAAGTGATATAGGCAGTCAAATCATTTTAAATGGCAAAGTCTTTAATCAGTTAAAAGCCAGTGACTACTATAGAAACAAAGAATACTTGATGACAGAAGTGATCAAGGCATTTAGAACACTTGAAGAAAAATACGACATCATTGTTATAGAAGGTGCTGGAAGTCCAGCAGAAATTAATCTAAGAAAAAACGATATTGTCAATATGGGTCTAGCAGAGGCCATAGACACACCTGTTGTATTAATAGGGGATATTGATAAAGGTGGTGTATTTGCCTCTATTTATGGTACCTATATGTTACTAAGCTCTTCTGAACAAAAAAGGATAAAAGGGTATATTATTAATAAATTTCGCGGAGACGTTACGCTACTTCAGCCAGGAATAGATATGTTTTATGAAAAACTACCGATACCATGCTTAGGCGTAATTCCATATTCAGATTTTCAAATCGATGATGAAGACAGTGTGACAACAAGATTTGAAAAGCCAAAAGAAGGCAGCATTCATATTGGTGTTATCAGGTTGCCTTATATGTCTAATTTTACAGACTTTACTGCGTTAGAACTTGAACAAGATGTCTCTGTAAAGTATTTAGCCACAAAGGATGATTTTGAAGAGATAGATTTACTGATTATTCCAGGAAGTAAAAGTACAATAGCCGATAGAATATATCTTCAGAACAGTGGGCTAGATGAAAAAATATATAGATGTCATAAAAAGAGAACACCTATTATAGGCATCTGCGGTGGGTATCAAATCTTAGGAAAAACCATAAAAGACCCCTTTGGTGTAGAAACAGAAAGAAAAGAAGTGAATGGTCTAGGATTATTAAATATTAATACGGTGTTAGAAGAAGAGAAAAAAACCATACAAAGAACAGGACAAATACTGGTCAACTTTGATAATGGGGGAAAGACACAAGGTAAAAATGTAGAAGGTTATGAAATTCATATGGGAAAAACAGAGCACCTTGATAATGAATCAGATTTTATTCTACTAGAAGAAGGGTTATACGACGGTTGTGTGAATCAAGAAGGAACTGTATTCGGAACATATCTTCATGGCATATTTGATTCTCATGAATTTAGAGAAGCTTTATTAGAACCGATTAGAAGGAAAAAAGGATTAAATCTGAACCCTTCAAGACATTATAGAGAATTAAAGGAAGAAGCTTATGATTATCTTGGAAAAGTAGTAAATGAATCTCTGGATATAGAAGCTATAATGAATATTATAGAATCATCCAATTAAGCTAGGTGACATATGGAAAATATAATTGTATTGATAAGTGTTATTGTAATGGATTGGCTATTAGGAGATCCATTAGGATGGCCTCACCCCATCATTTATATGGGGAAATTGATCCAGACATTAGAAAAAATCATCAGAAAGTACTTTGAAAACTTGTTTGTTGGTGGTTTCTTTTTACTGGGTTTATCTCTTTTTATCGTTCTAATAAGTGTTTCTATAATTTTAAAGGGATCAATGGTCATACATCCCTATTTCCATACCATAGTAACCATCTACTTGTTATACACTGGAATAGCAGCAAAATGTCTTCATACTGAAGTAAAAAAGGTCATAAAAGGGTTATATCAAAGTATAGAAGAGGGCAGAAAGTATCTGTCTTACTTAGTTGGAAGGGACACTGCAAACCTTACACAGGAACAAGTGATAAAAGGCGCAATAGAAACCACTGCTGAAAATACCATTGATGGTGTTATTGCCCCTCTATTTTATATAGGCATAGGGTTTTTAGTAGGCTACCCAATTCATTTTCTTTTTGCTTATAAACTGGTTAATACTCTCGATTCTATGGTTGGTTATATCGTAGAGCCTTATAAAGACATTGGGTTCGCATCCGCAAAAGCAGATGATATTCTTAACTATATACCTGCTAGAATTGGAAGTTTGTTTATGGTATTAAGTAGTTTATTATTAAAACTGAATTGGAAAAATAGTTGGAGAATCTTAGTAAGAGATAGACGAAATCACAAAAGCCCTAATTGTGGCTATCCAGAAGCGGTAGTGGCAGGGGCGTTAAAGATTCAACTAGGTGGAACACATAAGTATTTTGATACCATAGTAGAAAAGCCGACCATAGGCGATTTAGATAAAAAACCAGAGTCAGTAATGATAGAAGATACCATTAAAATTATGTATGTAACAGAACTACTTTTTACACTATTTTTTATTATAGTGTATTTGCTTATATATTTCTAAGGAGTAAGTGATATGGGACTTGTAATAGAAGCTAAAAACAATAGACAGAACAACAATAAAATGAATATACATGGTGGTGTCATCAACGAAAAAATACTAGATTTTAGTGTGAATATTAATCCTATTCCTCTATCCCCTTCAGTAAAAGAAGCTTTAGTGGAAGGGATTAATGAGATCAATAAATATCCTGAGATTATAGGAGAGTCTTCAATTAAATTCCTAGGGGATTATTATAATACTTCAAGCAAACGGATTATTATAGGCAATGGGGCAATGGAATTAATTTATTTATTTGCTAGAGCCTTTAAACCAAAAGAAGTCATGATTATATCTCCAACCTTTAATGAATACGAACGAGCCTTTAAGCTAAATGGTGCTAAGATATACCATTATGTCTTAGAAAGGGAGAATCAGTTTAAACTGAATGTAGAAGATTTTTTACGAACTATAGTAAAAAAGAAACCAGAATGTGTGGTTATATGTAATCCAAACAATCCTACAGGACAAATTATAGATAAAGAAACCATTAAAAGAATCGCAACCCAATTAAAGTCTTGGGACGGTATGCTTATGTTGGATGAATCTTTTATTGACATTTCATTTGGAGCAAGCTGTTACAATATAAAACCTCAAAATATAATGGTCATTCAATCTTTAACAAAATATTATAGTATACCAGGTTTAAGGCTAGGCATTGGATTTGCCAGCCCAAGTATAATAGAAAAACTATATACCTATAAAGAACCTTGGACGATTAATACTTTGGCCCTTGCTGCTTTAAATCCTTTACTAGAAGACAGTGAGAGAAAAGAAAAGACCATACAATGGTTATTAGACGAAAAATACTATATAGAAACCAATTTAATGAAGTTTCATTACTTGAATTTTTACTCATCTAATACCAATTTCATTCTCATAAAACTAGAAGATTCTAGATTGCCAAAATGGCTATTAAAAGGAGATAATCCAATCAAAGTAAGAACATGTGAAGATTTTATTGGATTAGGAAAAAACTTTATACGCATAGCCATAAAAGATCATAATGACAATAGACGATTGATTCATAAAATGAGAGAATACAAGTAATGGGTAGGTGTAAAATGAGTCTTATAATGATAACTGGCGGCGCAAGAAGTGGTAAAAGCACTTTTGCAGAAGAAAAAGTCCTTGAAATAGGACGGCAGATTAGTTATATTGCAACTGCTAAAGTCACGGATAAAGATATGGAAGACAGAATAGAAAAACACAAACATTCTCGTCCTAGTGAATGGCATACTTTTGAAATGTATAACAATTTTCAAGAGATAAAATCTCATAAAGCATTTGAAAAGACAGATACATTCTTATTAGACTGTATAACCATTATGGTGACAAATATTATGTTTGATGAAACAATTGATTATGATACGTGTTCTAGTGAAGCAATAAGTGAGGTAGAAAAAAAGATATTTGTTGAAATAGACCAATTAATAAATACAATGAAAGAGAATCAAAAACAGTTGGTAGCGGTTACCAATGAAGTTGGCTTTGGCATTGTTCCTGCCTACCGATTAGGAAGTATCTTTCGTGATATTGCAGGGAGAGTCAATCAGTATCTAGCAAAACAAGCAGATGAAGTATACCTTGTTGTATCAGCAATTCCAATGAAGATAAAATAGTGTATAGAGGTGTTGTATGAAATCATTTTTACTGATGATCACGTTTTTAACAAGAATCCCATTCCCTATAAAGTTTGAGTTTAATGGGGAAACCTTCGTAAAAGGCATTCTGTTTTTTCCTATTATAGGTGTTATAATTGGTGCTTTATTATCACCAATAGCTTTACTATCCAATGTTTTACCCAATACCTATGTGAATGTCTTTATAATAATTGGCTACCTAATCATCGTAGGGGGATTGCATTTAGATGGCTTAGCAGATGTATGTGATGGTATCTTTAGTTGTCGCAAGAGAGAAAGAGTTTTTGAAATTATGTCTGACAGCTTAATTGGTGCATTTGGTGTTATAAGTTTGGTTCTATATTTTCTTACTTTTTTTGTATTCTTGAATCCACAGTGGCAGGTGGTATTGGCTTTTCCTATTGTGGGAAGATGTGTGGGTTTAATAACTTGTGGGTTATTTAACTATGCAAAAAATGAAGGCATGGGAAAAGCAATGGTAGATAAAGCTACATTGAAATATGCTTTATATGCTTTTGTTTTTGGATTGGTTAGTACCTATCTATTAGGTTGGGTGACTTTGTTTGCTTATGGGATTACTGTAATAATAAGCCTTCTTATGGTTCTAAGAATTAATAAAATCCTTGGTGGCATTACAGGAGACGTTATTGGATTAATCTTAGAAACATCACAAATTCTATTTTTAATAAGCACAGGTGTGGGAGGGATTTTGTGGACATTTATATTGTAAGACATCCAGAAACAGAAGGAAACATCAATAAAATCATATATGGTAAATCCCACTATCCTTATACAACAGAAGGAAAAAAACAGTTTAATCAAATCATAGAATCTGTTAAAGAAATGCATTTAGATAAAATATATAGTAGCCCATTAAAAAGAGTTAAAGACTTGGCAGAAGAAATATCACAAATTAAGGGCATGGCCATTCATTACGATGAAAGAATAGAAGAAATGGGCTTTGGCATCTTAGAAAAACATACATACAAAGAAGTGGATGAGCTTTACCCTGAGGTTTATAAGAATTATCTTGAAAACTATAGAACTTATAAAATACCTGAAGGGGAAAGTTTTCCTGAATTTAAAAGAAGAGTATTAGATTTTATACAAGAAGTTGTGAAAGAAGAATGTGAATCAATACTCATATTAAGCCATGGAAGAGTAATCAAAGAGATACTGGAATTTTTATTGAATCTAAATAGTGGACAAGGCTGGTGTTTTAAGATTAAGAACGGTTGTATCATTCAAATAGACTATAAAAAAGGCTATGGGCAAATGATGCTAAAATAAATTAATGGAGATGATGAGTTGAGTAAAATAAATTCAAGACAACTAGCATATATGGGGCTTTTTATAGCATTATCATTTGTAGGGGCACAGATTAAGATTCAAGGGAGTGTTGCCTTTGATTCTATGCCAGCTTTTTTGGTAGCTTTGATTATTTCACCCGTAGCAGGAGGAATAGTAGGTATACTAGGACATATGCTAACAGCAGTTACAAGCGGTTTTCCACTTACATTGCCTATTCATATGGTTGTAGGTGTACTAATGGGGATCACTTGTTACTTATTTGGCTACCTAAGTAAAAAAGGTAAGAAATACATTGCAGTAATTGTAGCTTTTTTACTTAATGGACCGATATCACTAGGCGTTAGCGCCTATATAATGTATGCACTAGGGTATGAATTTGCAGGAGTTGCTTTGTTTAGTTTTTTAATCGTGCCACTATCTATAGCTGCTATACTTAATATTGTTATAGCTGTTGTTGTGGAACCTTTTTTAATTAGAAAAAAATATTGATTGATTTTATAATCTTAGGTAAAATTATAAATGATATATAATATTTTGATAATTACTAGGGGGTAAATATGAAAAAAATAATAAGAATCATTTTTACAATATTTATTGTGTTAATAGTGGGCCTTTTGCTAAATGGCTTAATTAGAACGCCAATATGGATAGGGGAGTCATCTGATGGCAATTGGACCGCAGTATATGAAAGAGTATTTCGAGCTAGAAATAAAGAGTATTGGGATGGGACTCTTTATTGGAATGGTGACAATAATGTCAGGCTAAAATATACACAATTTTATGTGAACGGGGAACTTCACGCTGGAGTTAATGATCCATCAAGGGGACAGGAAAGGTTACTTAATGAAGCTAGCTTTGTAGCTTTAGGTCAGAGGGAAGATAAAGGGAATGAATTAAAAGTAGCTTTAGGATGGAGACACTCTGGTAATGAAGATTTACAAGAGGAAGAAATAATACTTAAAAGAAAAAGACGTTTTCTACCTTTTTAGTAAATAGAATATTTTACAACAGGAGAAGGTAATGATTAGAATTAGAGATGTATTTTTGACACCCATATCTGAAAGTGAATATTTGGTTATAACTTGTGATTCTTGTGGTGGTATTGGCAATAAAGAGCATGACATCGTAAAAGTTGACCCTTTTTATGTGGGTTATTTTACAACAGTAGTTGCCCTAGCTGAAAACTTAGCCATTGGTGGAGAAGTCTTATCCGTTGTGGATACTTTGTCTCTTTCTATGGTAGGGGATGGGGAAAAGATTCTAGAAGGTGTTCAAAGAGCCATGGAAGAAGCAGAATTATCACCTACTCAGTTAATAACAGGATCAACAGAAGAAAATATCCCAGTGACACAGACAGCAATAGGGGTAACGGTTATAGGTAAGATCAATAAAGAAAAAGTAAAATATCCAAAATCTCAAAAAGGGGATTTATTGGTATTACTAGGTTTACCTAAAATGGGCAATCAACTAGTAGAAGAAGAAATCCTCCAAACTAAAAGTGAGATTATTAAATTAAAGCACATCATACAACTAAGCAAACTAACCTTTGTTAAGGAACTAATACCTGTAGGTTCCAAAGGCATAGACTATGAATGTCAGGAAATAGCCAGCTTAAACCATTGTAAAGTAGTATATAAAGAAGGGGCAATAGATTTAAATGTATCCGCAGGTCCAGGGACTTGTGTGTTGATTACTATAGATAAAAATAATATACAACAACTACTGACTAAGAACATAAATATTCCTATCAATATTATTGGGGAATTAATTTGAAAATCTTGACAACAGTTAGATGAACCTCCGTGTTGCTCAGCAATATTTGGGTTAAAAAAGATGACTGTTTTAGCCATCTTATTGCATCACTAGAAAATTTAATTAGGTTATTTTTTGGAACAGCATTTAAGAAAATAAAACCACCTTGTTTTTTGCTATTTTTACATATTTCATAATCATCTATAAAAAGAAAACAAATCTGCATCGTGATGATAGTCATATAAAAAGAGGTCTCTTAGTATCTGCGAACCAATAATACAATATAAAACACCATTTGCCCCATAACCAAGTAAAAAATAACAATTGGGATACTCTTCAAGGGAGCCTACGTAACCAAGTTCATCGTCAGTGGAAGCAAATATACCAGCAGAAACAAAATCTTTTTCAATATCTAAAGTAGGAAACAATTCTTTGATTTGTTTTAAAAGAAGTTCTCCTTTTTTTTCAATTGTTTCAGTACTTGGCATATAACCTTTATAATTGGTATCATAGCCACCAACGATAATCCGATTGTCTTTGGTTCTTCGGATATAAGTATATGAATTTTTAGCTTCCCAAATTAAAGAATTGTCTTTCCATAGTTTTTGTGTGTTTTTAATAGGCTTTGTTGTTAAGGTATAAGTTGTTTTAAATTTAGTTGTAGTATATGAATCAACTAAGGATTGGGCCTCATAGCCTGTAGCAAATATTATTTTTTTTGCTTTAATCGTTGCATTTTGTGTATAAGCTATATTATACCCTTTTTTATAATCAATAGAAATTAGTTCAGTGTTTTCATAAGCTCTTAATCCATTAAGTGAAGAATAATGAATGAGGTTTTTTGTAAACATATAAGGGTTAATTTCTGCCCCATCATAAGAGTAAATACCTGCACTGTATTGCAATTTAAAATGCTCTTTCATAATTTTTTTGTTAATGAAAGATGCTTTAAAACCAGCGTTTTTTCTAGAGCGGTATTCAGCTAATAACTTAATATCTTCAAATACATTAGAGGATACATATAAACTTTTCCTAGGAACATATTCACAATTAATATTTGTATGATTAATTAAAGTTTTTAAGTCATATAAAGATTTGCGACACAATTGAAAGCATCTAATAGCATTTTGTTTTCCATAGATTTTACTAAGTTTATTGAGGGTTGTATCAATTTCATAATGGAGTAATGAGGTATTAATTATTGTGCTGCCAGAGGCAAATTCATTTTTATCAATTAAAACAGTAGATACTTTAGCTTCATTCATATAATAAGAACATAATGCACCAGTAATACCACCACCCACAATAAGCACATCACATTCTATATTTTTTGTTAAGTTTGGAAATTGTTTTATATTCATATCTGTAAGTATAGACCAATAGGGACTTCCTGTATATAATTTCATCTCATTTTATCACCTTTCGTATATAAGTAATTATCTATTTAGATTGTCCAAATGAGTGTATAATTATAAAAATGTGTTGATTTTCCCCTTTCATTTTACCTAGTACATATTCTAGAGTATACGAAAATTTATTGGAATTGTTTTTACCAATTAGTAGAAGAAGAGATTATTCAAAACAAAGGTGAGATTATTAAATTAAAACATATCAAACATTTAAGGAATATGTCATCATAATTAGAAAATTTAACTAGGGACACTTTTTAAACACCCACATTCCCAAGGACAACATTATCCAAATATTTTAACGCCACTTCCTTAGCATCTAACATAAAGCCTATATCTGTAGCAGGATGATCCATTTTGTATCTTGGAAAATACCTTGATAAATGTAGGGGTATTTTTTTATCTATGCCTTGAATGAACTGTGCAATTTCTTTAACTTCTTGTATAGAAGCATTTTCTTCACTGACTAGCAATGTCGTAATTTCCACGTGACATTCTTTGGCGGCTATTTCTATGGTTTTAAGAACAGGGTCTAATCTAGCACCACAAAGATTCTTATAATAATTAGAGTTAAAGCTTTTCAAGTCAATATTCATAGCGTCCACATAAGGCAGTATTTTACGAAGAGGCTCTTCACCTATAAACCCATTGGTGACCATAACCACTGAGGCATCCTTGTCTTTTTCTTTCAGCAATTTTGCCGTATCATACATATATTCATACCAAATGGTTGGTTCGTTATAAGTAAAAGCAACCCCAATATTTTCTTCAATATTCAATATCAAGTCCACCAAAACTTCTTTAGGAATATAATCACTTGGTGCTTTTTCTTGTGAAATATCATGATTTTGACAGAAGGTACAAGTCATATTACAACCAAAACTGCCTACAGAGAAAATATTGGTTCCAGGTCTATAGTAATGCAAAGGTTTTTTCTCAATAGGGTCTAAGGATGAAGCAGTAACTTCTCCATAATTAAGAGTATAAAGTGTCCCTGAATCATGCATTCTTACATTGCATTTTCCATAGTGTTTATCCTCTATAACACAATGATGCGGACATAAAAAACAGTGGATTTTATCATTCGCTTTTTCATAAAACATAGCTTCTCTTTTCATAAATCACCTATATTTCTGAATGTCTTATGACTTCAAAACGTTTAAGTTCGTAAGGCTCATCTTGCTCTATACCAGCTTTTTGTAAAACAATAGACAATTGTTCTTCTACAGTATCTATACCTTCTAAGTTAGGCAACAATAAGCCTTTTTTTCTTGCGTTATAAACAATGACACCATAATTCTTAGGATCTAATTGATCAGTCGTTGCAGGTTCTGCTTGTCCTAATACATCAACAGAAAAATCAATATCCAACAATTCATCTTTATTGACTTCATAGAATCTTGGGTCATGTAACCCAGCTTCAACCGCATTTCTTATAATTTCTTCAGCAATGGAATTCGTTGTAGGTAAAATAGTACCTATACACCCTCTGAGTTCACCATTTTTCTTTAAAGAAACAAATACACCACGTTTTTCCTTTTCCATTTCATCAGTGACATAAGAAGGTAATTCCTTTAGCTCCTTACCTGTTTCTAAATAAGTGGTAAGGCTTTCTCTTGCTAACTTAACATAAGGATTCGCATTATTGAGCTTTTGTTCCTTCTTATTAGAAATGGCTTGTTCAATTGCCCCTAACTTAGAGTCTTCTTTGCCTACTATGCTAAAAGACATCACACCATAGCCAACACCAAAAGGGCCTTCATAACTATGTCTTTTACTTTGTACCTTATAACCATCAAGAACACCAAGCATAATTAATACAGATCTAAAGCCACATTCACCTGCTTCACTAATAAGCTTAGAATCCATACTAAAAATATCTCTCACTTGATTCTTTTCCAGTAATTCAACAAAAGTCGTATCAAATGTTTTACCATAAGGACTATAATCATATGGACCATCATCTTTAAGTTTATGAGATAAATCACCACTTGCAATCACAATGGCATTTTCATTTAAAGCCTCTATAGCTTTTGTAATAATGGTACCAAATTGGTACAATTCTAAATCATTTAAAGGGGCATAAGTGATATGAACAATCCTATAATCACTATAAAACTTATTCACATAATAGAGGGGCACAAGGGTTCCGTGGTCTAAAGAAAGTTTTACATCAAAGGTTTCTAGAAAATCCTTTGAAGATAAAACAACTGGAACATTCTCATCATTGGATAAGGTCTCAATTTCCCCAGTAAGTTTTTGGTTAATAAGACATTTCATAGAAACTTCAGGCACACCAAACATACTTAAATCCCCTTCAATAGAAGATTCATTGACCATAGAAATAGCATCATTAAACATAGTGCCATGAGGGGTAATAATTACAATTGTACTTGGAGATTTTTCTTTAATATCTTTGCCTATAGCATTTAAACTATTAATTGTATCTTGAATACGTCTTTCTTGCCCTTGTCCCACTTCTGGTAAAATGATAGGGGGATGGGGCATTAGATACGTTCCTAATATTGGCATTTTCATCACCTCTACAGTTATTATACACAAAATAGCACTATAATAAAACAAACAACACCAGAATTGAATTTCATAATTCTTGGGGCAAAAAAGTGGTAAATGGAATTACCATGGTTGCCATGTTTTTTAACTAGAAAAAAGTTGGTGTTAACGTTACAATTGTATAGATGACTTATGTAAACCGAGGGGAAATATTGTGGAGGTGTAATAGGTGAAGAAAATCTATATTATATTGCTAGTCGTTACGCTTATTGCGGGTATAGGATTTGCCGGAATGAGTTTAATAAATAATAAACAAGAAGAGATGACATATAATGAATTCCTAGTGGAAGTAGAACAAAGCAATGTTAGTGAAGTGGTTTTTTCTGAGACAGGGAATTCTTTTACAGTGGCATTAAATAATAATGATACAGTATTTACAGTACCAAATCCAATGAAAGAAGACTTTGTTGAGTTTTTATTACTTGAAGACATTACAATAGCTTATGGTCAAGTAAATCCATTGGTTAGAGTGTTACAAGTATCTGTATTTTTTATTATTGGTGGTGCTGTTTTATATTTTGCGCGTTTTCATGGAGATAAAAAATTAATAAAAGATGCTAATAAAAATGACAATAAATCAAGCATTACTTTAAATGAAGTGGCGGGAAATATTGAAGCCAAAGCTATGGTAGAAGATATAATTAACTTTATTAAAAAACCTGAAAAATATGCAGACATTGGCGCTAAAATGCCAAGAGGTTTATTATTATATGGACCACCAGGAACAGGTAAAACCCTTATGGCAAAAGCAATTGCTGGTGAAGCAGATGTGCCTTTTTATGCTATGAGTGGTTCTGACTTCGTACAAATGTATGTAGGGGTTGGTGCGAGTAGAATTCGTAATTTATTTAAAAAAGCTAAAAAAAGTGAAAAAGCTGTTATTTTTATAGATGAGATTGATGCAATCGGTAAACAAAGAGGAAGAACCAATTCAGCAAGTAATGATGAACGTGATCAAACATTAAATGCATTGCTTACGGAAATGTCAGGGTTTAACGATAGCAATGGCATTATCGTTATTGGTGCAACCAATAGATTAGATACATTAGATGAAGCCCTTTTACGTCCAGGTCGTTTTGACAGACAGATTGAAATTGGTTTACCAGATGTCAATGCAAGAAAAAAAATCATTGAACTCTATGGGAAAAGCAAACCACTGGCTGAAGACATTAGTTTTGATGAACTTGCAAAATCTACAGTATACTTTAGTGGTGCAATGATTGAGAATTTATTTAATGAAGCAGCCATTTTTGCAGCAAATGAAAATGAACCTGTACTCAATAAAAAACATTTAGACAAAGCATTTTATACAGTAATAGCAGGTGCTGAGAAAAAAGATAGAAGCTATATCTCAGAAAGAGATCGAAAAGTAACAGCATACCACGAAGCAGGTCATGCTTTAGTAACAAAATTATTATTGCCACAACATTTTATTTCAAAAGTAACCATCATCCCAAGTGTACGTGGTGCAGGAGGATTTAGTTTAAGCATACCAAAGGACGCACTTTATCAAACACAAAAACAAATCAAAGCCAATATACAAGTGTTACTGGCTGGTAGAGTAGCAGAAGAATTGATTTTTGGAGCAGATGAAGTAACAACAGGAGCAAGCAATGACATTAGCAAAGCTTCCAATATGATGGTAGATTTTATTAATAAATTTGGTATGGACAAAGATTTAGGATTGTTTAATATTCAAGCCATAGAAGGCTTGCAAGATAATCAAATCGTAGGCAAATGTAGAGATCAAATGAATGAGCTATATGAAGAAACGAAAAAGCTTCTTCAAGAAAATATCCTTTTATTAGAAAAAGTTGCCAATGAATTATTAGAAAAAGAGTCTATCAATGGGGATGATATTGATCGTCTTAGTGCTTAAAATCACTTACTCTAAATTATTACAGTAAAAAATAAAAGCAAAGTTATGGGGAGTGTCTTAGATTGATTTCTGAGACAACTCCTTTTTTACTTTGTAGGAAAGTTCTATTTTATAAAGTAAAAGTGGATTAAATGGGATATGAAAGATTTAATATTCGAATTTGTTTGTTATAATCATAATATTATGCTAAAATTTAACTATTATTTTAAAGGGGAGGAACAAATAGTGATTAGCACAGATGCTGAAATTGCGTTACAAATTAGAGACTTGAAGATGAGCTTTGGACAGAAGGAAGTTTTAAAAGGGGTTAATCTGGATGTCTATAGAGGACAAATCGTGGGTTATATAGGTCCTAATGGTGCTGGGAAAAGTACCACTGTTAAGATTATACTAGGCTTAATAGAAGGGTATGAAGGGCAGGTAAATCTTCTTGGGCAAGATATTTCAAAGGATGCATACGATTATAAAAGTAAGATAGGGTATGTTCCAGAAATGGCTGAGGTTTATGAAAATCTTACCGCTAGAGAATACCTTAATTTTGTAGGAGAATTGTATGGTTTAAATAAAACGGCAATAGATAATAAGGCTACAAGGTTGATGGAGATTTTTGAGATTGGAAGTGTCTATGACTCGAGAATTGCTTCTTATTCTAAGGGGATGAAACAAAAACTTATTATTATATCTAGCTTATTACATAATCCAGATATTTTGTTCTTGGATGAACCGTTAAATGGCTTAGATGCCAATAGTGTTATGGTTTTAAAAGAAATATTAGGGATGTTAGCAGCACAAGGGAAAACAATTTTTTATTCTTCACATATTATGGATGTAGTTGAAAAAATAAGTCATCGAATTATTTTGTTAAATGATGGACAAATTTTGGCAGATGGAAGTTTTGAGCAACTAAAACAAACGAATAAAGAAGGGTCTTTAGAAGAGATTTTTAATCAGCTAACAGGATTTAATGAATATAAAACACTTGCCAATGAATTTGTTGCTGTGGTTCAAGGGGTGTAAGTTATGAAGAATTTTATGTCTTTAAGGATTCTAGATTTATTTGGTGGGGTAATTAATAGAGTTGGTGCTGACTACAAAATGGTAAGAAGGATAATGCAAGTAAAGTTGACTTTAGATCGTAGAAGGGTACCTACTTTGTTTAATGATTCCAATAAAAAGGATAAAGATCAAGATAAGAATTATTTCTTTTGGTCAATGCTCTTTTATATGTTTATAGGAAGTGTTGTACTTGTTCCTATTGTTGTATTAGGTGAAAACTATATGTTTCAAATGAGTTTGATTTTTGGTGTTCTAATGTTTATGATTATGACACTATTAATTTCAGATTTTTCTTCCGTTCTATTAGATCTTCGAGATAAAAACATACTTGGAACCAAGCCTGTTAGTAGTAAGACCATAAATGTGGCTAAGATACTACACATACTTATTTATATGATGTTACTAACTTTTTCTTTGTGTGGCACAGCCCTAATTGCTGCTTTATTTAGACATGGATTTGTGTTTTTTATAGTATTTTTAGTGAGTATTATTTTTGCAGATTTGTTGATTGTTGTTTTGACAGCTTTATTTTATCTATTAATTTTACGAGTGTTTGATGGAGAAAAATTAAAAGATATTATAACTTATGTTCAAATTGTCCTCTCCATTGGAATAACAGTGGGTTATCAGTTTGTTGGACGATTGTTTAACTTTAGTGATTTGCAATTTACTTATGAATCAAAATTTTGGCATTTATTTATTATTCCTAGTTGGTATGGGTCAACTTTTGATATGATTCTTAACAATCATTATACAAGTTATAATATAACCTCTGCTATATTAGCCTTTGGGGTACCTATTATAGCTATTTGTATATATATTAAGTTAATCCCTGTATTTGAACGGAATTTACAGAAGTTGAATCAACACGGTGAGAGAAAGAAAAAATCTAGAAATTTTGCAGAAGCTGTATCAGTTTTGTTTAGTATAAACAGATATGAAAGGACTTATTTTAAATTTGCATATAATATGTTTAAGACAGAAAGAGACTTTAAGTTAAAAGTATACCCAAGTTTAGGAATAGCCTTGGTATTCCCATATATTATGCTTTTTAATATTTTACAGGGTCAAGGGTTTGGAAGTTTGTCAAATAGTAAAATGTATTTATGGCTCTATATGTCTGCACTTATTATTCCAAATATAGTTATGATGTCTAAACACTCAAGTCAATGGAAGGGCTCATGGATTTATAGAATGGTCCCATATGACTCGAAAGAGTTCATAATTAAGGGCACTTTAAAAGCAGCATTGGCTCGTTTGGTAGTTCCTATCTATATCATTAACGCTGGTGTTTTTATTGGGCTATTTGGCGTAAGCATTATACCGGATATTGTAGTGATTTTCATTAGCTTACTAGCATTTACAGTAATATGTTTTATTGGCTTGGATAAAGGCTTGCCTTTTTCAGAAAACTTTGAGGTAGTGAAGGAAACAGAAGGTTTAAAGTTTTTAGGATTAATCATTGTTTTAGGTGTATTTGCTTTCCTTCATTATATCTTTTTAACATTCAAGTTGGGTATTTATTTGTATTTGGTTCTCCTTTTAATTTTCAACTTTTTAATTTGGAAAATAGGAATAAGATTGGGTTCGAAGAAGGTCCTTTAACAAAGACATATTTGAAGATAATGCCCACATACTTTTTGATATAGGGTTTATTTTTTATAAAATTGTAGAAAATACTCTAGAATAGTTTAAATGAATAAATTTTACTTATTAAAAAAATTTTAATTAGCGTGGAGGAAATAATTATGATGAAAAAGAATGGTATTGTAAAATTTGGTGGAAACCCAGTTATGTTACTAGGTGAAGAAGTGAATGTAGGACAGAAAGCAGAGAATTTTACTGCGGTAAAAAATGACTTAAGTGTATTTGATTTTTATAAAGAAACAGAAGGTAAAAATGTGATAATAAGTGTTGTGCCATCGGTGGATACAGGGGTTTGTGAACAACAAACTGTAAGATTTAATCAAGAGGCTTCTAACTTATCAAATGATGTTGTTATTATAACCATTAGTGTGGATTTACCTTTTGCTCAAAGTAGATTCTGTGGGGCACAAGGCATTGAAAACAGTATTGTGGTATCGGATCATAAAGAGTTAGACTTTGGAAGTAAGTATGGATTTGTAATAGAAGAGTTTCGTTTATTAGCAAGAGGTATTCTAGTTATTGATAAAGAGAGAACATTAAAATTTGTAGAGTATGTATCAGAAGTGACAAATCACCCAGACTATGATGCTGCTTTAAAGGTTGTACAACAATTATCTTAAGAACTAATAACATAAAAACGCCCTATTAAAATTATTTTAATAAGGGCGTTTATTAATTGATTATTTTTTATAGTTTATCTGCAATATCATAAATCATTTTTTCTGTTACATCCCATCCAATACAAGGGTCTGTAATAGATTTACCATAAACACCTTCATTGACCTCTTGTCTACCGCCTACAAGGTAACTTTCAATCATTAGACCTTTAATTGCTTTTTTAAAGGTTGAGTCATAGTTTCTATTACGAACGACTTCTAAAGCAATTCTTGGTTGTTCTTGATATTGCTTATTAGAATTAGCATGATTTGTATCAATAATAATAGCTGGATTGTGTAAGTTCATTTTTGCATATAAATCAATAACATATTTAAGATCTTCAAAATGGTAATTAGGAAGACTTCTGCCATAATGATCTACTGCACCTCTTAAAATAGCATGTGCTAAAGGATTACCGCTTGTTTCAACTTCATGACCACGATAAATATAAGTATGATCAATTTGAGCTGCTTTAATAGAATTAAACATTACATTCACATCACCACTTGTAGGGTTTTTCATACCTACAGGAATATCAATACCACTAGCTGTTAAACGGTGTTGTTGATTTTCAACAGATCTTGCACCTACAGCAACATAACTTAAAAGATCATCTAAGTAAGCATAGTTTTCAGGGTAAAGCATCTCATCAGCAGTTGTTAAGCCTGATTCCATACCTGCTCTAATATGCATATTTCTGATGGCTTTGATACCTTCTAACATATTAGACTTTCCACTTGGATCTGGTTGATGAACCATTCCTTTATACCCTTCACCAGTCGTTCTTGGTTTGTTGGTATAAACTCTAGGAATCATTAGAATTTTATCGCTCACTTTTTCTTGAATGGCACTTAACTTACTAATGTAATCACAAACAGAATCTTCATTATCAGAAGAGCAAGGACCAATGATTAAAATAAATTTATCACTTTCCCCTGTAAATACTTTTCTGATTTCCTCATCTCTTTGTATTTTGAGTTTTTGTAATTCAGCTGGAACTGGAATATTGTTTTTTATTACATAAGGTTCTGGTAATTGTTGTATATATTGAAAAGACATCTTATTTCCTCCATTCTGTATCATCTATTCTAACGCAACTTATGACTCTTGCATCCCAAGAAACATAAGTATCGCTGAAAATGTAATTTCTGTGTAGTATCTATTTTAACAAGATACGATCAAAATTACAATACTAACATTTAGTAAAGTTTTATCAAGTTAAAAATTCAACGCGCTAAACCATCCATCTCATTGATCAATACTCAATGGAGATATATATATTATTGTGCTAATTTTAAAATATTAACAATATCTTTGCTATTTAATTTAACAAAATTACCTAAAGGCGATGCATCATTATCAGTGGCTTTATTAGCCATTTCTTCATAACGATCATCTTCAATGCCAAGACCTTTTAAGGTAATAGGCATATCAATAGATACAAAAAACTCTTCTAATTTTTTTATCCCTTGTAAAGCCGTTTCTTCAGGAGAGAAAAATTCTTGCTCCACATTCCAAACTCTCACAGCAAATTGTACAAAACGATTCATATCATGTTTGTATAAATATTTCATCCAAGCAGGGAAGACCACAGCTAACCCAGCACCATGGGCAACATCATAAATACCACTTAATTCATGTTCTATATTGTGAGAGCCCCAGTCACCAACTCTTCCAGTGTTAAGTAAATTATTATGAGCAATGGCACCAGCCCACATCACTTCAGCCCAAGCATCATAATCTTCTTGGTTTTTAAGAACCTTTGGTACATTATTAATGATGGTTTTCATAGTAGATTCAATTAGACGATCAGTAAACTCAACATTTTTTGAATTGGTAAAATACCTTTCCATTAAATGCGCAAGGATATCTGCTGCACCACATGATATTTGATATCTAGGTAGGGTATAGGCCAATTCAGGATTAAGGATTGAAAACTTTGGATAGATAAGAGCAGAATTATAAGGTTTTTTATACCATCCATCTTCATTGGTAATAACAGAACCTGTACTAGATTCACTACCTGCTGCTGGAATGGTTAAAATAGTCCCAACAGGCAATGCCTCAGTGGCATCGGCTTTATCTGTGTAAAAGTCCCATACATCCCCATTATAAGGCACACCTATTGCAATGGCTTTTGCAGAGTCTATAACACTTCCACCACCAACGGCTAAGACAAAGTCAATACCATTGTCTCTACAGATCTGAATCCCTTCTCTAACCAAACTAAGTCTTGGATTAGGCTTAACCCCTGGTAATTCAATAAACTCTATATTTGCTTCTTTTAAAGAAGCAACCACTTTATCATAAAGACCTGATTTTTTAATGCTACCGCCACCATAATGAAGTAGAATCTTTTTGCTGTATGAACTAACTTCTTTACCAACTGAGCTTTCTGTATTTTTACCAAATATTATTTTTGTAGGGTTTTGAAAAATAAAATTATCCATAATTACCTCCGTTTATATTGTTCAATTATTTTGTATTCTTTGGAATAGTATAATACTAAAAAAAGTGCTATTCAATCATATAAATGACAATGAGCAAAAAAATGCAAGTATCATTCAAAATTAACAAGATATATCAAGTTGGTTGTGAGTGTAATGGGGTAGATTTTATGAAGATTATAGAATTCTTTGTATAACTTAAAGGGTTGTTTGGTAAAAGCCTATCCATTGATGTCTAAACACGTATATCAAAATTAGTATGGAGATGAAACAGCAAAAAAAATAAAAAAAATTAGTGTAGTTCTTAGGTTAAGGTTTTGTGTATTTTAATTTGACATTGAGAAAGCATAATAGTATAATTTTGGTATAGAAATAGTAATAAAATGGTATGGTATTGATATAAGAGAGAAGGTGTATAGATGATAGCTAAATCATTTTATAGGAATCAACGAGAATTAGCTGATACGTTAAATAACCTAGTTGATATGTATTGGAGAAATGAGTTAGACGAGGATTTACTAATTCAAAATATAAGCAATATATATATGAATAATAGGGGGAAAATTTTGAAGTTTGATCAGTTCACCAAAATTCTACAACAGCAATGTGGGAAAAAAAGATTAGAAGTTATAGAGAAAATAATAACAAAGTGAGCTGGAAAGAGGTTGAAAGATGTATAAAATTATTGATTTGTTTTGTGGTATTGGTGGATTTTCATATGGATTTGAAATGACAAATAGATTTAAGACTATGTTAGGCGTTGACTTTTGGGATGTGGCTTTAAATACTTTTAAGAAGAATCATCCATCAACTGAAGTAAAACAAGGTGATATTAGAGAACTAGATGAGAAGTTTTTTGAAAAATACATAGGAAAAACGGATGTTGTTATTGCTGGACCTCCTTGTCAAGGGTTTTCAATGGCTGGAAGAAGAGATGTCCTAGATGAAAGAAATAATTTATTTAAAGAGGTAATTAGAATTGTTGAAATAGTGAAACCTAAAGTAGTCGTTATAGAAAATGTATTGGGTCTATTATCTATGACAATACCATCAGGTGAGAATGTAAAAGATGTAATTGTATCTGAATTGAAAGAACTAGGATACTATGTTGACGTAAATGTGCTTACGGCTTCGGAATACGGTATTCCTCAAAATAGAAAAAGGGTTATATTTATAGCATCATTAGTAGATAATGTTAAATTTCCACAACCACAATATGGTAATGGTAAAAAGCCAGTTATAACAGTTGGAGATGCGCTAGGAAATATCCCAAAGGATGGAAGTGATTATCTAGAACCTAAAAATGAATATCAAACATTAATGGCGGGACGTAAAGCCATACTTAATCATGAGCCTATAAAACACGCGCCTCTAATAGTTAAAAGAATGCACAGTGTTCCACAAGGAGGAAATTGGCAGGATATCCCTATAGGACTAGGACAAGGTGGGGGAAAGCATAGCAATAATTATAGAAGATTAAAGATGGATGAACCATCAATTACAATAAAACACGTATCGAAATCTATGATTATTCACCCTATTTATGATAGAACTCCAACTGTTAGGGAAGTTGCAAGAATTCAATCATTTAATGATGACTTTGAATTAACAGGGACAAAATATGATCAGCATCAGCAATTGGCAAATGCAGTACCCCCTATATTAGGGAAATCAATAGCTGATGCAGTGTTAGAAATGTTGAGGGATTATAAATGCTTAAAATGATCGATTTATTTGCAGGAATTGGTGGTATCAGAATTGCTTTTGAAAATAATGGTATTAAATGTGTTATGAGTTCAGAAATAGATAAATATGCTGCAGAAACATACGCTATAAATTTTGGAGAGACTCCTAAAGGGGATATAACAAAGATACCACTAGATGAAATACCTGAATTTGATATAATTGCTGGAGGATTTCCATGTCAGCCTTTTTCTATAGGAGGATTGAGAAAAGGATTTGAGGATACAAGAGGGACGTTGTTTTTTGAGATTGAAAAAATTATTAAAGAAAGAAGACCTAAAGCTTTTTTCTTAGAAAATGTAGCAGGATTAGTTAGTCATGATAATGGAAAAACACTTGAAGTAATAGAAAGCAGACTACATGAACTTGGATATAATTCTAAGTGGAAATTAATGAATGCTTATAATTACGGAGTGCCACAAAACAGAAATAGATGGTATTGTGTTGGATTTAGAGAGGACTTGAAAATTGGCTTTCAAGAACAAAAAAATGCAATATATAGTAAGTTCTATCAATTTCCAAAGGAGCGTAAACTTACTTTTACAATAAATGATATTGTAAAAGACATTGAAGATGAAAGATATAATATTACTGAAATTGCTCAATTTAATATCAATAATTTTCTTGCAGAATATTTAGTGAGTAAAAGATATAATGCAAGTCAAGGTAATATCATTTTAGCAAATGAAATAAGAGCTTCAAGATGCAACTTTCGTAGTGATGGTATTTCTCCTTGCCTTACAGCAAAGATGGGGACAGGTGGAAACAATGTTCCTGTCTATATAAAACAAATGAGAAAATTAACTGAAAGAGAGTGTTTGAAAATCATGGGATTCCCAGATACTTATCAAATAAAAGAAAATTCATCACACTCATATAAACAAATTGGAAATAGTGTAGTTGTGTCTGTAATTGAAGAAATTGCAAAAGAAATTGTAAGAGTTTTGTTATAAAAAAGACCCCGTTATGTATAGAATGGGGTCTTTTGGACTATTTGGGTTTTATCTCTATAGTATATTTCCCTTTGCTTCTTCCAGAGCCAGTAGTTACGGAAAAATTTGTAGGAGTATTAAATTGAAGAGTTTGATTTTTGAATATAAAATGAGCTACATAAGGTTCTTCAAAATTCCCCATTCCTTTAAAAATTAAATCAGACTTACTTGAATCATCTTGTATCAGTTTCTTTATTTGTTCATTACAATATGTTTTTAGTGTTTTACATATGCTTACCTTTTCTTCAATAGAAGCTGTAGAGTTTAGGATGCCAATTTTTTTAACATTTGGAAAGCTATTTATTAACTCGTCATAAGTTAGTCCCCAAGCTGAAATGACTGCATCATTTTTGTTGATTTCTTTAGTGTTACAATATAAAGAAGCTCCTGCAGCTAAATAAGTGTTTCCAAATAGAGTATTGAACGAGTTAACAGATAGCTTCTGTATAGTGTACTTTGTTGAGTCTGGTCGTTTGATAGAAATTCCAGAACCGGGGATAATTTTAAATGTTTTATCGTTAAGTAAATTCTCATCTAATATGTGATTGTTAAGTAATAGAAATTGAGGATCCAGTTCAGCTTGTACAAGATATAAGTCTGTTTTAGGAAGAACTTTCATATTAGCTAATTTTGAAAAAACGTTGTTAGATACTTTTACAGCATAGATATTATCAAGCGATTCGGGTAAATTTACATTCTCAATTAAAAACTTCCAATATCGATTTGAATTGCTTTTACTTCGATTTAACTCTGTACAAAAATTAAATTCTCCTGAGTCACCTTCTTGAGTCCCCATATTTAAAGTTATATTGGTTTTCCGTATATTAGAGATATCGGTTTGAATTGCACCCCATTTAAGTTGTATAGTGTCACGTTCGTTTTCTTTTTTATGGCCTTCTATACATCTATTCCAAGTTTGAAATGTAGTGTTACCTAACTTGATGCCACCACGAGATTTTGCAGAGTAATCGTTATGAAAATTAAGTGCATCTTGTGTAGCACACCAAACCCCACTTAAAGGTGTTCCGTAGTAAATATAATCAATATGTCCATTAAATCTACCAGTAACGAGAAATCTAGTTAATAACTCTTTTTTATGTTGGTGAAAAAATGATTGAATGTTGTTAATGATATTTGGATATAATTTTTTTATTTTGCTTGCATTTAATCGATTCTCTTTTAAACCACTGCCATCATATGTTCCATCTCCCCACACAAAGAAGCGAATATCATTAGCTAGGGAATCAGATATGGAGTAGCTTTCTTTAAGTATCTTGATAAATGGCTCTAGTTTCTCTTGGTGAATACTATTTCCAGAACCAGTTTTAACACTGATGAAGTAAGTTTTATTAGCTATCAGAATTTGAATATCCTGCTTTTTCATACTTGCATTATATGGACACTGAATAAGTGTATCATCAGTTACTGTAGGGTGGATCTCTTTAATAAAAGTTCGTAAATTTAAGTTTGCGAGATCTTTGTGCTTTTTATTATGAAGTGAAGCAGAAAGTGATTTTTCGTTTGTATTGCCGTGTAAATTATTACCCATGATTACCTCCGTTTCGTGATGTTTATTTAATTTCGATGACGCTGTATATATAGTAAGTCATTAGTTAGGCTAGGCCATTTGACTTGCATAACATGACGTCTGCTGGAAGTGTTTGGATTGTAATTTAAGTTTCTATTCCAAACTTGATATGTTAATTTGCTAAAATGCACATTTGTAGCAGTGTTGTTTACAGAGAGTAAATAGCTAATAACTTCAGAGCGACTTGCCCAAAGCCCTTCGTTAATAGTCCCGTGGTATATTACATCTACAATTGGAGCATCAGGTATATTGCCTATAAATAGAAATTTATTAAATAAAGCCTGCAATAGATAAGGATTATTGAAATCCCTATTCATTTGAAAAACTTTTTGTGGATTATTAGCTTGCCATGTAGTAGCATTAATTCTTGGACCACCATTACCATTAGTTGAACCATCACCATAATGAAATTCTTTTAGATATGTAATGGAATTAGGGGGTACTGATGCTGCAACAAGGAAGGATTCAAATACAGTTAGAGGTTCTTGATGAACACTATTTCCACTACCTTTTTTTACACTTACAAATTTGGTTATTCCATTTATAGTTATACCAATATCTGGTTTCACCTGTCCTTTAGGTTTATATGCACTAATTGAAAATCTAGTTAAATTAGCATCAAATAAAAAGGAGAGAAAATTCTTGAAATTTTGATTTAATAAATCAAATGATCTACAAGAATTTATATAATTTATTATTTTTATTTCATTTGTAAAACCTTCACTGTTATCACCAAACATGTTATTTCCTCCATCAAAATTTAAAAGTAGTTAATTGTATCACAAAACTTTAAAAATGTATATATTTACTGTTTAATGACAAATTACTTTAAAACACACCTAAATCTAAAAGTTTTTTAGAAGAATTTATAATTAAAAATTAATTAATATTAGTGAGTTGCTGTTTTTAGGGCTAATAACAATGAGAAGCAAAGGAAGTTGTCTTTTCAGATTTTGTAAGAGATAATAAGATGGCAAAACTTTATGAGATATTTATTTCAGATTTTTATAAGTATTATCAAAGAAATGATGAAGTTACAGTTCAAGCACCAAAATTGAACTGCAACTTAAACTATGAAATAAGTAAAGAAAACTTATTATTGCCTGAGATGAGAACTGATATTTTGTGGAAAGTAATAAAAAGAAAAGGCAAATGTTATTGACACTAAATAGTACTACTCTTATACATTGATAGTAAATAACTGGTCAGATTTAAAAAGAGTGAGGACAAACCATCTTTATCAGATTTATGCATATGCAAGTCAAATTAAATTTGAAGGAGCTGTAATAAGTTTGCTTCTTTATCCTACAATAACTGAAGAGGTAAATGAACTTTTTCCATTAGATAAAGAAATCAGAATTAAAACAATAAACTTAAATAGTGAATGGAAATTTATTTATGTTTGATAAATTTTGCTCATGAAAAATCCCCTTCTAATAAGCAGTTTAAAATGGTTTCTTTTATCTGTCTACTATAAGGGGATCATATCAGTGGCTTGGGGGTTGTTTTTTACCCCCCAGGAATCTAGCGTTTACCCAGATAGTATTCTAGATATAATATAATTAACTGATATTGAAAGTATGTTCAATTTGTAATATTATTAAAATAGTGAACTAAGGGTGAAAAATAATAATTAAACCATATATAATAAAAGATAAGAACTTAATTCGTGAAATATAAATATTCGTTAAGAGTTGTTTATGAAGTGTTTATATGGAGGGGTAGTATTAGTCAGTTACTATTAAATAGGGAAATGAATCAATTAATAAATTTCTAGGGTATTTTGAGAATTATTTTAGTTAAAATATAGGAGTGATATAAACGATGAAAAAAGTTAAGCCGCTTTCAGGCAAAGATACAGAAATTTTATATGAAATAAAGAATGGTGAAGTTAAGAGCACTTGGGGGACAACCCCATATAAATTCCAAAGTGCAGTTTTTGCAGATGTTTTAGATAATTATTTAATTGATGAAAACAAATGGTACCCATTAGGTGCAAGTTTTGATAAACCTATTAAAGGTGGACTAGGGGAATATCTGAGAGATAATCATAACTTAAATCCTAGATATGCTTCGTTAATAGGACCAATAATGCAAAAAGAAAATTACATATATAGTAAAGGATTTAAACCAGTATTAATTAAGAAAAAATGAATTATTTGATTTATAAAAAGGTTATTTACATATGTTAAAAGATAGTAGGATTAGGTGAATAAACGTAAAAAAACAAGGGCTATTTATTATATTCGAACACATCAAAGTTGAAAAATTCGTAATAAACTGTTTGGGTTGTCAGAGCTAATAGAGTATAAAGGGGAATATTTTATCGGTGCAAACGGAAAGCAACTCTTAACTAGAACTAACTGTGTAGGAATTAAAAAAGTAGCAGTAATAGTAATTTTAATATGGGATTTTGTAGAGGGAGTTTGATGCACAATCAATTTTAAGACATGACCATCATTATATAAACTTTCTTGGGAGATAAATTATATTCTAGCTCAAAAGGTTAAAGAGGTATAATGCAATTTCTTAAAGCTGTTTTTATAGTAAATGGTTAATAGGGGTGATCTAATATTGAATGTAGAAAGACATCTTATCCTTGCAAAAGGTCAAGATAAAACTGAAGAAATTAAAAAATGCATATATGATAAGGGAAAATGGCAGGTTACGTTTAATGATAACAAAGTTTGGAGTTATGGATATAACAATATAAAATGGTTGAAAGATCCAATAATAATTAACCATGAGAATTATTTTGTTTATGATAATGACCAACCCCTTACAGGTATTGGAAAGATACTTGATTTTGGTGATTATTATAGGATTATTTATAAGTCTGGCTACAAAAAGATTTTTCCGCGAAGAAGTATTGTCCTTAAAGAGAGAGGCTTAAAAACTAAATCAGGACAAGACCTTTTAGAATATTTGCATAAACTCGCTGATAAAGTTAGTATGAAAAATGAAGAAGATGACTACAGCTTTTTAAGCAATCAGTTTAGTAAACTTACAATTAATCCTAGAAGTGTTTTGGCTAATTATATTGAGAATAAACCAATAAATAAAAAAGACAATTTAAAACAACCAATCTTTCCTTTTGGATTCAATCTAAGTCAAAAATCTGCAACTGAAAAAGCGATAACTGAGCAAATCAGTGTTATAGAAGGACCGCCTGGGACTGGTAAAATACAAACAATCTTGAATATAATTGCAAATGCCATAGTTAATAAGGAAACGGTAGCTATCGTTTCTAATAATAACTCTGCAACTGCCAATGTCCTTGAGAAACTTCAAAAGTATGATGTTGATTTTATTGCTGCTTATTTAGGTAACAATGATAATAAAGAAAAGTTTTTTGCAGAACAAAAACAAAACTATCCCAGCATGAGTAATTGGGAATTGTCTCACTCAGAGATTTTAGAAATCAAAGCAAATTTAAAAGAAGCGCAGAAGAAATTAAATGAAATGCTTGAGCTTCAAAACAAAAGAGCGGTATTAAAGCTAGAGTTATCAGGGCTACTAACAGAAAGTGAGTATTTTGATAAATACTATACTGAATCAAGCGTGGAGCCTTTAACATTAGCTGGATTTTCGCGACCGAGTGCAGATAAAATTCTAACGGTATTGATAGATTATCAACGTAATATTGAAAAGGAAAAGCATACATTAATAACAAAATTATATAATCTCATCTTTTATGGTATATATAGCTTTAAGTTTTATAAAAATCCACCAGAGTTAATTGTTTCATTTCTTCAAAAGAACTACTATGATAAAAAGATTAAAGAAATAAAGAATAAAATAAAAGATATATCAAGCGAACTTCAGGATTATAATTTTGATAATGAAATGGAAAAATACAGTCAAAATTCAATGAAGTTATTCAAAGCCCAATTAGCAAAGCGATGTACGGCTAATGGTAATAGGAGAAAGTTCACTAATGATATTATTAGAAAAAACTTTCAAGATTTTATTAAAGAATATCCTGTAATCTTAAGTACGACTCATTCTTTAAGAAGTTGCGCAAGTGAAAATTATTTATTTGATTATGTGATAATTGATGAAGCATCACAAGTTGATTTAGTTACTGGGGCTTTGGCTTTATCTTGTGCTAAAAATGCTGTAATAGTAGGTGATGTGAAGCAGCTTCCTAATGTTGTACCATCAGAAGTTGAAAAAGCTTCAAGGGATTTATTTGAGTCTTATAAATTAAATAGTGCATATAGTTATGCAGATAATAGCTTATTATCATCTATTATTACTCTATACAAGGATATTCCTAAAACATTGTTAAAGGAGCATTATAGATGTCATCCTAAAATTATAGGGTTTTGTAATCAAAAGTTTTATAATAATGAACTCGTTATACTCACTAATGAACAAGATGATGATAAACCTCTCAAAGTATATAAAACTGTTAAAGGTAATCATGCAAGAGGTAATTTTAATCAACGTCAGATAGACGTAGTCTTTGATGAGATAATTCCAAATCAAGGGATAAATGAGTCACTGCAATCCATAGGCATTATTTCACCCTATAGATTACAAACGGATGAACTTAAAAAGGTAATTGGAGACCGTAATATTGAAGCAGACACAGTTCACAAATTTCAAGGACGAGAAAAGGATATCATTATCTTGACAACGGTTGCAAATGAAATATGTGCAAATGACTTTGTGGATAATCCGAACCTTATTAACGTTGCTGTTTCTAGAGCAGTCGATGAATTAATCGTTGTTGTATCTGATGGTTGTGACGAATGGAAAGGTACAAATATTAATGATTTAGTAAAATATATTCAATATAATAATTTAGAGGTAATCGAGAGTCAGATTTATTCTGTCTTTGACCTACTTTATAAGAGTTATTCTAAGAAATTATTAGAAGTCATAAAGAATACAAAAAAAGTGTCTAAGTATGATTCAGAAAACTTGTTGAATGTAATAATTGAAAAAGTGCTAAGCTTACCAGAATTCAAAGATCTTAATCATATAATACATCAACCGCTTAAAATGCTAATAAAAGATCCAAGTAAACTTAATGATGAAGAATGTAAATACACTATGAACATCTTAACCCATACAGACTTTGTGATATTTAATAAATTTGATAAGATGCCTGTTTTAGTTGTTGAAGTTGATGGATACGCATATCATGCAAAAAATCCAAAACAACTTGAACGCGATAAGATGAAAGATAATATTCTAGAAAAGTACAGCATACCTATTCTAAGACTTCAAACCAATGGAAGTGGAGAAGAAAGAAGGCTTCAAGAAAAACTTCAAGATTTATTAGTTAAGAAATAGATGGGTTCTAGTCTAAAAAGCTGATACATTTTATAAATGTCAGCTTTTGTTTTTTGGGGTAAGAGAAAGATCCAAAGACATTCAATAACATAGTATATTTGAAAACCTCATAACATTATAGTAGAAGACTTTTCTAACTATCTTAGGAGGCCCCATCTATGTTACAAGAATTTAAAAAATTCGCAGTAAGAGGTAATATTATAGATTTAGCTATTGGTGTGATTATTGGAAGTGCCTTTAGTAAAATTGTCTCATCCTTGGTTAATGACGTTATTATGCCTTTTTTAGGTATTCTAACTGGAAGAATAGACTTAACAGCATTAAAGTGGGTCGTTACAGAAGGTAGTGAGAATACTAATGAATTGGCCATTAGGTACGGACAGTTTTTACAAACCATGATAGATTTTTTGATAGTGACTTTCTCTATTTTTTTAGTGGTTAAGTTTTTAAACTCACTAAGAAAAAAAGAAGTGTATAACCTTAAAAAAGTAGAACCTTCTTACCAAGAGAGGTTGCTTAAGGATATAAGGGATATATTGAAAAATAAAAAAGATAAGTGATATAGATAGAGATTAGATATGGATGTATAAACTTACAAGTAGAATGCTTGCATAATACACGTTACCATGATAAAGTTATAAAAATATAAGAATAGAACTCTAAAGATACAACGCTTACATAAACAACAAGATAGAAAGGCTGATAACCATGGCAATCACCCTAAGACACCTCTGCAAATACGCAAAAGAAAACTACGGTATGAAACTAATCTGTGGAGAAAAAAACATGAACAATGTGGTGACTTGGGTTCATATGCTTGAAGATCCAGAGACGGCCTCCTTTCTTCACGGACAAGAGTTGATTTTTAGTACGGGTATTGGTCAAGACAATACCGATTGGTTTGTTGACTTTGTTAAAGGGTTAGTAGATCACAAAGCCAGTGGATTGGTGTTAAATCTTGGTCCGTATATTAAAGCTGTGCCTCAGGACTTAATTGATTATTGTAATGAAGTACAATTTCCCTTATTCACAGTGCCTTGGAAGACGAGAATTGTTGATATTACAAATGATTTTTGCCGTAAGATTGTTAAGGCGGAAGAGAATGAGGAAACCGTAGCCTCTGCTTTTCGTAATGCCATCTTTTTTCCTGAGAAGAGCTTTGAGTACCGTCCTATTTTAGAACGAAAAGCCTTCAATTTGGATGCGGAATTTAGTGTTGTAGCCATTTCTCTTCAAGTGCCATCCAATGATAAATTAGCAGAGTATGATAAAAGTGTTAGGTTGCATTTAAAGAAGCTCTTAGATCATCACAGCGATCGTTTTAGTATTTTTCGTCAAGATAAATACGTAATTGCTGTTTTACAGAACTTTCCACTAAAGCTTATAGAAGGTTCTTTAACCCGATTAAAAGAGATCTGTAACAATGGACAATCTTATAAAATACGTTCTGCCATTAGTGAGAGTGACTTTGGTATACTATCTTTACCAAGGAATTATAGAAGAGCCATTTCTGTTTTGCGTGTTGCAGAAAGACAGAATAAGGATCAATTGTCCTATGGCAATATTGGTCTTTACCAACTCCTTATAGAGGTTGAAGATATGAAAGTATTGAAGAAGTTCTATGAAGATACTTTAGGGCCATTGGCCAGTTTTGATGAAAAAAATGGTACGGATTATATGGACATATTAAAAAGCTATTTAGAGCATAACAACAGTGTGGAGAAGGTAGCCAAAGAGGCTTATGTCCACCGCAACACCATCAATTATAAGATTAAAAAGATAAAAGAAATTCTTGGTAGTGATCTAGATTATCAAGAGGGTTTGAAGCTATTAATGGCTTTTCATATTATAGAATTTCTATAATTAACACACCTATGTGCTGGAGCACAAAAGATTTTGTGCTTGAATTTCTTGAAAAGGGTTAAAAGTATGATATGATAGTTATAAGTTTAACGCAACTCAAATAATAAATAATAATTAATAGTAAACAATGGCAAAGGGGCCTGACACTAGTATTAGATAACTAGTTTCAGGCCCCTTTTTGCAATTCAAATAATGAGGTGATTGTCAATGGAACTAGAATTAAAGACATCAAATGAAATAATAGAAACATCAAAAAAATACAATTTGCACTCTTGGAGTAACCAAGGTGCCATCAATCCTAAAGTCATGGCAAAAGCAGATGGCATTTATTTTTGGGATGGGGATGGCAAGCGTTATTATGATATGTCCTCTCAATTGGTTAATCTGAATATAGGGTATAACAATAAAAAAGTCATCAAAGCCATACAAAATCAAGCAGAAAAATTGGCCTTTGCCTCACCAGCCTATGCAATAGATGTTAGATCCCAATTAGCAAAAATGGTTGTTGAGTTAGCACCAGATAATATGGGAAAGGTATTTTTTACTTTAGGGGGGGCAGATGCCAATGAAAATGCCATTAAAATAGCTAAGATGATAACAGGACGACATAAGATCTTCTCAAGATACCGTTCATACCACGGGGCAACATATGGGGCAGCGAACCTAACAGGAGAACCTAGAAGATATGCTTGTGAACCAGGGATTCCAGGGTTTGTAAAATTCTTTGATCCTTATACATATAGAGCACCATTTGAATTTCATAGTGAAGAAGAAGGAACACAATACTACTTAAGTCAATTAAGAGAACAAATTATTTATGAAGGCAGAGACTCTGTAGCCGCTATTTTCTTAGAAACTATAACAGGAAGCAATGGGATTATTATTCCACCAAAAGGGTATTTACAAGGTGTTCGTGACATATGTGATGAGTTTGGCATCTTAATGGTATGTGACGAAGTAATGACTGGATGGGGCAGAACAGGTGAATGGTTTGGTGTTAACAATTATAATGTAAAGCCAGATATAATCACATTTGCCAAAGGTGTTACCTGTGGTTATGCACCTATTGGAGGCGTCCTAGTGAGCAAGGAGATAGGCGCATTCTTTGATAATAATTTCTTAAGTTGTGGTTTGACTTATTCAGCCCATCCAATAGGTTGTGCAGCTGGGATTGCAACAATAGAAGTTTATAAAGAAGAAGGTTTACTTGAAAAAACAAAAGAAAGTGGCATATTATTAGGCCAACTTTTAGAAGATATAAAAGAAAAACATCCTTGTGTAGGTGATGTGCGTTACATTGGATTGTTTGGTGGCATAGAACTTGTAAAAGACAAAGCAACCAAAGAACCTATTGTAGAATACGGTAAAGATCCTGAAAAAGTGATGAAAACAATTCTAGGGATGTTAATAGAAAAAGGCTTTAGTACCTATACTCATGAAAATGTCATCATCGTAGCGCCACCACTGATTATAACAGACGAAGAATTAAAAGAAGCTATGACAATAATGGATGAGGTACTTGTAGAAGTAGACAAAATGATATAAGAAGGAGGCATTTATGAATTATAAATATTTTATGCCAACTAGAGTGGTAATGGGAAATGACTGTATTGTGAACAATAGCAATTTGTTTCAATCTCTTGGTAAAAAGGCGTTAATTGTAACAGGCACTAGATCAGCCAAATCAAATGGTTCAGAAAGTGATGTTAAAAAAGCGTTAGAAGCTGAAGGGATTGAGTATGTAGTATTTGATAAAGTGATGAGCAATCCAACAATTTCTTGTGTGTATGAAGGGGCTAGGATTGCCAAAGAAAATAATATAGATTTTATTATTCCAATAGGTGGGGGGTCACCTATGGATGCGGGTAAAGCCATTGCATTGCTGGCTGCTCAAACAATTGATGAGGAAAATTTGTTCTCAGGAATCTATGAAGACAAAGTCCTTCCCATAGCCATTGTGCCAACAACAGCAGGAACAGGATCAGAAGTAACTCAGTACGCTATACTTACCAATGATAAAGCGGAGACAAAAACCAGTATTGCAACGGATTTAATATTTCCTAAAGTGGCTTTTTTAGATCCTAAATATATGACACAACTAGGTGTAGAAACCACTATTAATACAGCAATAGATGCCCTATCTCACGCAGTAGAAGGGATGTTGTCAGTAAAGGCTTCAACCATTTCAGATGCTTTGGCAGTAGAAAGTATAAGAATGATTATGGAAGTCACACCAATAATGTTAGAGGCCTTAGAATCAAATAACCAATCAAAGTTTGATTTGAAAACCAGAGAGATTTTATTACATGCCTCTTTAATTGCAGGGATGGTTATTGCACAAACAGGAACAACAGCCGTTCACGCGATGGGATATTCCTTAACGTATTTTAAAGACATTGATCACGGAAGAGCCAATGGATTGTTGTTAGGAGATTACTTAAGATTAGTAGAAGAACAAAAACCAGAGTTAGGAAAAAGAATATTAAATGCTATGAATATGACTGGTTCGAAAGACTTTAAAGACTTAATGAATAAAATGTTTGGTAAAAAAGAAGTTATTACTTTAGAAGAGATTAGTAAATTCAGTGGGTTAGCCATACAGACTCGTAATATTGGCAATTGTATTGTTAAACCAACAGAAGAAGATATCGTCCAAATGTTTAAAGATTCATTTTACTAATAAGGACTATTCATAGAAAGAAGGGGGTAACCAAGATGGAGAATATAAAAGGAATACTAAGTAAAATGGCAGGAGAACTAAAACCTAATATGATTGAATTTTGTCAAAAGCTCATTCGGGTACCAGCACTTCCTGGAGATGAAAAAGGCGTTGCAGATTTGTATTTAGCAGAGATGAAAAAATTAGGATACGATCGATGTTTTCGTGATAAATGGGGGAATGTTATCGGCATCATTGAAGGCACTGAAGAAGGACCAACAATTATGTTCAATGCCCATTTAGACCATGTAGATACTGGAGATCACAGTGAGTGGGGCGGTTATGACCCATATGGTGCAGAAATTGATATCAATGAAATGGAGAATCAAGACAGAGATGGCTATGAGTCCGTTGAAGTCATTCATGGTAGGGCAGCTTCAGATGTTAAAGGCGGCGGTGCTTGCCAGATTTATTCAGGGAAAATGCTATTAAACCTTAGAGAAATGGGATACCCCATTAAAGGTAGATATATTTTTACAGGTGTGGTTCTTGAAGAACCGGCAGAGCAATTAGGTATGATCAAATTAATTGATGAAACCTTTCCAGAAGAAGGGATTACATATGACGGTGTTGTATCTTGTGAAGCCACTTCTTTAAAAATATACCTAGGCCACAGAGGTCGAGTTGAGCTAAAAGTCACCATTTCGGGTGTTACCTCTCACGGAAGTGCCCCGTGGCTTGGCATTAATGCAGTGAATAAAGCAACAAAATTTATTGATCAAGTAGAAGAATTTGTAGAAGAGAATCATAAAACAGACGAAAACTTAGGGAAGTCAAGTATTGCCCTTACAATTATAGATTGCACGCCTGGTTCTATGTGTATCGTACCAGACAGATGCCATATTACATACGATAGAAGATTTGTACCAGGTGAAACTTTTAATGGGTGTGTTGAAGAGATTCAAAAAATTATAGATGAGATATCAGCTGAAGACCCTGATTTTAGAGCCACAGTAGAAATAGCAACAGTTCCTAGAACCACCTACACAGGAAAAACAGTAGCAATGCCTAATGTAAAAGAAGCTTGGAAAATCAGTCCAGAGCACCCATTTGCCAAGGCAGCTGCAGAAGGCTTAAAGGGTGTAGAACAACCAGTAAAGTTTGGGTATTGGGATTTTGGAACGGATCTTTCAGTGATTAGTGGTCGGGAGAAAAAACCAGCCATAGGGTATTCACCAATGCAAGAATTTTACTGTCATAGACCGATAGACAAAGTAAGAATTGACTATATGGAAAAAGCCTTAGTGGGCAATGTTTCTATTTTTAATGAGTTAACCAAATTAGATCAAAAAGATTTTCAGCTATAGTTTAGATAGAAAGGTGAGTGAGGTAAATTGTTAAATCTATTAGATGATAAGTTAAAAAAGGCGATCAAAGAGATTACAGAAGAACTATACAAAGATATGATTGAATTTGTTCAAAAATTGATTCAAACACCAAGTATGAGTGGAGAAGAAAAAGATGTAGCAGATCTAAATATAGCAGAGATGGAAAAGTTAGGTTATGATGAGGTTTTTCGCGATGATCAAGGAAATGTAGTGGGGATTGTAAAAGGAACGGAACCAGGACCAACCATTATGTACAATTCACATATGGACCATGTAAGTCCTGGAGATGTGGATAACTGGGAAGGATATGACCCATATGGTGGATTCATTGATAGATGTAAAGTAGACAATCAAGACAAAGAGCCTGATGAAGCTGAGTGTGTTCACGGAAGAGCCGCATCAGATGTCAAAGGTGGAGAAGCTGTTCAAATATACGCTGGTGGTTTACTTGTAAAACTTCGTGAAAAAGGCTTTCCTATAAAAGGGAACTTTATGTTTACAGGTGTTGTTCAAGAAGAGCCAGCAGAGATGGTAGGGATGCTACATCTTATAGATAAAACCTTACCTGCAAAAGGATTAACATACGATGCAATGGTTTCTTCAGAAGCAACCTCATTAAAATTGTATTGTGGCCATAGAGGCCGTGTTGAAATGTTGGTTACAGTTTATGGTAGGACCTCTCACGGTAGTGCCCCTTGGCTTGGAATCAATTCCATTTACAAAGCTATGCCACTTATTGAAAGAATCAAAGATGAATTGTATCCAGCATTACCAACGGATCCAGATTTAGGGCAGGCGTCTATTTCTTTAAATATTATAGAATGTTCTCCAGGAGCATTATCTATTGTACCAGATAAATGTCTCCTATCTCTTGATAGGCGTACATTGCCAGGAGAAACAGCTGAAACTGCTTTAGGGGAGATTCAAAGTATTATTGATGATTTGGCAAGTAAAGATCCAGAGTTTAAAGCAGATGTCATCATAAAAAGTGCATTAGAAACCTCCTATACAGGTCTGGCGTATGAAGCTTCAAAAGATATGAGTCCTTGGAAAATCAGCAAAGACCATCCTTTTGTTAGGGCAGCAGCAGAAGCATTAGAAGCCGTTGGTCAAAGTGTAAAATTCGGGTACTGGGATTTTGGAACAGATGCTAGTAAAACCTGTGGAATAGATAGAAAACCAACCATTGGGTATTCACCAATGCAAGAGCAATATGCTCATACCCCATATGACAAATGTCGTACAGATTTTATGAAAATAGGATTAGAGGGAAATGTGGCCATTTTCTTGAATGTAACATCAGCAGGGGAAGAGGCTTTTGAAAAAGTGGAATGGTAGAGATTAATTAGATTTAAGGAGGTCATTCATATGGATTTAATTATTAAAAATGGAACAATTATTTCTCCAACGGAGACTTATATAGCAGATATAGCCGTAAAAGACGGAAAAATTATAGGGATAGGTAAAGGGTTTTCTGAGGAAGAGGCAACCGTGGTAGATGCAAGTGGTAAATTGGTTTTACCAGGTGCCATTGATGTTCATACCCATTTGGCAATGCCTTTTGGTGGGACTGTGTCAGCAGATAGTTATTTAGCAGGAACAAGAGCGGCAGCTTGCGGTGGTGTTACAACAGTTTTTGATTATCCTGTTCAAAGGTCAGGGATGTCCATTCTAGGATTAATCAACGAGAAAAAAGCCATTTGTGAAGAAGAAGCTTGTATTGATTATGCGTTTCATTGTTGTATTACAGACCTAAATGATGGGGCAATATTAGATGAAATGGAAAAAGCAGTAGAAGAAGGCATCACAAGTTTTAAATGTTTCTTTGTTTATAAAGGGATGATGGTGGATGATGGGACATTTACCAAGTTATTGTTAAGAGCCAAAGAAGTTGGTGCAATGCTTAATGTCCATGCAGAAAGTCCAGCCATTATAGATTTGAATATAGAGAACTTCCTAAAAGAAGGTAAGACGTCACCTTGGTATCATTATCTAAGCCGCCCTGAGTACGTGGAAGCAGAAGGGGATATAAGAGCTGTTCATTGGACAAAAAACCTTGATGCCTCCTTATACATTGTCCATATGGCCAATAAAGAAGGGTTAGAAGCAGCCGTTGAAGCAAAAAGAGAAGGGTATGATATCTATGTGGAAACTTGCCCTCAATATTTAGAATTTACAAGTGAAGTTTATAAAAGAGAAGATGGTAGAAACTTTGTGTGTTCACCACCAATGAAAGGGCAAGAAAGTCAAGATGCTTTATGGCATGCCATTAAAACGGGTGGTATAGATGTTGTAGCAACAGATCATTGTCCATTCCAAAGTTATGAAAAAGACTGGGGCAAAGATGATTTTACAAAGATTCCTAATGGTTGTGCTGGCGTTGAAAATTTGTACCCATATATGCTATCAGCTGCCAATGAAGGGAAGATCACTTTTAATAAAGCAGTGGAATTATGTTCAACCAATCCAGCAAAAATCTTTGGTTGTTCTGAAAAAGGGTCATTAACAGTAGGAAAAGATGCAGATATTGTGATTTATGATCCAGAAAAAGAATTTACCATTTCAGTGGATAATATGCATTCTGACTATGACCATACCATATGGGAAGGGGTACACTTAAAAGGTTATCCTACAATGACATTCTCAAGAGGTCGATTGGTTTATAAGGATGGCGCATTTGTTGGAGAACCAGGTTGGGGTAAATTTGTAAAACGCATTGGTAGAAAGTAATGAATTATATATATTTGGTTAGGAGGGTGTCTTATGGAACTAAGAACTTTAAATGAATTTTCAGCAAGAAATGAAATGGAAGGGTGCCTTATTTGTCACAATGCACCTTGTACTAAAAGATGCCCCCATGGATTAGATCCAGCAAAAGTCATTCGATCATTACGATTTGAAAATATAAATGGTGCCATAGCATCTGCAAAAGATAATGCAATATGTAAGGCTTGTGATACCAAAGACTGTGTAAAAACGTGTTTAAAAGGAAAAGTGGATCGTCCAGTAGAAATTCCAAGCCTTATGACATACATAGGAAATATAAATAAAAATAAAGGAATTAAAAAAGTAGATCTAGGTATTGAGTTTTGTGGCATACCTTGTGAGAACCCTTTCTTCCTATCCTCATCAGTGGTGGCCAGCAATTATGAAATGGTTGCAAAAGCTTTTGAGATGGGTTGGGCTGGCGTAGCATTTAAAACCATTGGTGTTTTTGTTCCAGAAGAAGTTTCTCCAAGGTTTTCAACCATTCGGAAAGAAGGGAATTCTTTTATTGGGTTCAAAAACATTGAACAAATCTCAGACCATACTTTAGAAGAGAATTTGGAATATCTCAAAAAGTTAAAAGAAGATTATCCAAGTAAAATTATTATTGCTTCTATTTTAGGTCAAAATGAAGAAGAGTGGACTTACTTAGCTCGACGTATGACAGAAGTAGGGGCAGATATTATTGAATGCAACTTTTCTTGTCCCCATATGACAGGGGAAGGATTAGGGTCAGATGTTGGTCAGAATCCAGATTTAGTTGCTCTTTATACAGCTGCAACAAGAAGAGGAACCCACTTGCCTATACTGGCTAAGATGACGCCTAACATAGGAAATATGGAGATACCTGCTATAGCAGCAATGGATAATGGCGCAACGGGAATAGCAGCCATCAATACAATAAAAAGCATTATGAACATACACTTAGATGATTTTAGTTCAGAACCTCAAGTAGATGGGAAATCCAGTGTGGGAGGCTATTCAGGCAAAACTGTTAAACCCATTGCCCTACGTTTTATAAATGATATGAAAAAGCATCCAAAGTTAGTGGATGTGCCTATTAGTGGTATGGGTGGTATAGAAAGTTGGAGAGATGGTGCAGAGTTCTTAGCTTTAGGGTGTGAGAATTTACAAATCACAACATCTGTAATGCAGTATGGCTACCGAATCATTGATGATTTAATTGAGGGACTTTCTACATATGTAGGGGAGATGGGATTTGATTCTGTTCAAGAGATGGTGGGTATGGCCTTACCTAAGTTGGTTCAAGCAGAAAAATTAAACCGCCATTCCATCTCGTATCCAAAGTTTGAGAAAACGAACTGTATTGGTTGTGGCAGATGTTACTTGTCTTGTTATGATGGTGGTCATCAAGCCATAGAAATGGATGAAGATCAAGAAAAACCAAAGTTATTGCCTAAAAAATGTGTAGGCTGCCATCTATGTGTAGTTGTATGTCCAGTAGGTGCCATATCTCCTGGTAAAAGAGTAGAAATAAGCCAGTAAAAATATAAAAGTAGAACTGCAAGGGCGCAGAAGAGAAATCTTTTGCGCCCTTTTTCTTAGATTGAGGAAATTTGTCCTTAGGAGGTTTTATATATGAATGGATCAGAAATCCAAATTAAAAATGTCAATATGATTTATAAAGGAAAAAGAGGGGAGGACATTGTTGCCCTAAACGATGTGAATCTCGATATTAGAGAAGGCGAGTTTATTTCTCTCTTAGGTCCTTCAGGATGTGGTAAAACCACATTGCTTCGTATCATTGCAGATTTGTTACGACCAACGACAGGAAGTGTAACCATTAATGGTCAATCACCAAAAGATATAAGGTTACAAAGAAAGTATGGTATTGTCTTTCAAAATCCTGTTCTTTACGATTGGAGAACAGTAAGAAGAAATATTTGTCTTCCAATGGAAATTATGAAAATACCAAGAAAAGAAAGAACAGCACGTATCGATAAAACTTTAGATCTAGTAGGTTTAAAAGATTTTGGTTACGAGTATCCCTTTGAGTTAAGTGGTGGTATGCAACAAAGGATTGGGATTGCAAGAGCCTTGGCATTAGATCCTGAGATTTTATTAATGGATGAGCCATTTTCAGCTCTTGATGAGTTTACCCGTGAAAAATTGAATGAGGATTTATTGAAGATATGGAGAAAGACGAAAAAAACCATTATTTTTGTTACACATAATATTCCAGAATCTGTATTTTTATCAGATAGAGTAGTGGTATTATCACCCCATCCAGGAAGGGTTTCAGCAGTGGTAGATATTGACTTGCCTCGCCCAAGAGAAAGTTCTCTAAGAGAGATGCCTGAGTTTTATGAATATGTGGCAAAGATTAGAAAAAGCTTTGAGGGGGTATAAGTATGGTGATTACAAAAAAAGAAAGGCGGATGGTGGCTTTTGTATGGTTTACAAGCATTTTTGTATTGCTAGAGGTATTGGCATTTTTCTTAATGTTTGTAATGAAAGATACAATGGCCGCAGCTAAGTTACCTTTTCCTCATACAATTTTCATTGTGTTTGTTAACAATTGGAGGTCTTTACTAGAAGCAGGCGTTATTACTTTTTCAAGAGCCGCTATAGGTTTTGGTATTGGGGCTGGGGTAGGTATATTCCTTGCTGTGATAATGAGTTTGTCAAAAACAGCAGAAAAAATTGCTTTTCCCTACTTGATTATGTCACAAATGATTCCTGTTTTAGGTCTGGCACCTATCATTTTCAATATTGTTAGAGATATGAATTTATCAAGAATTATTATAGCCGCATATATTACATTCTTCCCTGTATCCGTAAACATGTTAAGTGGATTAAAAAGTGTGGAGCAGGATAAAAAGGATTTATTGTATTCTATTGCGACGAGCAAATTTGAAGTGTATCGCAAACTAATGTTTCCCTTTTCCATGTCCTATTTGTTTACAGGCTTAAAAATAGCTGCACCTATGGCAGTTACTGCATCTATTTTAGTGGATATGTTAGGGTCTAGAGGGGGTATTGGTGTAAGAATTCTTTATTCCTTATATTCTAATACAACAGATATTTTTTGGGCATCTGTAATGACCAGTGCTTTAATGGGTATTTTTAGCTTTTATGTGATTGTTATAGCAGAAAATTTATTACTACCTTGGAGACGAGGCGCATCTAAAAAGGATGGTGAGAAAGTATGAATAATAAATTGAAAAATATATTGTGGCCATTGGCTTTTGGTATTGGATTTATTTTGATTTGGGAATTGGGTTATTTACATGAAGTGTTGGATTTAAGGCCCTTTCAGTTGCCAATACCTTCACAAATAATGACCACTCTGTACAATAATTTGCCTAAGGTATTAAAAGATGGTGGCGTTACCGTTATAGGGGCATTAATAGGTCTAACCATTGGTTCTTTTTTCGGTTTTATGATTGCCTTTTTAGCCACATGGTTTCCAAAATGGGGATATGGTGGAATGATTGTTGTAACAGCATTAAATGCAGTACCTATTGTTGCTTTATCACCAATAATGAACTTATGGTTTACAACAGGTATGGCCCAAAAAATTGGTGTGGTTACTGTAGTTTGTATGGCAGCTATGGCCATTAATGCTTATAGCGGGTTAAATAATTTGAAAGCCTTTTCCTTAGATTTAATGGAAACAGTTGCGGCAGATAAATGGGTTGTTTTTAGAAAGCTACGTTTGCCTAATGCTTTGCCAAATGTTTTCACAGCTTTAAAGATAAATATTGCAGCATCTATTATAGCGGCTATTATCAGTGAATATTTTGCAGCATCTACTTCTGGTCTGGGTTTTGGGATAAAAGACCATTTGCGAAAAGCTGAAATGGCTATGGGTTGGTCGTATATTGTTGTTGCTTCCTTAGTTGGAGTGGTTTTATATGCAATTATTATATTGGTAGAGCGCGATGCTATTAAATGGCACGCTTCACAAAGATAAATTAATTATATTAGGAGGAATTATTATGAAAAGAAAAAGTTTAATGAGTATATTATTGGTTTTAATGTTAGTGGCAATAATGGCTACAGGGTGTAGCTCGTCTCCTGCAACAAGTGGAGATGGAAAAAAATTAGATAAGGTCGTTTTACAGTTAAAATGGTTGCCTCAATCACAATTTATGGGCTATTATGTTGCAATGGAAAAAGGCTATTATGAAGATGAAGGGATTCAAATAGAAATTCTTCCAGGTGGTAGTGATATTATTCCAGAGCAACAAGTGTACAATGGTGTAGCAGACGTTGGTGTTACTTGGGTTTCAAGTTTAATGAAATACCAATCTGAAGGTTGGGAATTGCTTCATGTAGGTCAAATATTCCAAAAAAGTGCAATGCTACTTGTTTCAAAAGCATCTTCAGGAATTGAAAGTCCATCAGATTTAGTGGGTAAAAAGGTAGGTTCATGGTTTGGTGGCAATGAGTATGAAATATTTGCACTTTTAGAAGCCAATGGTATCAATAGAAATACAGATTTAGAGTTGGTACAACAAGATTTTACAATGAACCAAATATTAAATGGCACAATTGATGCAGCATCTGCAATGACTTATAATGAATATGGTCTTTTGTTAGCAGCAGGGTTAGATGCAAGTGAAATCAATGTATTAGATATGAATGATGAAGGCGTGGCAATGCTTCAAGATTGTTTGTTTGTAAATAGCGATTGGATTAAAAACAATGAAGACTTATTTGTAAGATTTTTAAGAGCATCTATTAAAGGTTGGGCAGATGCAGTTGCTGATCCAGAAGCAGCAGGTCAAATCGTTTATAATGTGGACCAAAGTGTTTCCTTAGAGCATCAAGTATATATGGCAAAAGAAGTAGCAAAGCTAGTTGTACCAGAAGGATTTGATCCAGCTCAAATAGGTTATATAGATATGGACGCTGTGGTTCAAACAGCAGAGCATTCTTATACATATGGATTGCTTACAAGTCCGGCAGTTATTTCAGAAGAAACCATTACAAGCAAATATTGGGAAGAAGCAGTAAAATAAAAAGATAAAAAAACTTCTAAACGATGACATGTTTAGAAGTTTTTTTTGTCGATAACATTGAAAAAAGAAAACTTTGTCAGATCACCTAGAGTTTGAAAAATGAAATAAGGTGGACTTTTTATTAAAAATACATTAAAATATGTAGTGGAAAACATAAATATAATTAGTTAATAGTACATAATAATATAATAAGAATATAAATGTATTAGTGACTTGTCATAACATTTTTTTCATTTATAAAATATTAAAAGTTTATTAATAATACATAATAATAGGTTATAAATCTGTTAGTTAATTTAGCTTGAAAGAAGGGCGTGTAAATGGAAGATAGATTGGATAAACTTATTAGAATTATAGCAGTCATCATGTTTGTTTGGATAATAGTTATGTTGTATCAGAGGTATTCACATATTATTAATAAAAATAGTTTTTTACAGCAGGTAGAGCAATATAAAGATATGAATATATTCTTTGTTCTCTATATCATTATTGGAACCCTATTATCTTGTTTATTTGTTCCAATGTCATGGGTAAAGGCAGGAGCAGCTTTAACCATGGGAATTGGTAGAGGGTTTGTTGCTGCACTGTTAATCGGGAATTTGTTTTCTGTACTATCTTTTGTAATAGGAAGATTGCTTAGTAAAAAGTTTTTATACAAATGGTTTGATAGGCAAAAAGAGAAGAAAAATATTAACTACGAAGATTATATGAAAAACATTGAAGAAAATGGTTTTTATTATGTTTTATATATGAGGAATATACCTATTGTAACAGCAGCAATGGTGAATTATTTATGTGCCATGACCACAATTAGTTTTAAAAAGTATTTTTGGGGGAGCTTCATTGGAATGATTCCCGGGACTTTATTAAATGTGTATTTGGTTTCTAATGTTTTTTATTGGAAAGACAATGTCTTTAATACCATAATATTAGCGGCCTTAATAATGATTTATTATTATGCACTGCATAGATATACCAAAAAACATATTTCATTTCAAGTGAAATAATTATAGAGTGATAAATAAAAATCAGCTTAGGCTGGTTTTTTTCTATTCTAGGAGGTTCTACTTCATAATGTAATCATAATATAGAATAAGGATAGAATTTAGATGGTCTTTAGTGGAGGGTTATGTGAATAAGTCTGTTAGTCTTTGCATGATAGTAAAAAATGAAGAAAAGAATTTGCCTAGATGTTTAGAGAGTGTAAAGGATATTGTGGACGAAATGATAATCGTAGATACGGGGTCAGAAGATCAAACCATTGAGATTGCAAAGGCATTTGGAGCCAAAGTCTATAATTTCAAATGGGAGAATGATTTTGGTACCGCAAGAAATGAATCTATTAAATATGCAAATAGTGATTGGATACTCCTTATGGATGCAGATGATGAATTCCCTAAAGAGGATAAAGAAAAGTTTAGGTACTTAGTGAATAAAGGCGATGAAGAAATATATTTTTTTGAAACCCATAGTTATGTAGGTAGAAGACCAGGTCCCAATATTACAGTAAACCTAAATGTAAGATTAATAAAAAATAACGCCGGATATTTTTTTGAAAGTCCAATTCACGAACAATTAAAAAACAATAAATACCCTAAGAATAATATACCTGGAACAATAGAAAATATCAAAATATACCATCACGGTTACTTAAAACACAATATAGAAAAGAAGAAGAAAAGAGAAAGAAATAAAATGATATTAAAGGAACTGATTAAAAAGGAACCTGATAATATGTTCCATCTTTTTAATTTAGGGAATGAATTTTTTGCAGAGAATAATTATATTGAGGCGCTAGAATATTATAATAAAGCCTACTCAAAGTTTGATGCTACAAAAGTATATTCTCCAAAGTTGATTATTCGTATGGTATTATGTTGTTACTTTTTGGATCTTAATGATGAAGGCTTTGAATTAGCTAAAAAAATACTTAGAAATCATTATCCAGAACTAACAGATTTAGAATATTTAAAAGGAATCATCTTTCATAAACAAAAAAGATATACATTGGCAATTGACTGTTTTAATAAGTGTATCGAAATGAGAGAAGCACCACCTCATCTAAAGTTTATATTAGGTGTTGAAAATTATCGTACGTATAATACTCTATCAGAGATTTACATAGAGTTAAAAGATTATGACAGAGCCTATAAAAATTGCATAAAAACACTGATATTTAGACCGGACTTTATGGCACCTATCTATAACTTGGTGAAGATATTGAAATCTAAAGGAATGGCTATTGAAGATATTGTTAAGACAGTTGAACCATACTTTAGTAATTTAAATGAACAGTATATAATGATTGGAAAAGTTTTTTATAAAGAGAGATTTTATAAGGTAGCCTTAGAGTATATAAATAAGTATGATCGTAACAAGATAGAAGGATGGTTATTAAAGGCCAATTGTTTATTAAGACTAGGTCAATACGAAAAATGTTTAGAGTTTATAGATGGAAGGTTTGTTAATAGTATTGATTTATTTAGAATAAAAATTTTAGCATTGATTTTACTAAGAAAGAAAAAAGAAGTGTATGACTATATTAATGATCTAAATAATAGTTCTCATATAGAAGATTTTTTTGATGCGTTAAAGGTTTATAGACAATTTGCCAATATCATTTTTGAAGAGCCAATAGAAGTGATTTCAGAAGAAATCAATAATAGAAAGTATACTAGAATAGTATTTGAGATTTTAGAGGTGTTATTAGAGAATGAGGCGTTTGATTTATTTGAATCTGCTTTACAAATTCTAAATTTAATTGGTGATATTGGAGTATTGTTAGAGTTAGGAAAACTATATCATAAGTACGGTTATTATGAACTTGCAAATAAAGAAATTATTAGGTCTATAAAAGAATTTGAAGTATTTGATTCAGAAGGGCTAGAGATATTAAGATCTAGGTAAAAATATAAGGCGATAGAAAAAGCAACTGTTTTCTCTCGCCTTATAATGAGCATTACTTTAAACATAGGCTATGGTTTGAATTTTTAATATAAAATGGTATTATATAAATAGGTCAAATTTAAGGGGGATGGATTTGGAAGATAAAAAATATCAATTATTAAAAAAGTACTTTGGTTATGATGATTTTAGATATGGACAAAAAGAGTTAATTGATGAAATTCTTTCTGGCAGAGATGTGCTAGGTATTATGCCAACAGGAGCAGGTAAATCCATTTGCTATCAAATACCTGCTTTAGTTATGGATGGGATAACAGTTGTTATATCACCTCTTATTTCGTTGATGAAGGACCAAGTAGATACATTGTTAGAAATGGGTATAGAGGCTGCTTTTATAAATAGTTCCTTAAGTGATTTAGAATATAGACAAGTGATTGAAGGACTAAGAAACAATCAATATAAATTGATATACGTAGCGCCTGAGAGATTTGAGATGGAAGGGTTTATAAATATCTTATCCAGACTACATATTTCTTTAATTGCAGTGGATGAAGCCCATTGTGTGTCACAGTGGGGTCATGATTTTAGACCAAGTTATACCAATATAGCAAATATAATACAAAAATTGCCTAGTAGACCATTAATTGCTGCTTTTACCGCTACGGCTACGCCCATCGTAAGAAAAGATATTATAAAATTATTACAACTAAAGAAACCCTTTACCATAACGACTGGATTTGATAGGGAAAATATATATTTTGAAGTTGTAAAAAATGAAAATAAATTTGACTTCATTCATCACTATCTTCAAGAAAATAAGACACAATCAGGGTTAATCTATTGTTCAACCCGTAAAACAGTGGATTCAGTGTATAAGAAATTAAAAGACAAAGGGTATAAAGTCCGTAAATACCACGCTGGGTTATCTGAAGATGAACGGTCTAAAAGTCAAGAAGACTTTTTATATGATAAAGCTACTATTATGGTGGCTACTAATGCATTTGGTATGGGTATAGACAAATCGAATATTCGTTTTGTGCTCCATTATAATATGCCGAAAAACATTGAAAGTTATTATCAAGAAGCAGGACGTGCTGGTAGAGATGGCTTGCCTTCAAACTGTGTTCTTTTATACAGTCCAGCGGATACGGTAATGAATAAATTTCTTATAGAACAAAGCAGTGATGATGTTGACAAACAAGGTGAATATAAGAAGTTATATGAAATGGTGGATTACTGTAATACAGAGGGGTGTTTAAGGACTTATATATTAAATTATTTTGGTGATAAAGTGCTTAATACTATTTGCAATAATTGTAGCAGTTGCAATAATGAAGTAGAAGAACAAGATATAACCATAGAAGCTCAAAAGATAATGTCTTGTATTAAAAGAATGAATGAAAGGTTTGGAACGGCTATGGTTGCCAATGTATTAAAAGGCTCTAAAAATTCTAAGGTAACAAGCCTAGGGTTTCATACTTTACCCACTTATGGCATTATGAAAGAGTATAAAATAGAATCTATCAAAGAAATTATAGGTTATTTAATTGCTGAAAATATAGTTTTTCAATCAGGAGACAAGTACCCAACCCTTGCATTGGGACAAAGCGCCTATGATGTATTAAAAGGACATAAAACAATAACAATTAAAAGGGTTTTAGTAAAAGAAAAAGCTAAAAAAGGCCTTAAAGATAAAGGCAATAAGGCGGATAATAAAGTGGTGGATATGACTTTGTTTGAAAGTCTAAGAGAATTAAGAATGAGAATAGCAAAGGAACAAAGAGTACCGCCTTTTGTTGTTTTCTCCGATGCCACCCTTAATGAAATGTGTATAGACTATCCAACGACTGAAGAAGCATTTTTAGAGGTGTCAGGGGTAGGTCAATTTAAATTAGAAAAATACGGTGAAGAGTTTATTACTGCTATTAAGAATTTTGTAGATAGCAAAGATCAATAGATTGGAAGGAGTTTGGTAAGATGAAATTAATATCATGGAATGTAAATGGCATAAGAGCTTGTATGAAAAAAGGGTTTATGGATTTTTTTAATGAAATGGATGCAGATGTATTCTGTTTACAAGAAACGAAATTACAAGAAGGTCAAATTGACTTAGAGTTAGATGGGTATTATCAATATTGGAATTATGCCCAGAAGAAAGGGTATTCAGGGACTGCAATATTTACAAAGGTAGAGCCTATTGATGTAAAATACGGTATTGGGATTGATGAACATGATAATGAGGGTAGAGTGATCACCTTAGAGTTTGACAAGTATTTTGTGGTGACATTGTATACCCCTAATGCTCAAAGAGGTCTTGCAAGATTAGAGTATAGGATGAAATGGGAAGATGATTTTTTAGCTTATCTTAAGGGGCTAGAAGAAAGTAAACCTGTTATTTTTTGTGGGGACTTAAATGTTGCTCATAAAGAGATTGATCTTAAGAATCCTAAGACCAATAGAAAAAGTGCTGGTTTTTCTGATGAAGAGAGAGCTAAGTTTGATAATGTAGTAGATAATGGATTTATTGATACGTATCGTTATTTTTATCCTGATAAGACAGAGGTTTATACTTGGTGGTCTTATATGTTTAATGCTAGGGAGAATAATGCTGGTTGGAGAATTGATTATTTTTGTGTGTCTAAGAGTTTAGAGGCTGAGTTGAAAGAGGCGCATATTTATTGTGAGGTTTTAGGTTCGGATCATTGTCCTGTTGGATTAGATATTTTTTAGATCTCTCTTGGGTTAAAAGAGGGGATTATATATTAGATTAATGGACCCATTCCATCCTTGGAGATTAGGGTCCAGCTGCGCCATCCGTGGCTCTGCTGTAAAATCTAATATATAGTCCCCTCTTTTTTGTATGAGAGCTTTTTTGGGTATATATTAAAAATAATTATCTCTGGGGTAGTAGAGGGGGTTTGTATATTAGATTTATCGACCCATAGCCATCCGTGGCTATAAGGGTCGAGCTGCGCCATCCGTGGCTCCGCTGTAGAATCTAATATACAAACCCTTCTTGAGAGCGTTTTTTGGGTAATAAAGATTAAAAGTCTACTTACATAGAATGACTTTAATTTTTTGAAAATATTTCAAAAAGGTATTGACAAAGAAGTGAATTAGTTTTATAGTTAATTACATAAGTAACTAACCAATTAAGAAGCGAGGTGAGGTTGTTGATTTTAGATTTTAATAGTGAAAAAGCAATTTATTTACAGCTAGCAGAGGCTATAGAGGATAATGTTTTAAAGGATATTTTTGAAGAAGAGAGTCAGATTCCTTCTACTACAGAGATGTCAGTGAGTTTTAAGATTAATCCTGCTACAGCAGGTAAGGGTGTTAATTTATTAGTGGATGAAGGTATAATTTATAAAAAAAGAGGTGTTGGGATGTTTGTTAGTGTTGGGGCTAAGGAAAAGATTCTAAGTAAAAGAAAAGAGAGTTTTTATGAAGGGTTTATTTGTGCTTTAATTAACGAAGCAGAGAAACTGAACATTACTAAAAGTGAGATTATAAAAATGATAGAAAGGGGTTTTGATGATGAGTGTAATTAATATAAGTGGTGTTACTAAAAAGTTTGGCAATACAGTGGCTTTAGACCATGTGGATTTGACCATAGAGCCTAATAAGATTTATGGCTTATTAGGTAGGAATGGGGCAGGAAAAACAACATTATTAAATCTTATCACCAATAGAATTTTTCCAAATGAAGGAGATATAAGAATTGGTGGGGAAGAAGTTTTTGAGAATGAAAAAGCGTTAAGTAAAGTTTTCTATATGATGGAAGAGGATCTTTATCCTAAAAATGATAAAGTTATAGAAATGTACAAATGGACAAAAGAGTTTTTTCCAGAGTTTGATATGGAATATGCCATTTCTTTGTCTGAGAAGTTTGGTCTTAATGTTAAAAAAAGAATTAAACAGTTGTCTACAGGCTATAATTCCATTTTCAAAGGGATTATTGCATTATCTGTAAATACTGAAATCGTTATTCTAGATGAGCCTATTTTAGGCTTAGATGCCAATCATAGAGAGATGTTTTATAGAGAAATTATTAATAATTATAGTCATAATCCTAGAACCATTATTATTTCTACACATTTAATTGAAGAGGTTTCTGATGTTTTAGAAGAAGCCATTGTTATAAAAGATGGTAAGGTTATCTTGAAAAAATCAGTGGAAGAATTATTATCAACAGCTTATACAGTAGCAGGAGAATTAAGTAAAGTTGATCAGTATGTAATGGGTAAAGAAGTTATTGGTGAGCAAGTCATGGGTAAATTTAAAACGGTGACTGTTCTTGAAAATACAAATAAAAAGAATCATAATTTAGCCAAAGAACTTGATTTAGAGTTTGGAAAAGTAGAATTACAAAAATTGTTTATTAACTTAACAAATTCGTAGGGAGGGATAATGAATGAATTTTAAAAGTAATATAAAAAGCGCAAAATATTTAGGATTTAGTTTTAAAAATAGTATTGGTATATTTTATCTTATAGTAGTGGGTTTGGCTTTATTGGCTTCATTTAGTACAGCAAGAGTAGTAAGTGCAGGGGGGCAAGCCAATTCAGGTGGCTTTGAATCTGCAACAGTTATATTTCTCTTTATTGCTGGATTAACTTTTAAAGAGGATTTTAAATTTTTAATTGCAAATAATGTGACAAGAAAGAAATTTTTTGTTTCTAATAATTTAGCTTATATTGGTGTAGCGGTATTTATGACATCTGTTGATCTTATATTGGGTTTTTCTTATAATTTAATAGGGCCCTACCACAGTATGTTTGGTCAAATATATACTACTAATGCATTAGGTATTAATTTTTTATGGGCTTTTTCGTTGAATTTATTGGCTTTGCATGCGGGTTGGTTTATAACCTTGTTGTATTATAGAGCGAATCATATAATGAAATTAATTGTTTGTGTGGCACCAGTAGCATTATTTTTCTTTATGATGTATCTTTTAAGAACATTTCCAGTTCTGAGTGACTTTGTACAATTCATTTTGGGTATTGAGATGCCAACATTTAATCCATACACGCCTGTTGGAACATTTTTAATTGGTGCATTCATATTATCTTGTCTTAGTTTTGTAGTCATTAGAAAAATGCCTTTAAATGATTAATTGGATGGTTTTATACCATCCTTTTTTTCATTATTTCATTGAATTAATAGTGTGGAAAAGGTAGAATAAAATTATCAAATAATTAGGGGCGGATGAAATGGTAGGGACGAAGGTATTGATTGTTGATGATGAAGTAGAATTAGCAGATATACTTAGTGATTATTTAGAAAAAGAAGGGTTTGTAACAAAAACAGCTCATAATGGAGAAGAGGCATTAGATTATTTTAAAGCCTTTAATCCTCAGTTGGTTATATTGGATATTATGATGCCAAAGATTGATGGGATGGAAGTGTGTAGAATCATTCGATCCATGTCTAGTATACCTGTTCTTATGTTAAGTTCTAAAAGCAGTGAGATCGATAAAATACTAGGTTTAGGTTTAGGGGCAGATGATTATATTACTAAACCTTTTAGTCCTGGAGAGGTTGTGGCAAGGGTTAAAGCTCAACTAAGAAGGTATCTACAGTTATCTTCACCATCTCTTGAAGAAAAAGGGTTGCTACAATTTGGTGATCTGGTTATAGACAGTAAATCTTACTCTGTTAGAATAGGTGAAAAGATTGCTGGCCTTGCTGCCAAAGAGTTCGAAATACTTCTTTATATGGCAAAACATCCAAATCAAGTCTTTAGTAGAGAACAATTGTTTGATCAAATATGGGGCTTTGATGAGTATGGGGATGTGAATACAGTTACAGTACATATTAGAAAAATTAGAGAAAAGATAGAAAAAGAGCCTTCAGAACCAAAGTATATTAAAACGGTTTGGGGTGTTGGGTACAAATTTGATGGGGGAGATTTTTAATGGGTATTATTAAATCTCCTCTTAAAGTCGTTGTTTTTTACTTGGCATTTTCTTTATTAACCCTTTTGATTAGCTATTTGATTTTTTCTCGTATTTTTCATAATGAAAATCAAGTATATACTTTTAATGAAGTAAGGTTATTAACGAATAACACAATGCTATTAATTGAAGAGCATTATGATGGTTTACAAGATGAATTAGTGGTGGATAAACTCATAGAAGACATTAACCAATATAACAGTAGTTTAGAAGTGATTAATACAGAGGGTCAAATCGTATTTGATTCAAATAATAAGAATATTTATGATGAGAACAAGTATGTTGATATTAGACATAATATTCATTATGATGCTTCTTTTCAAAGGAATATAGATGCCTTTGTAAGATTTTCATTTCCTGTAGTTGTAGAAAGTAGACAAGTTGCAAATGCCATATTCTATTTGCCTAGTCGATTAGTGGTTAAAGACAATTTAATGCAAAATATTGTCCTGTCTATTATGCCTATTGTAGTTGTTCTTGTCATTTTATTTATTTCCCTGGCAATATTCTATCTAAACTTTCGACAAAAAGTTATAAAACCTATTAATGAACTTGAAAAGTCGGCAGTTGAAATAGGTAGAGGTAATTTAGATGGAAAAATCATATACAGTGAGGATAATGAATTAGGAAGATTCTGCCGTTCTTTCGATTTTATGAGAATGGAGTTAAAAGATTCTTTGGAGAGACAATCTACTTATGAGAAAGAAAGAAAAGAGTTTATTACAAAGATTTCTCATGATTTAAGAACGCCAGTTGCCTCCATTAAAGCCTATGTTGAAGGGTTGAAAGATGGTGTTGCCAATAATCCTGAAAAGGTAGATAAGTATTTAAATGTTATAGATAATAAAACAAATAGCTTGGTGAGATTAATTGAAGATTTGTTCCAACATTCTTTAAGAGATTTAGGAAAGTTTAGTATTAACAAGTCGGAACAGTATAGTAAAGATCTTCTTACGAGAATGATTTCGCCTTTTATTGTTCAATTAGAGAACGGTCCTCTTCAATTGATAGTAAAAGGAGATTTTCCTAATGTTTTAATTAATGTTGATGAGGTAAGGTTGGAACAAGTTATTGTAAATCTTATACATAATGCAATAAAATATACCCCTGATAAAGGGCGTATTATATTTTCTGTTAGGAATGAGGAAGAAGAGTTAATTGTTTCTGTTAGAGATACGGGTTATGGGGTTGCTACTGAGGAGATGAATCGTATTTTTGATAGTTTTTATCGAGGTGAGAGATTTAAAGGTAGGGATTTTGATGGTTCTGGGCTAGGGCTTTCTATTTGTAAGTATATTGTTGAGGAGCATGGAGGGCGTATCTGGGTGGAGAGTCGGATGAATGAAGGGAGTTTGTTTTGTTTTTCTATTCCTAAGGTTTGATATTAGGGTAGAGCCTAGGGGTATTGTATATAAGATTCATCGACCCTTGCCCATCCTTAGGCAAAAGGGTCGAGCTACGCCATCCTTGGCTACGCTGTTTAATCTTATATACAATACCCCTAGGCTTGCTTTTGGGTGTTTTTTGTGTAAGGATTTTCAAACTTGCTTTGCAAGGTTTTGAAAATATAATAAAAACAAAGTGTTATTTTGTAGAATTTCTAAGAGTTAATAATTTCTTAAGATTTATATAAGGACTATATAAGGTTTGGGTTTTAGAATGAGTATATAATATAAATTTGGTTTGTTTTGGAGGGTGTTTTATTATGAGTAATGTTATTATTCGTACGAATGATTTATGTAAGACGTATGTGAGTGATGGTGTTCAGTTTCATGCTTTAAGGAATATCAATATAGAGATTAATTCTGGTGAGTTTACTGTTATTATGGGTAGTTCTGGGTCTGGAAAGTCTACACTTTTGTATTTGCTTAGTGGGCTTGACGAGATTACTGCTGGAGAGGTGTATTTTGAAAATACACGTATAGATTGCTTAAGTGATCAGCAAACGGCTAAGTTTAGAAGAAAGAGTATTGGTTTTATTTTTCAGGCAATTAATTTAGTCCCTAATCTTTCTTTGTTAGAGAATATTGTTATTTCTGGGTATTTATTATCTAAGGATCGTAAGGCAGTTAATGAGAGAGCTTTGGAATTGTTAAAGATCATGGAATTGGAGGAGGAAGGCAATAGGTTACCTTCTCAAGTTTCCGGTGGACAGCAGCAACGTGCTGCTATCGCTAGAGGACTTATTAACTCACCAACTGTTTTATTTGCAGATGAACCAACTGGTAGCTTGAACTCATCTCAAGGACAGAATGTATTAGATGTTTTAACAGATATTAATTCAATGGGTCAAACAATTGTTATGGTAACCCATGATATTAAAGCGGCTTGTAGAGCAGATAGGATATTATTTATTAAAGATGGAAAGATTGGTGGGGATTTAAGATTAAGTAATTACTCAAAGGATAATAGGGAAGAAAGAGAAATAAAGATATTTGAATATTTAACTGAAAAGGGGTGGTAGGTATGAGAAGTGTCTTTATGATGTCTTTGGCTAATATAAGAAAAAGAAAGGCTCAATCTATCCTTATCGGTCTAACAATTTTAGTTTCAGCTCTTATGCTTTCTACTGCAATAGGTGTTTTAGAGAACATCAATGATCCATTTGATGAAATGTTTGAAAAACAGAAGGCTTCCCATATCACGATGCAAATAGAAGATAAAAGTATAGATGTTGACAAGATGGTTTCTTGGTGGCGTGAGAAAGAAGCCATTGAAAGTGTTAATTTTCATCTTTTTTTTGGGAGAAGTGAAAAATTACATTACAATGGAATAGAAAAATCAATGGGAGACTTAATGTTAACTGAGCATCCAGGTCAGTACACAAATCAGGATATTTTATATATTGTAGAGGGTGCAGATAAAAATTCCCCAGGCACAAATGAAATGTGGTTGCCAACAGGATATGCCTATGCATGGGGTATTAGTGTTGGAGATTCTATTGGGGTATCCATTGATGGAGAGTTTATAGATTTTGAGGTGTCTGCAATTGTTGTTGATCCACAATATAGTGCAAGTATGATTAATCCAGTTCGTGTATGGGTTGAAAAAGGTACGTTAACAGACAGGTTAGAAGAGGAATCACTCGCTAAAATGGTTGGATTAAGATTTGATGATATTTCACAATATGATGCCTTGTGGATAGAATTTGAAGAATACCTAGGAATGCCTTTTCCTGGTTTCAAATTTGATTATGAGTTTATGGCTTTTGCTTATGGACTTATTCAGAATATCCTTGGTATTATAATGCTTATTTTTTCAGTGATTATTATCCTAGTAGCTATTTTTGTGATAGGTTTTACAATATCCAATTCTATTATTTCAGATTATAAAATAATTGGCATTCTAAAAGCTCAAGGTTTTTCTTCTAATAATATAAAAGGGGTATATGCGTTACAGTATTTCTTAATTTCTGCTATTGCAGTACCAATTGGAATTTTTACCAGTAGATATTTGGTTTTTTTAATTATGAAACAAATGATTAAAAGTTTAGGCATTACAAATCTTAACAATAGCATACTAATACCAGCTTTGATTACATTTGTTTCCATATTTGTTGTAATATTCTTTGTCTCTTTGTGGAATACAGGAAAGGCTGGTAGAATCAATCCAGCAGAAGCCATTAGAAATAATATGTCTAAGAAACAAAAGATATCAAAAAGAAGGTTTGATATTTCTAAAATAAAAAATTTACCTGTGACTTTTATATTAAGCCTGAAATTAGTAGTCTCGGAAAGAAAGAATACTTACTTTATAATAGTCTCTTCAGTAATAATGTCCTTTGTATTGGTTTTTTCTATTAATACCTATAATTCAGTAAGTAGGATGGATCAAAACTATGCTTTCTGGGGCTTTGATAGTGCTGAAATTTATATAACGAGAGAAAGTGATATCGTTGATAAAACCAATAATGATATTATTAATATTATAAAAAAAGATAGCAGAGTAAAGGCAGTAGTGCCTTATAGTGCTATACTAGATTGTGCAATACCTGCTCAAAATGGAAAAACATCAGAGAATTTAGTTGGATTTACTTATGATGGAGATATGGATGGCATTGGAATATTAAATTTAGAAGGCAAGAACCCTGTCCGTAATAATGAAGTATCTATTTCAATTTTAGTAGCGAATAAATATGAAAAAAATATTGGTGACTATATTGATATATTTATATATGGAGAAGAAAAGACTTATCTAATTACGGGTATATATCAATCTTTGAATGCTATGGGATGGGGGTTTAGAATTCAAGAAGATACTGTTAGATCAATTAATCCTGAATATAATGCCCATAATTTCTCTGTAAAGCTTATAAATGATAATGAAAAAAATCAGTTGGTTATGGATATGAAAGACCTTTTGGGCCCAGGTTATAATATAAGAAATGTTGAAGAGAGTGGAGAAATTAATTTATCTTCTATAACAGCAAGTATGGCATTGGTAACAGTCATTTTAAGTATGATTTTTATAATTGTTGCTTTTATTATTACGTTTAATACAACTATTATGAGCATATATCATTCAAGAAAAACTTTTGGAATATATAAGTCCATAGGGATGACCCAACAACAGATTAGGTACTCATTACTGTGGAAAAGTGGCATACTAAGTTTAATAGGATCAGCAATAGGTATTCCTATTTCGCTAATTGTTTCACCTAAAGTTTTAAGTATGCTTATTACTAATTTAGGGATGGTTGAATTTCCATTTATAATGACATGGACCACATTATTGGCAATACCTATTTGTATAGGGATAGCAATTATAAGTACTTGGTTACCATCTAAAAAAATACTCAGTATAAACCCAAGAAATTTGATTGTTGAATAAGGTAGTATAATCTATTAAAACAAGTAAATGATATTAATTTACTTGTTTTTTTGTAGAAAAACATTCTATTAGAAAGATTGTTGACAAAGAACTATTATTACTCTAAACTTAAAACAATGAAAAGGTATTTAATAATTCAAATTTTATAATAACTGAAGGGGATGAATTTGACATGAAGAAAACCAAAGCACCTCTATTTATTAAGCTAATGATATTATTTCTGTGTATAAGCTTAATTCCCATGTATGGTCTTTTTTATATCACATTAAATAATGTATCAACTAGCTTAACAGATTCAGCATATCAACAACTGATCATTGCAAGAGATGGAAGACAAGAAACCATTGAGAATTACTTTGATGAAAGAAAAACAGATATATCTGTATTATCCTATTCACCAGCTGTACTAGAAAGTCTTGCTTTGTTTGAAGAAGTATACAACCCGAATAATCTGTATAATGACGGATTTAACGAGGTTTCAGATAAATTCCATACATATTTTACAGAGTTTATTGATCAGTATGGTTATTACGATCTTTTTTTAATGGATTTACAAGGTAATTTGGTATATACCGTTATTAAAGAAGATGATTTTGGAACGAATTTGATGAACGGACCCTATAAGGATTCAGGATTGGGTGATGTTTTTAGAGCTGGTAAGAATGGGTATAGTGTTGGGGATTATGAACCCTATGAGCCATCTGCGGGTATACCAGCTGCATTTATTTCTCATCCTGTAAAAAATCCTAGAGGCCAAGTTGTAGGTGTAGTAGCATTACAATTGTCTGATGATGATATTAATAGTGTAATGACCAATGCCACTGGTCTTGGAGAAACAGGAGAGACTTACTTAGTTGGGGCGGATTATTTAATGCGTTCTGATTCTAGGTTTTCTGAAGAAAAGGCAATTGGTGTAAAAGAAGTAAGGTCAGAAGCAATTGATGATGTACTACAAGGGAATTCTAATGTGATAGATACATTAGATTATAGAGGAGAAGAAGTTTTTAGTGCTTATAGCCCTCTGAATATAGAAGGATTGAATTGGGGGATTATTGCTGAGATTGATAAAACAGAAGCAATGAGCATGGAAGTGGTCCTTAAAAGAAATGCCTATCAAATAAGTTTGATTATATTAGTAATTGTTATCGTCATTTCCCTTTTATTTGCTCTAAGTATTGTACGACCGGTTAAAGTGTTACTTACTTCTGCAAAAGAAATTGCCACAGGAGATTTTAGAAATTCTATAAAAGTTAAGTCTAAAGATGAAATAGGAGAATTGGGTTATTACTTTGAACAAATGAGAATAAACCTTAATAATATGATGAAACACATAAAAGAAGAAGCAGGGTCTATGAGTGGTAGAATATTAGAATCTACAAATACCCTAGCTGCTGCAACTGAACAAAATACTCAATCTGCAGAACAAGTTACCTTATCTATTGGTGAAATATCCAATGGTATTGAAAAACAAAAAGTATTTATAGAAGAAATATCTGAGGCAATGAATGAGGTAGCAAGGGGAACCCAACATTTTGCAGAAACAGCTTATAATGTATCAGAAGCTACTGCAAAAATGAATAAGGAAACCAAAATAGGTAATGAAGCTGTTGAGAAAGCAGAAAGTCAAATGAATTCTATAAATGATGCAGTGAATTATTTAGAGCGGGTTAACAACACTCTTAATACAAGTTCTAATCAGATTGGTCAAATAATAGAGGTCATAGGGAATATTTCTTCTCAAACAAATTTACTGGCTTTGAATGCCGCCATAGAGGCAGCAAGAGCAGGCGAATATGGCAAAGGATTTGCAGTTGTTGCAGATGAAATTCGTGTTTTAGCAGATCAATCTAAAAAATCAACAGATGAAATTGGTCAAATTATAAAAGAAATATTAAAAGAAACAAAAGAATCTGTTGAGGCAGTTCAAGGGGTTATTGTTAGTGTAGAAGAAGGTAAAATAGTTGTTAATCAAGCAGGGGATTCTTTTAGAACCATACTAAAGGAATCAGAAGGCATCAATAATCAAATTCAAGAAGTATCTGCATTGGCTGAAGAAATTTCAGCTAGTGCTCAAGAAGTAACTGCATCGACAACTAACTTAACAGAAATTGCAGCTACTTCAAGTGAAAGTGTCCATACTGTAAATGGATTATCAGAAGAACAACTACAATCAATGGAAGAAGTCATTGCATCTAGTAGAGAATTAGAGTCTATGGTTGAAGCATTGAATGGTTTAATGATGGATTTTAAGCTTTAACTAAATAGATAGTAATAATATAAAGTGCCATAGATAAGAATGCAGTTTAATGCTGTGAAATCATTCTTAGATTATGGCACTTTTTTTGATGGACTATATCAAGAATGTCTATAGTAACTATTGCTAGAGTTATATATGTGGAAATAGCTATAATGCATAAAAAAAGCCGTTGATGGTCTGAAAAGGTCTATTTGCACAATTTATAATCTGTATCAATAGCATTTTTCTACAAATAAAAATTAGAATTTTAGAAGAAACATACTTTTTTTCCTTAAAATCTCAATATTGGTAAGGGTTTTAAGTATATTTGCGTATTCAAATATATTATAATTACCTTTGTCGGAAACATTATGTTAACTAACTTTTTGGAGGAGGTTCCAGATGAATAACTACAAGAGAGTATTAGGTTTATTAATGTCATTGGTAATGGTATTATCTTCAGTGTCATTTACAGTTTTTGCTGAAGAAATAGTAGAACCTGATAATGGTAATATTGAAGAAGAGGCTAATATTGGGGAATGGATTGACAGCTTTTTTGGAGACAATGGAGGGGCTGCTGTTGTAACTGATCCGGCAAATTTTGAGTTTAAAGAAAATGAAAACGGGACAGTTACTATTCGAGTTTCTAATAACAGAGGTAAAATTGCTGGAAGTGTTGAGGGGATTGCTTATTATTATCAGCAACTACCAGCAGAATTTAATTATGAAATCAAAGCAACTGCAAAAGTTGATGCATGGACAGCCAATAATCAAGTTGCTTTTGGATTAATGTTAAGAAGCAATGTATTGGATTATGTGAACGATTCAACATTTACTGGAGATTATATAGCAGTAGGTGCTGTGGATCAAGCAATGAAAGGATTCTATAAATATGCAAGTGGAAGCGTTCAAAAAGATAATTTTCCATTTGTGCAAGCAGCACCACCATTAGTAGGTAACGAATATGAATTAAGTATAAAAAAATCTGGAGATATTTATGTGTTAACCATTGGAAATGAAACACATATTCTTGAGAATTACACAGGGGATATTAACTATGCAGGTTTATTTGTTGCTAGAAATGCAACGGTGACTTTTAGCGACTTTGAAATTATTGTAGATACAAGAGTATTAAATGAATTACAAGTAAATACAAGTTTAATGAAAACAGAATATTTAGTAGGAGAAAGTATTGATTTAACAGATTTAGAAGTAACAGCTGTGTATGATGATGAATCAGTTGAAGTTTTAAGCGGTAATGATGTAATTGTTACTGGTTTTAACAGCAGCCAAGTTGGAACGACTACTATTACAATTAATTATAACGGGGTTACTGCTACTGCAGATCTTCAAATAGTACCATTAACAGTAGATGACTTACAAATTAAATACTACCCAGCTAAAATGAATTATTATAAATTAGATGCATTTAATCCATTAGGTCTTACAGTAGTTGCAGATTATAATGATGGATATAAAATTGCAGATTTAACAGAAGATCTTTACACAATTTATGTAAATGGCGTATCTACAGAAGAAGAACCATTTATATTTGAAAACTCAGGCATTCACATTGTTACAGTAAGGTCAAATGAAACAGTGGATAAAGTAGTTGAGTTTGAAGTATATGTAAGAGAGGCTGACTTAACGGCATTAGAAGTTAGACAACAACCAGTGAAAACCCAATATTTTATTGATGAAACATTAGATTTAGATGGTATTGTTGTTTATGCTCATTATGATGATGGATCACAAGTAAGATTAATGAGAAATGAGTTCCATGCAACAGATATTGATACTCAAACACCAGGAGATAAGGTAGTGACACTTTCTCATAAAGGTGTAACAATCGATCTAAACTTTAATGTTAAAGTAAGAGACTTGTCAGAAATAAAAGTTACTGAGTATCCAAGAACCACTTTCTTTATAGGTGATGAGTTTACTAGTGACGGATTAGAGGTTGCTAAAATCTTTGATAATTTAGATGTTGAAACATTATTAGCTTCTGAATATACAATAGATACAACTAACTTCAATAATCAAGAAGTAGGGGTATATGATATTGTGATTATACCAGAAGATGAAAACTTAGAATCAATTATCTATAAAGTAACTGTAAGAGAAAAGATCAATTATGAGTGGAGACAAATTGTTTTTGGACAATCCATTACTGCAGGAAGAAACTTTATTGAAGAAAAAGATGGTTATGTTGAGATTACTGCCCTAGAGGGTGGTGGTAAAATTACAGCTGACCATGACGGTATATCATTTTACTATGTAGAATTAGATGGAGCAGAAGATAATTTTACTCTATCAGCAGATATTAAAGTAGTAGCATATGCAAAAACACCACATGATGGTCAAGAGTCCTTTGGTATTATGGCAAGAGATGCTATTGGTACCCATATGGATTCAGGTGTGTTTTCTTCAAATATCGCAGCCATTGGTGGTGTTAGTGGAGGAACAGGTCTTCCAAATGGCACACAATTATTTGCTAGAACAGGCGTATTAGCTCCTGATGGTGAAGGTAGTTTAGGCATTCAAAGAAGAATGATTGAAGAAGTAAGACCTACACCAGCTACAACTGAGTCTAATTATAAACTTACTTTGTCAAAAACAAATAGTGGATTTACAGGTATGTTAAACAATGGCGAAGAAGTGACCATATTTGAGCCAGAAATATTAAAGATTCAAGATGATAAAATGTATGTTGGTTTTTATACAGCGCGTCTTGCAACAATTGAAGTAAGAAATATAGAATTAGATGTAACAGCAGCAGCTACAGATGCACCAAGAGTAGATCCGCCAAAAGAGGCAGTAGAGCCAGGGGTAAGAGTGGAATCTCTTAATAGAGTATCATTAGAAACATATAAATTAATGGTAGATGCTAATGTAGATGGTATTGCAACAGTTAGACAAGGATCAACGGTTATAGCAGAAAATGTAGTGGTTGAAGGTGGTAAGATATTAACTATACCTACAACAATAGCAAATAATGATAGAACGAACTTTAGTATCACATTTGTACCAGACGAAACACAATATTTAACAAATTATGATGTAATCGTAAGAAACTTTACTGTTGATATGAGAACTTACCAAGAAGGACAAAACATCTATGTATCACCAACAGGAAGAAATGATGGGGACGGTTCTATAGAAAATCCATTGGACCTTGATACGGCTATTGAATTTGTAATGCCAGGTCAAACAATTATCGTACAAGATGGTGTATATGTTCGTGAAAGAAGATTAGAAATCAATAAGTATAATGATGGTACACCTGAAGGAATGAAAAAATTATTTGCTGCAGAAGGTGCAAGACCTGTAATTGACAATGATAGAAGAGTTGGAGGAATTATCGCTAGTGGTAACTACTGGCATATAAAAGGTATTGACTTTGCTCGTTCATCAGGTAACTCTCACGGGTTTAGACTTGGGGGAAGCCATAATATTATTGAAGATGCAAGATTCTATGAAAATGGGGATACAGGATTACAAATTAGCCGTACTGATGGATCTCCAAACTTTGCAGATTGGCCAGCACACAACTTAATATTAAATTCTACTTCATTCGCTAACCGTGACCCAGCAGAAAACAATGCTGATGGATTTGCAGCTAAAATTACTTCTGGTCCAGGCAATGTATTTGATGGAAATATAGCTTATAACAATGCCGATGATGGTTGGGATTTATATACAAAAGTTGGAGAAGGTGCTATTGGACCAGTTGTTATTAGAAACAGTGTTGCCTTTAACAATGGATATCGTATAGATGGTACGTCAAGTGGAGGACATGGTATTGGATTCAAATTAGGTGGAGAAGGTGTTCATGTACCACATATTATTGAAAACAGTATTGCCTTTGGCAACAAAGCAGATGGGTTCTCAAGTAATAGTAATCCAGGTGTTATTGTAAGAGGACAAAATATCGCCTTTAATAACCGTGGTAGAAACTTAGACCTTAGAACTTACACAACTGTAACACCAGATTTTAGCTTAGATGGATTTATTTCATTCCATTACAATAATCCAGGGGCTAGTGTAGATGCAATTCCAGCTGTTCAGTCAGATGTACTAAGAAAGGATACAAATTTCTTATACAATGGAGCTGTATCAGTAAATGCATCAGGTGAAGAATTAACAATAAATAACTTTAACAATTTAGTAATGCCTGAAATGGTAAATAGACTTGAAGATGGAAGTATTGATTTTAGTTTCTTAATCTATGATGCAAATGGAAACTTTAGTCACGAACTTCCAGAAGAGCCAACAGAGCCAACTGATCCAATTGAAGCTCCAGAGGGTGCAATATTCTTTGAAAACTTCCAAGGAGCAACTGGTGCTAGCTTATGGACTTCAGAATATAGAGCATTACCAAATGATGGATCAAAACCTATGTATATTAGAAAAAGTGGAGAAACAAGTGTAAATATTGAAAATGATTCAATAACTTTACTTGGTGGAAGATTTACAATTGGTGCTGAGTCAAGTGTGGACTCAACAGCAGATACAACACCAGGTGGTGTATTAGACTTAAGCAAACCGTATCAAATTGTAATTGATATAGCAGAGGCCAATGGAACAGGTAACTTCATTGTCTATGTAGATAACAATACAACAGGTATGGCGAATTCACCATTAGGTGGAGATTCTAGACTGTATCAAGAAGTAGCAAATAATATTGAAGTTGGTCAGTTGATAATTGAATCAGAAGTAGGAACAGAAGCATCATTTATTCAACTTCGTACTTCAGGTGGCGGTAACGTAACGATAGATTCTGTAACCATTAAATATATTGACGAAGAACCAGTAGAACCAGTAGAACCAGTAGAACCAGGTGAGCCAGGAGATGGAGAAGTACCACCAGTAACACCTCCGACTACACCACCTACTACACCATCAGAAATTGAAATTATTGAAAATGAAGATGGTTCAGTATCTGTAGTACCAGGCGTTGTTAAAAATGAAGTAACTAAAATAGTAGAAGCAGCATTAAATAAATCAGATTTTAACAGTGCATTAGATAAAGCACAACCTAATGTTAATGGTAGAAGAAATGTAATGATCCAATTAGACAAAGTAGAAGGTGCAAATGGATATGCACAAGTTTTACCAGTAAATGCATTAGCAAACTTAGAATCTAATCATAGAATCATACTTGTAACAGAAGTAGCAACAATTGAATTACCAAATAACACATTGTCTAACTTAACACTAAATGAAGAAGACATAATAGAACTTAATGTAGCAAATGTAGAAGAAGACGCTCAAAGTAAAAAAGTTGTTGAAATCTTCTTTAGTGTAAATGGCGAAAGAGTGAATTGGAACAATTCAAAAGTGGCTGTAAACGTTTCTATACCATATGAAGTAACAGATGAAGATACAGAACATCTAGTGATTGTTTATATCGATACAAATGGTAATAGAACACCAGTATATAACGGTCGTTATAATGCTGAAAAAGGAAGAATGGAATTTAGAACAAATCACTTTAGTAAATATGCAGTAGCTTATGTTCAAGAAACTTTTAATGACATTGGAAACCATGGTTGGGCTCAAAGATCAATTGAAGTATTAGCTTCAAGAGGTATTATTAGAGGTACTTCAGTAGAAGAGAAACGTTTTGAGCCAAGTGCCAATATTTCAAGAGCTGACTTTGTAATCTTATTAGTAAAAACATTAGGATTAACTGCAGACATTGAAGGTAACTTTGATGATGTTGCTTCAAATGATTACTTCTATAATGAAGTAGCGATTGCAAAAGAACTGGGTATTGCTTACGGGGTTGGTAACAATAAATTTGATCCAAGAGAAGAAATATCAAGGGAAGATATGATGACCTTGACTGCAAGAGCTATGATAGTTGCAGGAGTAACAACTGAAGCAAATGATGAATTAGTATTAGATAGTTTTACTGATCATAATGAAATAGCAACTTATGCTTTAGAATCTATTGCAATGTTAGTTGGGAATGGTTTGATTGAAGGTTATAACAACAATACAATTCAACCAAATGGAAATGCAACAAGAGCAGAAATGGCAATGTTTATGTACAGATTATATAATTTTCAATAAGCATTAGCGAAAAAGGATTGATGAGAATGTTCATCAATCCTTTTTTTATGCTAGATATCGTTTTTTATTAGTATGCTACAGCAGAGTTGCGAAAATAGATGAAATTTGTATAATATATATAAAATGTAAATGAAGATGCTAGAATTACTAGATTTATTTTTGACGTGTTCATAGCTTGTTAACAGCTTATTAACAAGTTTAATTAATAATGCACAAATTAATGAATTTTATTATTTACTTTTTGGGTGAATTGATATATAATTTAAGAGACTATTGATAGGTAAATTTTTCCTGAAATTAGAAATATATGCGTAGTTTTAAAGGCTTATAACCTGTACAGAACTAAAAATAATATAAGAGTATGAAGGGAGGTTTCATAGCTTATATTTTTTGCTATTTCTTAAATTTATAATAGTACATGCATTACATATGTAAACTGTTTTAAGTTCCGATTTAGAATATAGGGGGAACATATTTCTAAAATTTGTAACCCTTTATATAAATAAAATCATTAAAGTGTAAGAAATTACACTATTAAAAGACTGGAGGAGAGGAAATGCCAAATTTTAAAAAACGCACACTTGCATTAATCTTAATGTTTGCTTTGGTAATTACGATGATGCCGACAACAATAGTTACAAAAGCATCAGAAGGCGATGATCCTTATTCGTTAATGGCAGACCAATTAGCAGAAGGGGAAATAGCTGATGAGCTAAAGGTTGGGATTTTTACAATTAAAGGCCTTGTAGAAGTTGATGGAAATAACAAAGAAGCAGCTGATGGAACACTTTTCACTCGAAGAATTAAATTGGGTGGATCTGGTAGTTCAACAAGTAGATCTATTCATTTTAAATCAGAAGGAAAAGCAGAAGTGACTGTGTATGCTATGAGTTCTAGCAGTAGCGCAGAGAGACATTTAGCGTTATATAGTTCAGATGGAGAAATTGATCGAATGGTTGCACCAGGACCAGACCTTGGCATGCGTACGTTTACAGTTGAGGCAGGAGAGTATTACTTAGCATCTCCAGCTAGTGGCGTTAATGTATATGGTGTGGTTTTTGTAGACAAGACACCACAAGAACAAGTTTTTTTCTTAAATGCAGATGATGTAACAATCGAAAGCATAACTGAGAATTTAAAAGTAAATGCTTTTACTATTAAAGCAACAGAAGCAAACAAAGTGGATGTTGATAATAATTCTAAAAAAGCACCAGATGGAACAGAATTTGCACGAAGAATAAAGTTAGGTGGTTCTGGTGACCCAGAATACAGATCTATTCATTTTAATGCAACTGCAGGTAGTACAGTGACTGTGTATGCTATGAGTTCTAGCAGTAGTGCTGAGAGACATTTAGCATTATATAGTTTGGATGGAACTGAAATTGATAGAATGAATGCACCTGGAGCAAGTTTAGGTGAAAATACATTTGTCATTGATGAAGCTGGAGATTATTATGTTGCATCACCATCAAGTGGTGTTAATGTATATGGTATTAGATTAGTTATTCCAGTACCAGATGCAGAAGTAGTGAGCATCCAACCGTTAGAAACTATTATTAATAAGATAGGAAGTATTGAATTACCAGAACAAGTTGATGCTAATCTTGATACGGGTGGAACTAAAACAATTTTTAATGGTATCGAATGGCATACAGAAGAAATTATTTTTACAGTTGGTACCCATACTGTACCAGGAACCGTTACAGTAGATGGCAAAACATTTGAGATAGAAGTAGAAGTAACTGTAATGGGAATTGAGGAAATAGCACCTTTAGAAGATATTACTATAGAAGAAGGTAGAATCTTATATTTACCAACAGAAGTTACAGTAACCTATAGCGATGGTGAAACTACGGACAATGTTGAAGTAACTTGGGATATGGAAGATATAGACTTGACTGTTGGAGATCATGAGATAGAAGGAACAATTGAAAACTTCGATGGTAAAGCAAAAATTACAGTAAATGTTATTGAAAGACAACCAAGAATATGGCAATTCAATGCATTTGGTGGTAACACTAGTACTGCAGAAGAGACATTAAGAAACCCAGACCCTGTAATTAATCTTAATGACGGTACTATAACTATGGTAGCTACAGGTGGTAAAATAGCTAATGGCGATGAAGGAATCTCTTTTTATTCAAAAGAAATAGATATTGAAGAAGATTTTAAATTAAGTGCAAGAGCTACAGTTGTAAGTTATAATACTACTGGTACTATAAGTAATTCAGGACAAAAGTCATTTGGATTAATGTTAAGAGATGGTTTAAGAAAGGATAATGCTGATCAAGCAGCGAACTACGTTGCAGTAGGAGTGCTTGGTACAAACAATGCAAATCCTAATGAAGCAAGACCATTTTATAAAAGTAATGCAGTAGGAGCACCAAATTATCCTACTACAGGAACACCAAATTCACTAGTTAGATTATCTGCAATGGATTTAAGAATTCCTGAAGCAGGTACAGTATATGATTTTTCTATTGAAAAATTTGATGATACTTATATCCTTACTATAAATGGTGAGAGTGAAATTATAACTCTTGAAGATTTATTTACAGAAACTTTAATGGCTGGAATCTATGTAGCAAGGGATGCGGAAGTAACATTCAGCAACCTAAGGTTAGACATTTATGAGCCTATTGAATTAGTAGAAGAATGGGAATTTAGAGCTTTTGGAGATAACACGAATATCTCTGAAAGAAATTTTGATCCAGTTATTAATCAAGATGGTTCAGTAACCATAGAGGCTACAGGTGGTAAAATATCATCTAATGTTGATGGGATATCTTTTTACTTTAAAGAAGTACCAACAAGAGCTAACTTTGAAATAAAAGCAAAAGCTGAGTTGCATAATTTTACAGCGAATAATCAAGTATCTTTTGGTTTGATGTTAAGAGATTCTGTTGGTGTACACGGTGTTAGTAGTGGACATGAATCAAACTATGTAGCTGTAGGTGCTTTAGATCAAGTTATGAGATCTTTTACAAAACAAAATCTTCAACAAGTTAAAGGTGATATATTTGAATCACCTGTTACTGTAGATGATACTTATGAATTATCTATTAAAAAAGCTGGAGATACTTATGTATTAACAATTAATGGTGAAACTCAAGTAATGACTATACCAAATAACTTTGATGATAATATGTACGTTGGTATTTATACAGCAAGAGGAGCAAAAGTTACTTTTAGCGAATTTGATATTATTGTAGACAATAGAAAAGTAAGCACATTAGAAGTTGATGGAAGTGCAATGAAAACAGACTACCTAGTTGGTGAAAGTTTAGATCCAACGGGATTAGTTGTTAAAGCAATATTCCAAGATGAAACAGAAGAAGTACTTTTACCAAGTAATTATATTATTACTGGTTTTGATAGTAGTTCAGTAGGCGTTAATACAATAACGATTAACTACAATGGTAGAACAACTACTTTAGATCTTAATATAGTACCTTTAACTGTTACAGATATGGACATTAGATATTCTCCAGCAAAAACAGAATATTATATTGGAGATGAATTTAATCCATTAGGATTAACAATAACTGCAACATATAATGAAGGTTATAAAGTAGCTGATTTAAGTGATGATCAATATTCACTTTATATTGATGATGTAGAAGTAACAGATGAAAATCCAATTATTTTTGCTACTGGTGGAACAAAAGCGGTAAAAGTAGTATCTCTTGAAACACCTGAAGTTTTTATAACTTTTAATGTTGAAGTATTAGATGCTAATATAACAGGCATAGAAATTAGAACTATTCCAGAGAAAGATCAATATTTCTTAGGTGATGAATTAGATATAAGTGGAATTGTTGTATTTGCTAAGTATAGTAATGACACAGAACTTAGATTATTAAGAAATGAATTTACAGTTACTGGTTTTGACTCAGCAACAGTAGGTGATAAAGTTCTTACAGTGACTCATAAAGGTCAAACGGCTACATTTACAGTTAATGTAAAAGAAAGAGAGTCAACTGAATTAGTTGTAACTGGATATCCAAAAACAACTTACTTTATTGGAGAGAGTTTTGATTCAACAGGAATTAAAGTATCTAAACTATTTGATAATGGTGAGTTAGAAGAATTTACTGCGTATACTTTGGATATAAGTGAGTTTGATAATACAACAGCAGGGGTATACGAAATAGGCATTATTTCATCTGATTCTAATATTGACGCTACTGTGTTAGAAGTTACAGTAAGAGAAGAAGTGAGTTATGAATGGAAAGAAATTGTATTTGGACAATCAAGTGGAAGTGCAAGAAACTCCATTGAAGTAATCAATGAAGATCATATCAAACTTATCGCTTTAGAAGGTGGCGGTAAAATTACTGGTGATCAAGATGGTATTTCATTCTATTACGTTGAATTAGATGCAAATGAAGATAACTTCTCTTTAGCAGCAGATATTAAAGTAATAGAATATGCTAAAACACCACATGATGGTCAAGAAGCATTTGGTATAATGGCTAGAGATGCTATAGGAGAGCACTTGAATGCAAGCGTATTCTCATCTAATATAGCAGCTGTTGGTGGTCATAGTGGAGGAACAGGTCTTCCAAATGGTACACAATTATTTGTTAGAACAGGTGTATTAAACCCTGACGGAGAAGGTAGCCAAGGACTTCAAAGAAGAATGATTGAACAAGTAAGACCTACACCAGCTACAACAGCATCAAACTATAGACTTACTTTATCAAAAACAAATAGTGGATTCACAGGTCAATTAAATAATGGTGAAGAAGTTATCATTTTTGAGCCAGAAGTTTTAAGTTATCAAAATGATACAATGTATGTAGGTTTCTTCGTAGCTCGTCTTGCAACGATAGAAGTTACTAATATTGACTTAGAAGTAACTGCAGCTGCTACAGATGCTCCAAGGGAATACCCTGCATTAGAGCCAGTAAATCCTGGTATAAGGGTAGAATCATTAAATCGTGTTTCAGAGACAGCATATAATTTAATATTAGATGCTAATGTAGATGGAACTGCAACTGTAAGAAAAGGTAATGATATCATTTTCTCTAACGTTGCTGTTAAAGGTGGAGAATTTTTAGAATTACAAACAACAGTTAATGACAATGCTATGACAAACTTTAGTATTTCATTTATTCCAGATGATACACAATATTTAACTTCTTATGATTTAATAGTAAGAAACTTTAGTGTTGATATGAGAACATACCAAGAAGGTGCTAACATTTATGTATCACCTACAGGTACAAGTGCTGGTGATGGCTCAAGAGACAATCCTTTAGACATCCATACAGCAATTGATTTTGTTCAACCAGGTCAAACAATTATTGCTCTTGAAGGTCAATATTTATTATCAAGAAGAATCGAGATTAATAAATATAATGATGGTAGAGATGGCGAAATGAAAAAATTATTCGCCGAAGAAGGAAAACAAGTAATTTTTGATGCTGACAGAAGAGTTGGCGGGGTAAGAGCTAGTGGAAATTGGTGGCACATTAAAGGTATTGACTTTGCCCGTTCAGCAGGCAATTCTCATGGATTTAGATTAGGTGGAAGTCATAATATTATTGAGCTTTGTAACTTCTACGAAAATGGAGAAACAGGTTTACAAATTAGCCGTAATGATGGTTCTATGAATATAGAAGATTGGCCATCATATAACTTAATCCTGAATAGTACATCATATTTTAACAGAGATCCAGCAGAAAATAATGCTGATGGATTTGCAGCAAAACTTACATCAGGCTATGGTAACGTTTTTGACGGATGTATTTCTTATAACAATATTGATGATGGATGGGACTTATACACTAAAGTTGGTGAAGGTGCTATCGGACCAGTTATTATAAGAAACAGTGTTGCATTTAACAATGGATATCGTCAAGATGGTTCATCAAGTGGTGGACATGGTATAGGATTTAAACTTGGTGGTGAAGGAGTACGCGTACCACATATTATAGAAAACAGTATAGCTTTTGGTAATAAAGCAGTTGGTTTCTCAAGTAATAGTAATCCAGACGTTATTGTACAAGGACAAAATATTGGATTCAATAACCATGGTAGTAACTTAGATCTTAGAACATATCCAGGTGTACCAGGAAGATTTAGTTTAGAAGGATTTATCTCTTTCCACTATAATAATCCAAAACAAGATGCAGATAGTAATCAATCTCTTGGGTTGATTTCTGATTCTACTTTCTTATGGGATGGTTCTAAGTCAGTAAATGCATCTGGAGTAGAATTAACGATTAATAACTTTAGTGCATTAGAGATGCCAGAAAGAGTAAATAGGTTAGCAGATGGTAGTATCGATTGGAGTTTCTTAACATACGATCCAAGTGGAAGTTTTGACCATACACTACCAGAAGATCCTTCTGAGCCAAGTGAACCAATTGAAACGCCAGATGGTGCTGTATTCTTTGAAAGCTTTGTAGGTGCAACAGCTGATAGTTTATGGACGCCAGGATACAGAGCATTCCCAACTGACAGTACTAAGGCAATGTATATAAGAAAAAGTGGCGCATCAAGTGTTAGTATTGAAAATGACTCTATTACTTTAATTAATGGTAGATTTACAATTGGTGCTGATTCATCAACAGACTCAAATTCAGAAACTAGACCAAATGGTGTATTAGATTTAAGCAAACCATATCAAATTATCATTGATATAACTAAGTCTGAAGGCGCAGGTGCTTTAGTAGTTTATGTTGATAATAATACAGCAGGTATGAATAATTCTCCATTAGGTGGAGCATCAAAAGTATTTGATGAACCTACAAGTGAAGTGCCAGTTGGTTTATTAGTAATTGAACAAGAAGTTGGAACTGATGCTTCATTCATTCAAATTCGTACTTCAGGATCTGGAATAGTTACAATCAATTCAGTAACTATTAAATATCTTGACGATGATACAGAAGAACCTGTAGATCCAATTGATTTTGAAGTTAATAATGTAATGTTTACAAATTATGCAGGAAATGAAGTTACTGAGTTAATTGCATCAAGTGATATCGTTGTTAAAGCAGATATTACAAATGTATCTGAAGAAGCAAAAGAAGCTACTTTAATTGTTGCATTATACAATGCAGATAATACAATGGTTAACTATGCAAGAGTACAATGGACTGCAGAAGTAGATGAAAACAGAACATTAGAAGCAGGATTTAAGTTACCAGAAAATGTGGACGGATATAAAGTAAAAGCATTTATCTGGGACAGTCTACAAGGCATGAGAGCTATATCAAATGTAGAAATATTAGAGTAGTTTTTAAAATAATTGCAGGGATAAATATCCCTGCAATTATAAAAGCAAAGAAACAATAATAAACATTCAGAGGAGGTAGTCAATTGAAAAAAATAAAAAGTATTGCTTTAATAATTGTATTATTAATGACATTAGGCTTTCAAAATATATTTGCTTCAAGTAGTGTTCAAGTGATTGCTTCTGTCAATAATTCAGGTGAAGTTGATATTACTGGTAGTGGAGCGCTTTATAATAAAGCTATAACAATACAAGTAATAGATCCATTAGGTGTCTTAGATTATATTGATCAAACTGATAGTGATGAAAGTGGTAATTTTAGTTTTCAATATACAACATCAGGTCCTTATGGGGAATACACTGCAAAAATTGGTGGAAGTGGATTAGATAATGTTGTAAGAACATTTGTTTTTAATTATACTCAACCGGTAGATGATGTTACACCACCAGTAGATGATTACCAGCCACCAACACCACCAACACCTCCAACACCACCAACTCCAGTTGTTGATAGTGAAGGTAGCGTTACAACAATAAAACAAGAGGCTAAATTGGATCAAACTACAAATATTGCAGAATTAGTAATAGATAAAGATACATTTAAAGGTGCTTTATCAAAAACTGAGGCAGATTCTAAAGGCGTTAGAAATATAGTAATTCAAGCATCTCCTGTTGAAGGTGCAAAAGGATATTCACAAACATTACCTGCAGCAGCAGTTGCATCAACAGAAGCACATAGAATTTCTCTTGTTACAGAAGTAGCTACACTTGAATTGTCAAATGATGTTTTATCCAACTATAACTTAGGGGAAGAAGATAAAGTAGAATTAACTGTTTCTACAGTAGACAGAGACGACTCAGGTAAGGTTACGATACAAGTGAATTTTAAAGTTAATAATGAACAAATAAGATGGAATAATCCAAGTTCAAGAATTAACATTGCTATTCCATATACGCCAGTAGATGGAGAGGATGTAGAACATCTTGTTATTCAATATATTGATGAAGAAGGTAATGTGACAACAGTTTCAAATGGTCGTTACAATGCTGCTAAAGGGACTATGAATTTTAGAACAAATCACTTTAGTAAATTTGCAATAGCATACGTACATGAGACTTTTGTTGATTTAGGAAATCACGTATGGGCTCAAAGACCAATTGAAGTGTTAGCATCTAGAGGTATCATAAAAGGAACATCAACAGTTAACAATACATTTACACCAGCTGCTAATATTTCTAGAGCAGACTTTACTATCTTATTAGTGAAAACATTAGGATTAAATGCAGATGTTGTTAATAACTTTGCTGATGTTAATACTAATGATTATTTCTATAATGAAGTTGGTATAGCTAAAACCCTTGGAATTTCTGATGGTGTAGGAGATAATAAATTTAATCCTAGAGCACAAATTACAAGACAAGAAATGATGACTCTTACTGCAAGAGCTATGGCTATTGCAGGAGTAGAAGCAGAAGAAGGTAATGTTACAATATTAGATAGTTTCAATGATGGTGATAGCATAGCTACTTATGCACAACAATCAATTGCTACATTAGTAAAAAATGGATTAATTGAAGGTAATTCAAATAATACAGTTAATCCAACAGGAAATGCTACAAGAGCAGAAACAGCTACATTTATGTACAGATTATATAATTTTCAATAATAAGTTATTTAAAAGGATAGCAGATTAAATCTGTTGTCCTTTTAATATAGACAATTATAAAAATAATACAGTGATGGTATTGTAAAAAGATAAATTATAAATTATAATAAATACAAATAAATTAATCTAAAAAAATAAGTTCAATGACGAACATGTTCTGTTTGTTGTTGGACTTTTTTTATACAATAAATTATGTTTGAAAGGGGGGATAGTATGGTAAGTCCAAAATATCATGTTTTTGTCTGTACAAGTTGCAGAATTAATGGTCAACAGTCTGGTTATTGTTATTCAAAAGACAGTGTAGATATAGTGCAAAAATTTGTTGAAGGAATTGAAGAATATGAACTATCAGGAGATGTAATGGTAACCAATACAGGCTGTTTTGGGATTTGTGATAAAGGTCCTGTAGTTGTAGTTTACCCAGAGGGTGTTTGGTATGGGAATGTTTCTATTGATGATGTAGAAGAAATAATTGAATCACATTTTGAAGCTGGCAATCCAGTTGAAAGGTTAATTATCTAATAGTGTATGAAAAAAAGCGGAGAATTCTCCGCTTTTTTATGAAAATTTATGATTTTAGTAGTTTTCACATAACAATTCAAAGTGTGATTTAGGATGTACACAAGCTGGACAGATCTCTGGAGCACCAGCGCCTTCGTGAACATATCCACAATTATTACATTTCCAAGCAGTAGGAGCATCTTTTTTAAAGACTTGATCACTTAGGATGTTTTGTAATAATTTTAAGTATCTTGCTTCATGATGTTTTTCAACTTCTGCAATTTTACGGAATGCAATTGCTACCTCTTTAAATCCTTCTTCTTCTGCAATATCAGCAAATTCAGGATATAATTCAGTCCATTCTTCATTTTCGCCTTCTGCTGCAGATTTTAAATTGAATTTTGTATCTCCTAAAGCAATTGGATACATAGCTTGAATTTCTATACCTTGACCATTTAATTCTGGGTCATCTTTTAAGAATTTAAAGAAGCGTTTAGCATGCTCTTTTTCATTGTCTGCTGTTTCAGTGAATAAATTAGAAATTTGAAGATACCCTTCTTTTTTAGCTTGAGATGCATAGTATGTATAGCGATTTCTAGCTTGAGATTCTCCTGCAAAAGCTTTTAGTAAATTTTCTGCTGTTTTTGTTCCTTTTAATGATTTCATTATATCATCCTCCCTAGATTTAATAATAATAATTTATATAAACTATAAATTGTTAACAAAAAAATTAAATACCATAATTTACTATGATAATTATATCATTAAACAATATAATTAACAATAGTTGTTATTTAAGAATAATAATTTGAGAATCAAAGTAGTTTTTTGCGTATATATCTTTAAATTATCAGTGTTTTAGAGTATAATAATAATGTTATGCTATACCATAAGCTATTATTATTAGTATTTAATAGCAAAGAAAAAGGAGCTTTACAACTATGGATGAAAAAAAAGATTTATTATTAAAAAAACTACAAGAAAATAGTTATATTATAATTGGGGTTTTAATAGGGATTGTTATAATTAATTTTAATATATTTGCTAATGTAATCTATAACTTAAAAATTTATGAATTTATTGTTATGTTATTCGCTGCAGCAATATTAGTTATCGTTCATATAGTTGTACATGAAGTCGGTCACCTGTTAATTGGTTGGATAATGAATTTTAGATTTATTTCTTTCCGTATTGGTCCTATAGTGTGGGAAAAAGATAACAATAAAATCGTTATAAAAGTTCAAAAAAAGTTTAGTTTAAATATTATGTGTATAATGTTCTCAAAAGAGCGTAAAAATGTGGAAAGGCAACAAATATTATTCTATTTGGGAGGAATCATAACAAATATTTTATTAGGTTTGTTATTTTTGCTATTGTATTATAATTCTCAATTTGAAAGTGCTTTTTTGTTGAGAAGTATCTTTGGGGCTGGATGGATTATTGGATTAATATTATTTATTGTGAATCTTGTGCCTTATAAAAGCGACGCTTATAAAACAGATGGTGCCAATATCTTAAGCTATATTAGAAAAGAACCTAGAGATATTGCAGAAATTAAGGTTATACAAGCTTTTGCACAATTAAACGCTGGGGTTACTCCAAAAAAATTAGATCCATACATAATTGAAGAAGATGAAGATTTGCCTAATGATAGTGCATTAGGTATTTCCATGAATTTATTAAGAACCTATCATTACATTGAAAAAGAAGAATATGAAAAGGCTAAAAAATATATTAAGTTGGTTGAAGAGCATAGCCTCAAATATCCTAAAATATTCGAAGAGGAAATGATATTTGAATTACTTTATGCATATGCCTTTATTTATAAAGATATGGATAAAGCTAATGAATTATATACAATAATACAAGAAAAAAATATAGAACAAGATTTAATAGTAAAATATAGAGCATTAATGGCTTACGAATTATATATTAGACTGGATTTTAGTAAAGCATTAGAAATGGGAGCAAAAGGACTAGAATTGGAAAAAGAAGCTGAAACTAAGGGTGAAAGTATGTTTAATATTGGACAGATTAAAAAAATGATAAAAGAAATAAAAAATCCTAAAAAACAAAAAAGCAGGTAAATCTATGAAAAAAATAAGAGTGGGTATTATAGGATTAGGTAATATGGGAATGAAATACGCAGTATATTTAAAAGAAGGTAAGGTACCTAATGCAATTATCACTGCAGTAACAACTAGAAATGAAGAAAAGTATCAATGGGCTAAGAACAACCTAAAAGAAGTTGCTTGTTTTTCTACAGGAGAAGAATTACTTAGTTTCAAGGAAATTGACGCAGTTATTATAGCAACACCCCATAATACACATCCTTATTATGGAAAGCTTGCTTTTAGTAAAGGTCTACATGTATTGATTGAAAAACCATCAGGAGTAATATTAAAAGATGTAGAGGAAATGAATGCTTTAGCTTTAGAGTCTGAAAAAACCTTTGGGATAATGTTTGATAGAAGATTTGAACCTATCTATAAAAAGGTAAAAGAGTATATGGTTAATGGGTATTTGGGAGAATTGTATAGAATCAACTGGATTTCAACTGTATTTAGAACCCAAGGATACTATAATTCTAATGATTGGAGAGGTACTTGGGATGGAGAAGGTGGAGGCGTTCTTTTAAACCAGACTCAACATCAATTAGACTTATGGCAATGGTTTTTTGGTATGCCTACAAAGTTAAGCGGGTTTTGTAAATATGGTAAATATCATAATATAGAAGTTGAAGATGACTTTACCGGTTATATGGAATATGATAATGGATTAACTGGTGTTTTTGTTGCTTCAACATATGAGGCACCAGGAACAGAGCGATTAGAGATAGTTGGTGAATGGGGAAAAATAGTTCTAGAAGACAGCTATTTAAAATTATGGAAACTTAACCAATCAACAAAAGAGGTAGTAAATAAGACAAATGAAGGTGAAACGCCAAGTTATACTTTTACTGAAGAAAAATTTGAAATTAATAGCAATAGAAGGTTGGATTTAATAATTGATTGGGTAAAGGCCATTCGAGATAATAAAACAACTGTTGCCCCTGGGATTGATGGGATAAATCCTTTGTTAATGACAAAAGGCTTTTATTTATCATCAGATATGGGTAAAGTAATAAATGTATGTGATAAAAATATCACATAAATCATTATTTAATCTATGTTATAAATGAATTAATAAATTTGTATACTGTTTAGGTTGACACTTAGTAATTATTTGCATATAATAATACTAAATAACATATAAAACATATAAGAATACTAAGTATTAAAAGGAGATGTTTTTATGGGAAAAATAGCAAAAAATTTAACAGAATTAATAGGAAATACACCTTTATTAGAATTAGAGAATTATAATGCAAAAAACAAATTAGTTGGAAAGATAATTGTTAAATTAGAATATTTTAATCCAGCTGGGAGTGTAAAAGATAGAATTGGTTACGCTATGATTAAAGATGCTGAAGATAAAGGCTTGATTAATGAAGATACAGTAATTGTTGAACCAACAAGTGGCAATACAGGTGTTGCATTGGCGTTTGTTGCTGCTGCGAAAGGGTACAAATTAATATTAACAATGCCAGATACAATGAGTGTTGAAAGACGTAATTTATTAAAAGCATTAGGAGCCGAATTGGTGTTAACACCTGGAGCTCAAGGTATGAAAGGCGCTATTAATAAGGCTGAAGAAATAGCTAAAGACATACCTAATTCTTTTATACCACAACAGTTTGAGAACAATGCAAACCCAACCATCCATATGAAAACGACAGCAGTGGAAATATGGAATGATACAGATGGTGAAGTGGATATTTTTGTTGCAGGCGTAGGAACTGGCGGTACTATTACTGGAGTAGGTACAGTTTTAAAAGAAAAAAATCCTAATATCAAAATAGTGGCTGTAGAACCAACGGATTCACCAGTTTTATCAGGAGGAAATCCAGGACCACATAAAATACAGGGTATTGGTGCAGGATTTGTGCCTAGTATATTAAATACTGAGGTAATAGATGAAGTAATAAAAGTAGAAAATGAAGAAGCCTTTAATACATCAAAAGCATTAGCTGCATCAGAAGGATTATTAGTAGGAATATCTTCAGGGGCAGCTGCATTTGCAGCAACTCAGTTGGCAAAAAGACCAGAAAATGCAGGGAAAAAAATTGTTGTTTTATTGCCAGATACTGGAGAACGTTATTTATCAACAGATTTATTCAGCTAAAATTACTTAGGCCTTACTAGTTAACTAGTGAGGTTTTTGTTTTTTATTTATTTCAAAAAACCTATAAGGAATGTCGTAATTTTGTTATTATAGTAGTATAGAAAACAGTTTTGAAGTATGGTATAATATGGAGAGAAAATTGGCATATATGGAGCTGAACTGTTATTCCAAGACAAGTAAGATTCTAATAAATTTTTCATAATAAATTATGTGACATTGTGTAATTTAAACAGAAAAGCAACATTAATTTTTAAAAACATGTTATATTATATAAGTGATTATTGTCACAGGTATTTGATTGGAGAGAGTAAAATGAAAATATCAACAAAAGGTAGATATGGGTTAAGAGCTTTATTGGATCTGGCAATACATGTTGAGCAAAATGAAGTTGTTACAGTGTTAAGCATATCTCAAAGACAAGATATTTCAAAAAATTATCTAGAACAAGTTTTTTCTGCTCTTAGAAAAGCAGATATAGTAAATGGTGTAAAAGGGCCTCAAGGTGGCTATACACTAAATGATGATCCTAAAAACTTGACTATTGGAAGTATCTTGAGAGTTTTAGAAGGCAGTCTATTTGATATAGGAGACACACAAGAAGAAGGTAATATTATTCAACAGTGTATTAATAAGAAAGTTTGGATGGAGTTAAATGAATCCATTAATAAAGTAGTAGACAGTATTACTCTATATGATCTAATTGAAGAATATAAAAAGATGCACTCAGATTATTTAATGTTTTATATTTAAAAGCATTTAGCTGTTTCTTCATGTTACTATCTTAGTGAATAGTAACAATTTTAAATAAAAATATGAGGTGAAAAAATGAAACATTTTTACAAATCAGAAAAAGTGTATGGATATAATGAAGTAGTGGATAATACTTCTGAGTTAGATTTATTACGCTTTGGTACAATTTTATTAAAAAAAGATGAAAAAATTGAATTAGAATCAGGAGAATATGAAATTGGTTTGGTTATTTTTTCTGGTAAATGCACTATTTATTGTGATGATCAAAAATTTATGAACTTAGGAAATAGAAAAGATGTTTTTTCTGGAAAGCCTACGACTGTATATGTACCAAGAGATTCTAATTACTCAGTAATAGCGACTGATGAGGGTGAATTAGAAATTGGTGTATGTAAAGTTAAAGCAGATAAAAAGTACGCGCCTTTTGTTATTAAAGCAGATGATGTAGAGACTGTTCATAGGGGTAAATTAAATTGGCAAAGAGATGTAAATGATATTATTACTACAAAATATGAGAATAGAGTAGATAAAATTGTTCTAGGCGAAACATATGGCTGTGCGGGTCAATGGTCTAGTTATCCATCTCATAAACACGATCAAGATAATATGCCTTATGAAGTAAACATGGAAGAAATATATCATTTTAAAGTAAATCCACCTCAAGGATTTGGTGTACAAGTTATGTACAATGATGATTTATCTTTAGATGAATGTTATACAATAAGAAGTGGAGATAGTATAGCAATTAAAGAAGGATACCATCCAGTGGCATCTGCACCAGGCTATCAAATATATTACCTATGGGTAATGGCAGGGAATTCTGGAAGAGTATTAACACCTAATGATGATCCTAATCATGCATGGGTAAAAGCTGTGGAATCAATGGTTAACTAAAAATTACTAGAAAGTTGGAGGATTTAAAAATGGGGAATCTTAAAAAAACAATTAAAATATTTGGATTGAGTTTGGGAATACTTAGTATGATTTTATTAGTTGGATGTAATGAAACTGAAGTGGAACAAGAGAGAGAATATGCAATAAGTGAAGAATTAAGAACAACAACACCAAAGCTAACAGTAGAACAGTGGATAGAAGCAATTTTTCTAGTAGATGCAGAGTATTATTTAGAAACATATTCTGACAGAGCCATATTCGAGTTACAACAAGATTATGTTTATTGGGGATACAATGAAGATTATGCAACTTTAGCAGAATATGTAGAGAAAGGTGCATTACCACTGTTTAAACAAGATTTATTACAAGCTGGAAAAACACAAGTGTCAGACTTTGTTATAGAAGAGCCAGAGGACTACTTAGATAAAGAAGAAGTGGATGTAACTATTGATTTTGGCGATGGTATTGGTGTTTTACCTTTAATTAAACAAGATGGCAAATGGTTGATAAAAGGCTTTGGTGTATACGAAGACGATATACAAAACCAAATTAATAACTAATATATATACTGGAGGTACATTATGATAAATATAGGTATGAGACCACATGATTTAGGTAAGCAATCTGTTGAAAGTTTAGCCAATAAAATTGGAGAAAAGGGATTTAATTGTATTCAATTGGCTCTAAAAAAAGCTGTTGCAGATTTTGATTATAACAATGGAATGATGAGCCCAGGGATGGCACAAAGCATTAAAGAAACATTTTACAAAAAAGGTATTAGAATTGCTGTTTTAGGATGTTACGTTAATGTTACTCATCCAGATGATATAGAAAGAGGCAAACTAATTGATAGGTTCAAAGAGCATATTAGATTTGTTAGAGATTTTGGCTGTTCAATTGTAGGAACAGAAACAGGTTCATTAAATGGTGATTATTCTTATAATGATAATAATGGCGGAGAAGAAGCTTTTGAAAGATTTATGGATACATTAAAAATCTTAAATGCAGAAGCAGAAAAATTCGGTGTAATAGTAGCCATAGAAATAGTAAAAAAACATATTATCAATACACCACAAAGAATGAAAAGAGTTCTTGATACAATTAATTCAAATAATGTACAAGTTATCTTTGATGCTGTTAATTTATTAGATGCAGAAAATTATCAAGAACAAGATGAACTGATTAAAGAGTCATTTGAGTTATTTGGAGATAGAATAATCATAATACATGCAAAGGATTTTGTTATTGAAAATAATGATATTAAAGTAGTGCCACCAGGACAAGGGTTGTTAAACTATGCGTTATTAATGAAACTTGTTAAAGAAAGAAAACCATATATTGATGTGCTAATTGAAAATTGCAAAGAAGAATATATGGTATCTAGTAAAAAATTCATTGAAGATTTGTATGCAAAAGTATAAAGAAGAAAAGTATAAAGAAGAAAAGTATAAAGAAGAAAAGTATAAAGAAGTGAGAAAATATTTCTTACTTCTTTTTTATTGTAATTAAACCAATGATTTGTTATGATAATTAAAGTAATTATATTTTAACTCAGCCTATGCCTCTTACTGCATAAGAGCCACAAGTTTCGTTGAAAGCATTAATGTCAAATCCTTGCAAGGAAGTTTGAATTAATACTTTTATGTTAAAGGAGAATGAATACTAATGAAGCTTATTGTTTTTACTTGCGTACTCCTATTCTTTTGGGTTGGATTAACCCAAAGTCTTAGTATCGTCGATCTTTTAATAGGATTACTAATTTCTGTGTTATCTATTATACTGTCTAGAAAATATTTTTCGGCGGACATTGTATATCCAAAATTTAGATTTATTAAAATTATTAAGTATATCTTAGTTTTAATACCTCAGATCATTATATCAGGATTTAAAAGTCTTTATATATTAATTACCTTTAAAACAGATGTAAAAATAGTTAAGGTACCAACAAATTTATCTAATGATTTTAAAATATTTGTTTTAGCAGTTTCTATTACTTTAACGCCAGGAACTATAACAGTACATAAGCAAGATAATATTTTATATGTTTTACGTTTGTTCCCACAACATGTTGATGAAGAAAAGGAAGCTGAGAGTATAAAAGACCCTTTTGAGAAAATGTTATTGGAGGACTAAAAAATGATTATTAAAATATTATTTTTTGTACTAATATTTTGTATTGGTATTGTTTCTATAAGAACTATGCTTGGGCCAACAATATGGGATAGATTAATTACTTTTAACTTGATTTCTATTAAAGTTATTTTATTAATTATGTGTTTTAGTATTTTGTATGAAGCGCCTGAGTATCTAGATATTGCTCTTACATATGCTTTATTAGCTTTTATTAGTACCATTCTTATTTCTAGATTCCTAGAATGGAGGGATAGACTATGAGTAGTATTTTAGGACATATATTAATTATTATAGGTATGTTTTTTATAATATTTGGTTCTATATCCATTTTACTATTTAAAGATTTATATGCCAGGTTATTAGCATGTGCGCATATAGATACATTAGGAATGATATTTATTGTACTAGGAATAATTTTTATTAGCCCATTGAGTACATTAACCATAAAGAAAGTACTAATATTAGTATTTACTCTTTGTATCGACCCAGTGTCCACATATGCAATTGGTCGTTCAGCCTATATAAGGGGTGAAAGGCCTACGAACAAAAAACACACTAATAATAAAGGAGAGAAACCATGAGTGAAAAGATAATTTTGATACTAACGGTTATTTTTGCATTTTTATCTATTCAAACACTCAAATTAAATCGTGCAGTCATATATTTAGGGATGTTTGGTTTTTTATGTTCTTTACTTTATTTGTTTTATAGGAGTCCAAATGTTGCTATAGCTGAAGCTGTAATTGGAAGTACTCTTACAACTGTAATTTACTTGGTTGCATTAAGAAGGCAAAAGAGGTTTAAAGTTTATGTGTACAATGAAATTGATTATAATATATTAGATGCAATGGAGACTTTTGGTGTTAGGGAAGACTTGATTTTTCAGTATATTAGATATTCAGAAGACCAGTACAGTTGTATAGTAACCGAAAGAAATTATGATCTTCTAATGCATAAATCAGAGGATAATTTGTTAATGATATCAAAAGGTTCAAATTATAAAATAGAAGGTTTAGCAGCTACATTAGCTAAAAATAAAAAACTTGAACTAAATGTAATTTTAAATGAAATGAGGGAATCTGATGAAGTGGGAAACATTTAGAAAACAAGCAATGATTATTATTTTATCTTGTTTTGTTTTTTTTGTTATTAAGACAGAAGAGCCAAGTCATTCATTTGATATTAGTAATAGTTATATTGAAAATAGTGTTAAAGAAACAGGTGCAATAAATGCGGCTACAGCTATCTATTTAGATTATAGAGTGTACGATAGTTTATTTGAGTCATTACTTCTGCTTATTTGTGCTGTTGGAATTCATCACTTTAATAAGGAGGAAAAAGAAGGTGGACATTAATAATAATGACTTAGTTAAGTATTTAATTGACATAATTAATCCCTTTATTATCGTTTTTGGTTTTTATGTTATTATTTATGGAGATATCTCTCCAGGTGGTGGCTTTCAAGGTGGTGCTATATTAGCAAGTGTATTTATTCTCCAATATATATCTAAAGCAATTGATGAAATTGGTATGGAAGGACTTCAAGTACTAGAGAAAACCTTTTATTTATTGATTATTGTTGTACCAATAATTTCTCTGTTTACTCGCAATATTATCTTAACAAATTTCCTTGATCCAAGTGCAGGCTATGCTAGAGCATACTTAATTATCATGAATATTTTAATTGGTATGAAAGTATGTCTTGGTATAACAGTAATTTTTTACGAGTTTGTACTCATTGAAAGGAGATGGTTCAAATAGACTGGATAAATGGAACCAATGCAAGTATATTAATATTTTTTATAGGTTTATACGGGTTGATAACTAGAAGGAATATTGTTAAATCTATTATCTCTGTAACAATTATGCAAACAGGGATTATTTTATTCTTTATTGCCTCAAATCATCAAGACCCACTATCTGAAGCTTTAATGATTACAGCTATAGTTATAGGGGCTGCTGTAACAGCCCTTTCATTGGTTATATTCATACATTTGTATCGTTTATATGGTACAACCAATTGGCATAAATTACTAAAGAAATTTAGAGGTGAGAACCAATGAATATAATAATGGCATTAATTTTTTCGCCCGTATTATTTGGGATTGTTTTTTATGTCTTTCGATTAACAAAACCTTATGCAATTGTTATTTCCCAAGGCATCATTTTTGTTTTTGCATTATTCACTTTCTTAGATACAAGAGCAGTAGGTGCAAGATCTTATGTAGTTGGTGGTTGGTCTATAGGTAAAGGTGTGGGTATATACCTTGATACTTTATCAGCTTCTATGATTTTATTAACAGCATTTTTATTTTTTTTATTATTAATCCACGAATGGAATAGTATTGAATCGAAAATAGTATATATCTTTTTATTATTTGCATTAGAAAGTTTATTATTTGCTTTATTTGTTAGTTATGATTTGTTTAATATATTTGTATTAATGGAAGTTTCAACAATATTAGTTACTATTCTTATTATATTTAAGAAAAAAGCTAAATCTTATTATGATGGATTGATATATTTATTAATTAATATCATCGGTATGTCATTCTTTTTATTTGGTGTAGGATATGTATATAGAATGTACGGAGTTTATGATCTGAATCTTTTAAAAGAAGCATTGGTTGTTGTGCCAGAGTCAAGTTCAAGTGTTATTATGTATGCGTTGTTAATGACAGGAATAACGTTAAAAATAGGTGCTGTGCCAGTATTTACTTGGTTGCCAAGAGCACATGGAAGTCAAAGTGCGCCGTCTATAGTCTCTGCTATATTATCAGGTATTTATATCAATATTGTATTTATTTATTTTATTAGGTTACAAGATGTATTCTCTGTAATGTTTGATACAAGAATATTGTTTTTAATAATAGGTCTTTTAACAGCTTTTGTTGGAGGGTTCCTAGCTCTAGTTCAAGAGGATATCAAAAAACTATTAGGATATTCTACAGTGTCTCAAATAGGGTTTATTTTAATAGGCTTAAATGTGGCTGATTCAGTACCTTTTTATGGGAGTGCTTATCATATATTTAGCCATAGTTTTTTTAAAGCTTTATTGTTCCTTATTGCTGGTGTTTTAATAGAGCAATATAAGACAAGAAAGCTTTCAGAGATACGAGGGGTCTTTAATAAAACACCTTTAGTAGGGGTGTGTACTATATTAGGTATTCTAGGAATTACAGGTGCACCATTTTTTAATGGAAGTATAGGAAAGTATCTAATATCAACAAGTGCAGAATCTTTTTTCCTTGAAATAATAATGTATGGTATAAATTTTTTAACGATACTTTATTTAGCAAAGTTTTCAATGATTTTATATGGAAGAGGAGAAAGGGAAAAAATAGAAACACCAAAAGCAATTGTGTTTGTCGTTTTAGGGGTTATCTGTTTAATGGGAGGTATTATGGCTCCTGCATTTATGAATATGTTCTTTAGATATGAACTGTATATTAATACAGCATCTTACCTATCAAAAGCATTTATTTATATTCTTTCAGTCTTGGTTGGATTTTTCGTGTACAAAAAAATACTTCATAAGTCAGAGGTGCTTAATTTCATTCGACATATTGAAGTATCTTTTAATTTTATAGTAGTTATGATATTTGTTCTATTTGTATCTATTACTGGATTTATATACATAACTCATTAAAAGTAAAGGGGTAATTATATTTTAGGAGGTACGCACAACATAATGTGTGTACCTCCTAATTTTTAGTTGTTATTTATTATTTGAAGCAGTTACATAGTCTTTGTTTTTGTAAGTTTGTATCTCGTCATTAACTCGTTTTACTTGTAAACAGAAACTCTCAAGCTTTGCTTCAGTTACTTGTGGCAATACATTCCCATCTACTTCAATAGCTAAAAATGGAAGTTTCGGGAATCTTTCTTGAATTTTTCTTACCATTAATTTATCATGGGAAACTTGTTCTTTTCGTCTATCCAAATTATCGCTTATGAGTGCTTCTGCAATTCTACCAGGCATACATCCAAATGGTCCTATGGAAATGACACCATCTACTTGTTCAACAATTTCAGTGATAGCAGCACCAGTTGTTAAAATGGCTTCGCCAGTTAACATTGGGGATATAATATCTTTAACACTATCAATGATCTCATCTACATCTATTAAGTGATATTCGTATAAGCCTGTTGTAGCAAAAATCTTTTTAACGGATTTTTCCACATTCACTTTAAAGTAGCTTTGTAGTTTTGTTCTGAATTGGTCTTTGAAAGTGGCTTTAGTACTAATTTTATTTTTAACCAAATAATCACAGTAGTAAATCCATTCAGCAATAGGAGATACTTTGACAATGATATCTTTTTCAGCAAGTCTTTCAACCAATCGTTGTCTAGAGAAGTGGTCTCTGCGTACATAGATTTCACCTACTAAACCAACTTTTATTGAAGATCCTATCTCTTGCTTTCTTGGTATTGATTCCAATTCTTTAGCAGTTTTTTCAAGAACGGCTTTTAAGTCTTTCCAAGAATTTTTTTCAACACTTAACAGGATGTTTTCACATACTTTATGATACTTGTATAAGCCATCAATTGGATCCTTTGATAGTACAAGTATGGCACTATATATATCATCAAGGATATCTGAAATAATAACAGATTGCCAAGCTCTTAATACAAATTTTGTACCTAAACCTGCATAGCTGTTTTCAGAGGTCAGTGAGAACAGTGCAACGTCTTTTATTTTTCTTTTTTCTATGACTTGTTTCATAAGTATATTATATTGCCCAAATCTACATGGACCTGAAGTATCTGGCATAAAATATACTAATAACTCATCTTCCTTTTCTCTTGTATCTAGATAATTTATTAGACTACCAATAGTAAGCATTAGGGGAATACATTCTTTACAAGATGAATGTGCCCTACCAGTTTTCATTTCCTCATCAGTTGGTGTTGTAACAGCAGTTGCTTTTATGCCTACGTGACGGAAAGTAGCAGCTAGTAGTTTAGAGCCAATATCACCCATTGAAGGAATCAGTACATGAACCTTTGGATGGTTTAATGGGTATTTGTTGTTATTGGAGTCAATGATAAATAAATTATCATTTTCTACAATTGTTCTAGCTGGAGAATAGTCTTCCATAGCCATCATAAGAGGTTGTTTTTGTAATAACTTATAGCTTTTAATAATATCTAAGAAGGCTTCAATCCTTGTATCAATCCCTGCATCAGCAGTATGACTATCTAATTCAAGGGTTAAGGATGGTTTTTTACCCATAATATTTCTAAAATAACCAATAACAAATGAATCAGGTCCACAGCTAAAGTTTGTAATAAATGATCCAAATAATTGTGGATGTTTCTCAACAAAACGAGAAGCTTTCATTATTAATTGACCCATAGCCCAGTACATATTTTCCAAGCTGTACTCTTGGGCAGATGGTAAGAAATCATGTGGAATGATTCTATAATTTCTAGAAGCAAATTTATGAGGGATGCCCATATTTGCAATTTTTGTAAAGGCATTATATGGCCTTCCAAATAATACAATAGCCGTTTCATCTGGATTTCTTTCTAAGTCTTCAAGAAAAGCCTTACCAGTTTCTTGACACTCATTATGAAATGATAATTGAGCGTTTATTGCTATATCAAAAGCTTTTTCCACCACATTTTTTTTATGACCTAGATTTACACCAATTTTTATAAAAATTTCTTTTTGAGTGGAATAAGCACTATTAAAGTCTAAAACAGGACTTATTATTTCTTTATCAATAGAGTCTTTAAAGGCAGATTGTAAATAATAAGGTTCACCTTGAACAAAAGGGCAAGTCACAGTTACATCATCACTGTTTTTTACAGGAAAGGATTTAACATGTGGTAAAAATATCTTGTCAACATCTTTCTCTTTTAACAATGAGCCAAAGAGACCATGTGATAATTCTACAGGGTAACAAAAAGCAGAACTTTTTTGTTCAAAACCATCTTCATCAACATTTTTAGGAAGTACAATATCATATCCTAAAGAATAGAAGAAATTATAATACATGGGGTACAGACTATTGGTTAATAAAGAGTTTAACATACCAATTTTTTTGTTTTGAACCTCATCAATACGTTCACCATAAGAAACACTGTATTTTTCAAAAACAAGATGTTCTCTATGAGCAACATAATTAGTGATTTCATAATCTTTTTTCTTTTCTTCTACAAAAGTACGTTCATATAAATTACAAGCGCCACCGAAAGGGTACACTCTACCTTGTATGATAATTCTATTAATATTACATTTGCGATCACATTTTTCTTTACCGCCAGCACAAACAAAAGGTTCTTTATAAGAAACATCTCTAGAAGACAAGTCATCTAAGTCAAAAGACATAGGACTAATCAATCCTAAATCAATTTTATTTTTAACTTCTAAAGCAGCGCCAAAAGCCCCCATTAATCCAGGATTTGGCGGTACAATAATGTGTTTTCCTGTCATAGCAGCCATAGCAATTGGAACAGCTTTATTATAGCAAACCCCACCTTGCATAAATATTTTTTTGCCAACTGGTCGACTACCTTTTACACGATTGGAGTAATTCATACAAATGGAATACACCAATCCTGCAGTAATATCTTCTACACTGATGCCTTCTTGTATAGCACTTTTTATATCACTACTTATAAAAGCAGAGCATTGGTCACTAAAATTAGGTGGTTTTTTACTGTTTAAAGCATATTTTTCAATAGCAGTCATTTCAATATCTAAAGATTCTTTTGCAGCTTCTTCTAAGAAAGAACCTGTTCCTGCTGAACAAGCTTCATTCATTGCATAATCAGATGGCACACCATTTGTAATATAAGTGTATTTAGCATCTTGACCACCAATTTCAAAGATGGTATCTACTTCTGGATCAAAATAAATAGCAGCTGTTGCATGGGCAATAATTTCATTCATAACAGATGGTGTTAAAGCATGCAATCCAGCAATCTGACGTCCTGAACCTGTAACCCCTAAACCAATAATACTGACAGGATTATTTAATTGTGATTGTAAATCTTTATAGCAGTTTTTAGAAGCTTCTATTGGATCGCCATTTGTACGTAAGTAACAGCTGGCAAGTATTGCTTGGTCAGACTGTCTAATGATTACTGCTTTAGTAGTGGTAGAGCCTACATCTAAACCTAAAATACAAACATCATTTTCTTTAGCCTCAGAGTTTGCTGTACTTTTAAACTCAACATAGGATTCATAGTTTTTTAAATCCTCTAGGAAAGAAAAGGAGGAATGTTTGTTGTTTAAAAATGTATCTAAGCCATCTACTGGTTTTGTTTCATTTTCTAAAGCCCATAAAGCGGTCCCAAGGGCCTCATAACAGTATGAATAATTTGGAACATACAATTGGTCCATTTTATTAGTTAAAAAGCTAACCATTTTACTATTTCTAGAAGTACCCCCAATGATTAAAGCTCTTTTAGTGTCGTGATTTTTTAAGAGTTCATATAATTTTTTTCCCATCATATCGCAAAGGCCACCAATAACATTTTCTTTAGGCGTACCTTTGTTAAGTGCATGGGTACAATCGCTTTTGCAAAAAACAGAACATCTACCAGCTACTTTATAACTGTCATTAGAAGGGCTACTCATTGCTTCATCTATTGAAAGGCCCATTCTTTTAATTTGCTGTAAGAAAAACTCTCCAGTTCCTGATGCACATTTATTACCGGTAAGGACATCAATGATGCGACCATCTCTGTCTAGCTCATATACCATAAAGGTTTCTCCACCAGCACTTAAGATAAGATTAACATTATCATAAGATTTTTTTTGGAATCTAAAGGCATACTCAACAGCCTCTGGTTCTGATAAGGTAGAAGCAGTAACTAAGTTTTTGAATTTACGACCTGTCACGGCAACTCTATCAATGTTTTTTAAATCATAATCATCAAAAATATGTTTTAGAATCTTTAGTGGATGACCTTCATGAGGGATAGACTTTGACTCTAATATATGTATGTCATTATTGTCTTTTTTTGTTAAAACAAAACTCACAGTGGATGCCCCTATACACAATCCAATACTTTTCATTTATACTCACTCCTGTATCTTTATATTATAATTATTAACAATAAAAATTAAACAATACTATAAATTAGTCAGCTAAAAATTATAGATAATAAAGTAACAATTACTTAGTAATAATTACCAAAAAAAACAAATCTATTCTATTATATCTGAAAAAAATAGTTTTGTCATTGCAATTTCATCAAATATAATATTGTTGTGAACCAATTGCTTATTAAAACTTGGTTAATGGTTATAATTATGATAGAATAAAAATATCTATTGGTTACAAGATTTAGAATAATTGACTACCTTAGGTCATTTCTATGAAGGAAGTGTTTTTATGCTAGTAAACATTTTAATTTATCTTCTCATTTTTGTTGTTAAAGTCTTTGAAGTTACATTGGCAACAACAAGAATTGTATTGATTACAAAAGGCGAAAAACTAAAAGGTGCAATTATAGGGTTTTTTGAGGTTATTATATGGATTATTTTAATTTCTACAGTTTTAGCAGATGTTACTTCTGATCCATTTAAAGTTCTTATTTATTCCCTTGGTTTTGCAGTGGGTAATTATGTTGGTACTATTTTCGAGCAAAAATTAGGATTTGGAACGGTTCGTTTAGAAACCATTGTGAAGGAAGAAGATGGTATAAAACTTACAAAAGAACTTAGAGACAATGGATTTGCAGTTACTGTTGTACTAGGTGAAGGAATGCATTATAAAAGACATGTTTTAATAATGCATATAAAAAGAAAAAGAACTGAAAAAGCAATACAATTAATTAGAAATCTTCAACCAGATGTGGTTATAACTGTGAATGAAGTAAAACCTGTCTATGGAGGTTATGGATTGTTTAAAAAATAAAAGGCTATAATATGCAATAGAAAGCCCACAATTTTTGTAGGCTTTCTATCTATCCACCTAAGGTAACGTCTTGAGTTTGGTACCAATCTAATGCTTTGTATAAGTGATCTGATTTAAAATCAGGCCAATAGTCATCGAGTATATAAAAGTCTGAGTAAACAGATTGTACTGGTAAAAAGCCGCTTAATCTTCTTCTTCCACCCCATCTTATTATTAAATCTATTCTAGATATATCTGAGGATGCAATAGTATTGTATAAATTTCCTTCTTCATTCCTTTCTTTTGTTTTTGAATATTCAAGGTCCCAGTGCCATCCATAATTTACAAGAAAATTAATATTTATAAGACCTTTTCCAAAAGAAACACGTTTGTTAGCAAAGGGTAATAAGTCTTTTGGGAAAACGGTAGAATCAGTATTACCAATAACCAAAAGGTTAGCATCTCTATTGGCTAATTTTATAACGGCATCAACACAGGCTTTTTGAAATGCTTCAGTTTGAATTTTTGGACGTTTTGTATTGTCTTGAGTAAAGCCATAAAAAGTCAATTCGTTAATCCCTAATTCAAGACAAAGTTCATATAGATTAAAGCCTGGGTCAATACCAAATTGGTAACCTTCATGCTTTCCTTTGTTTTGATCACTTGCCCATCTTCGATTACCATCAGGAATGATACCAATATGTTTAGGAAGTCTTTTGAAATTTGTATTCATTTTAGCATCCTTTCTATTTCATTATCCATTAGTATTGAAATTTATCTAGATTATTATCATCTCAGGAGGGATTTATTCTATAAAAATACATATAAATATCAATTACTTAAAATAAAAAAACAATAACCGCAATGCAATTATTGTTTTTTATTATTATACTTTTGTGTAATTTAATTGTAGCCCTTCTTTAGTTATGATATATACTTGTGAAGGATTATCTTTATCAATGGCAATATAATCTTCTTTGCTACCAGACATATATTTATAACTATCTCGTTTGGTAAAGAGTTTTATATTTTTGTTTAATTTCTTTATATAAGCATAAGATTCATTTCTTGGAATACAAGACTTTGCATAGGATTTTAAGTTAATAATTTCATTACTTTCAATAATTTTAACTGAGGGAAAATAGTCAATATCTAAAGTAAAGGGCTCATCAGTAGGCAGATATTTATTCTCAAACTCATTTTTAGTAATGGGAGATACATCTCCATTCAGATCGATCATTAAATAAATATACTCAGAAGAATAAATATCAATGTCACCTTCGATGGTTCTAATTAATAGTGGTGTGCCTTCGATATAAATCATTGAGGATTTAACATAACCAATAGAGATATTATGCTTTTTATAAAGCGTCATTTCCTTATAATCCATATTTATACTATCACTAAAAAGAATTTCATAGCTGTCATAATAGGATTTAATTCTATTTAAGAAGAAAGAATCAATATTAACACTAGGATATTTATCAGTATAGCTACTAATGTTTATAAAGCCTCCAGCTTTTTCCAAGTGACCACCTCCCGAACCAATATTTTCACATAAATAAGAGGCCATATCACTTGCCATAATTTCTTTAACACAACTACGAACAGAAAATTTATAACCATTTGCAGACAAATTATAAACAATACATAAATCAATAGTATTCACTTGTAAGGCAAGGTCACTAATAAAGCCTAAAATATTAGGGTCACAAGGATGGGCTTTAAATATAGCAAAATTATAGGTTGGGTCGTGAAAACATTTTATAAGGGCGATACCGGCAATTTCTAAGTCGTTAAGTGTAAGGTTAGAGTTTTTAAGTTTGCGAATTAAATTATAGTCGTAGTAGATATTATCCCTCATATCTTTATCTAAGGGGTGGGATATCTCAGCAAAATTATTGGTATCACAAAATAAACCATAATATAAGGCAGTAGATACATTTTGATGAAGGTTTATATCGAAGCCTTCATCTCTTAAAAGATCCCATACCAAAGTAGAGCAACTCCCTAAATAGGGTCTGATTTCGGATAAAGGTATATTAGCAATCTCTACTTGATGGTGGTCAATAATGGCTACGTTATTAGCGATTAATTTTTTCACATTGCCTGCACCGTATTGACAATCTATAGTTAGTAATAAGCCATCTATTTGTAGTTCTTTAACGTATTCAATGGGAATATTCAATGCTTCAATCATATCTATTAAATTAGGCTTTGATATAATGAAACGGCCACTATAGATTAAGCGTACTAATTTATTATGACTTTTAAAATAAGTATATAATGCAAATCCAGATGCAATTGAATCAACATCAGGGTTATCATGACATTGAATTACAATAGTATCAAATGCCAGAAGGGTAGTTAATTTTAACATAGCAATCACCTATTTAGTTTAAGAGTTTTATTATTGTGAATTATGAATAAGGAAGTGTGTATAAGTGTATTATAGCATTACCTAAATTCAATTGCTATGGTGATAATTAGTTTGATTCCATAAATTAGAGGATGGTAGTAGATTTTTGGGTGAAAATGTAATAAAATGGAACATAAGACTTATAATTTGAAGGTTAAATAAAAAGTATAAGAAAGATAAAGATATTTTTTGTCATAATATTGATTTATATAATCGAATAAATATAGTTTTTAACTACCATAATAATTTAGAGGTGATAAAAAATGATAGCGTTAGGACTTAAACAAAAATTAATAATCAACAGAAAATCAGAAATAGGGGTTTATTTAACAGATGATAAAAACTCACAAGAAGTATTGCTGCCTAAAAAACAAGTGCCAAGTGATATTGCAGAAGGGGACGAGATTGAAGTCTTCATATACAAGGATTCAAAAGATAGAATAATCGCTACAACAAATGAGCCTAAAATATTTCTGAAGGAAATAAAGGTTCTAAAGGTTGTTGAAGTAACACCTATTGGTGCATTTTTAGATTGGGGCTTAGAAAAAGATCTATTGCTTCCATTTAAAGAACAAACAGTAAAGGTAAAAGAAGGTAAAGAATATCCTGTAGCATTATATATTGATAAAAGTGATAGGCTATGTGCAACTATGGATTTGTATAAGTATTTAGAGAGTCAATCACCATATGATAAGGATGATGCTATTAAAGGAAACATATATGATATTAAAGAAAGCTTTGGGGCTTTTGTCGCAATTGATTTAAAATATCAAGGGCTTATTCAAAAAAATGAACTTATAAATCTAAAAGTTGGAGATGAAGTTGAAGGTCGTGTAACAGAAGTCCGTGAAGATGGAAAATTAAATATTAGTTTGCGAGAGAAAGCATATTTGCAAATGGATGATGATGCAGACATGATTATTAAAAAATTAGAAGCCAATGGGGGACAATTGAATCTGAGTGACAATAGCCCTCCTGAGGAAATAAAGTTACAATTAAATATAAGTAAAAAAGCATATAAAAGAGCAGTTGGACGCTTATTAAAAAATGAAAAAATTAAAATTACTGAAAAAGGCATTGAATTAAAGTAAGAAAAAATTGATATTAAGGAAAAAATATTGAAGTTTATGAAAACCAATGATAAAATTATAACAATAAATAATTAAGTTTTTTTGGGGGAGAACATGATTAATATATTGGTTGTTGAAGATCAAGAACAACAAAGACGAAAGCTTGTAAGAATACTAAGACAAGCCAAATATGAAGCAAATATTTTTGAAGCAGCTACTGGTAAAGAAGCTGTGAAAATATTCAATAGCCATAATATAGATTTATTTTTTTTAGATATACAATTGCCTGATATATCAGGTTTGAAAATTGCAGAAATAATAAGATCAATTCCTAAGTATGAATTAACTTTTATGGTTATTATAACAACGCATATTGCATATCAATTACAATCATTTAAGCAGTATCATTGTTATGATTTTATAGAAAAACCTTATGAATCAAAAGAAGTTATTGAAATTGCTAATAGATTGCTAAAAGGGATTAAAGTAGATGAGCCATCAAAAGAAGAGGATAATATATACTTTAAACTTAAAAATTGCATTATAAAAGTAAAAGTTGATGACATACTTTTTATAGAATCACAAAAAAGGAATTGTATTATACATACAGTAAATGGGTTACACATTGTTCCTAATATGACCATGAAAGATATTTTACAAGAGATTAGCAAAAGTTATTTTATGAAAACGCATAAATCTTATATTATTAATATAAAGAAAGTCATTGAGGTGGAAAAAGTCGATAGAAATTCTTGGTTAGTATATTTTGTTTCCTATAACCAACCTGCTTTTATAAGCAATAATTTTAAGGATGCTTTCTTAGAACAACTTGAATCTGAGAAAAAGAAATATAATTGAATTATGTCTAATAAAGAATATTAATGTGAAAGGAAGAAATAAATATGAAGGGATGGTATTATCCAACCTTATTTACTTTTTTAGAAGCATCATCAATCTTATTAGCCTGGAGTGCACTTAATGATAGTGTAAGGCATGCTGCTTTTATAAAGAAATTACTTTTTCCCATTACTTTTGTACTATTAAATGTCACCCTTTTGGTTATAAATCCAGAGGTATGGATAACAATTTCAATGAATTTTTTTGTCATATTTCTTTTCTTTATTTATGTGTATCGAGTGAATATTAAAAACCTATTTTTTGAGTTTTTCTTAGCCCATGCAATGGTAATTATCCTACAAGTATTTTATACATATATATATTCATTTTTTACAGTAGAGAATGATTTTTCAAGAGGGTTAACTGTTAATTTAGGACTATTGATTACAATGTATTTTATAGATAAGAAAAATTTGTTAAAAAGCATACAAAGGCTATATATAAAATATACCCAATTGACATTAAGTATACTTTTGAATATTTTCTTATGTGCGTTAATATCTATGGCAATATGGAGAGTGGATAGAGGGTTTATGATTACATACTTCCCACTAATTATAGTTATTATTATATTATGGGGCATTATAAATTTTTACTTTATGTTTCAACGAGTAAAGATTATACAACAAAAAAAGGTAATTAGTACACATGAAACCTATTTGCCTTATTTGGAAGGCCTAGTTGATGAAGTAAGACAAAGACAGCATGATTTTAAGAATCATCTTAATGTAATATACGAGTTTGCTGAAGAGGTGGCTTTAGATACAAATAAAGAAATGAAAGAATACCTTGATAAACTAATTAAAAGGGATAGGCCTATGGACTATTTATTAAATATTAATGATAGCATATTAACAGCAATCATATACAACAAAAAGAATGTTATTAAAGAGAAAGGTATTAATTTTGATTTCAAAATAAATGATTATATACCCAAGTATCCATTAGAAAAGTATGAAGTTGTAGAAATATTAGGGAACTTATTAGATAATGCTATGGAAGAGATAGAAAATATAGGGAATATAGATCATAAAAATATTGCTTTAACATTAGGTACTTATGAAGATAAAAGTATAATTGAAGTAAAAAATACAAGAAACGCAAATAAACCAATAGAGTTAGATAAAATATTTGATAGAGGTTTTTCTACTAAGGAAGGAAAAAATCGTGGATATGGCTTATATAACGTGAAAAAAATAGTAAATTACTACAATGGTAAAATTGAACTTTCCTTAGATAATGAAGATATAATTTTTAGACTTTTATTTTAAAAGGCTTTTTGGACATTTGGTTTCACCGTATAAAAACATACAAGGTAAGTTGGATAAAGCATTAGCTAATATAATAAAAAAACCAGCAATACCAATCAATAGTTTTTTAGTGAACAATTTTTTCTTATACTCGTACATGGTTTATCCTCCTTCCAAGGATTAGTTGTAATGAATGAATTGACAAGGTTAGAAGACCTGAAGTAAAAAAAGTATTATTTTTTACAATTAAATATAATATTCCAACCCAAAGTAAGGTTATGATAACAGAAGTATATTTTGCTCGAATAATTCTTTGATTATATTTAATTGGACGATAATCAGATGTTACTGGTGAGTATATGTAAATAATAATGATACTCATAAGGGTTAAAAGACAACTTGTAAAAACAGATATATTATTAAAATATTGGGGAACTAGCACCGTAATTAGGAAAAAACCAAGGCTTGTTATAAAACACCCTAAAGTAGTTTTATTATGTAATCCTCCGGAATACAATCGTATGCTAACTAAAACAGCGAAAGAAAATAAAAATAAGGGGATTTGGTTAATCATATGGAAAAGGAACAACAATGTTGCAATTTTTATAAATTCATTTAATACCACTTGCATACCATATTGCATTTTTCTTAAATCAACATGATTAATAATATTTTGTTTATAGATGTTATAAGTGATTAGATTTATTAATCGGTTTGTCATAGTTTACCAACTTTCGTCTGTATATATTGAATTATATATCGATACGAATAAAAATAAATGCTTTGGAAATAAAACACGTATCTGTTGTAATAAAAAAACATAAAAATACATTTTGAGAACATAAAAATACACTTTGATGACAAAGCACTTTTCAAAATGGTAAAATATGATATAGTAAGATTAGGTCGGCCAATAAATAAGAGAATCTAGTAATAGGGGAGCGGTAATTCAATACATATTTCTAGAATCTAGCTTATAGTATAGTAGTGTGAAAAATGTGATATATATATAATGAAAAGGGATAGTTATATATATATTAAAATGAATTTGCAAATTTATGACCTCCAACAGTTTTAAATGTAAGTAAATAAGAGCGGGTATCTTAAAAAACAAAACAAATAATTGCCAAAAAATAAACCTTCTATATAAAAATAGAAGGTTTATTTTTGTGCTTTTGCAGTACGGTCCCATATAGTTAATTTTCTTAGAAAGATTAAAGCCAAAACAGGAGCGCTACCAATAAATAATAAAAAATAATTAAGAACACGATCATTCGATATAAAAGTTAATAAAAGAATAAGTGTTGTAGCACTTAAAACTCGCCCCAAGCATAGGTTTATTTCTCTTCTTATTATATATTCTGTTCTATAGCTTCTTTCTTTGGATTGATCTATAATATTAAAAGTTGCTGAAACCACTGGAACTGTAAAAAAGGGCATTGATATTGCATCAATAACAATAAAAACAATGATAAATGTCATATTAATATCAAAAACCAAGCCTAATACGGAGAATAATAAAAACAATGCACCTGTATGAAATGAAAACCATCTTCTCTTAGGTTTGATTAATTTTTGTTCTGCTACAAATGCTAGTGAAGATAGAATATGAGCAAAGAGAGATAATTTTCCAAGGGATAAAATACTATTTGTTGTTTTAAAAATTAGAATACTAATTAAAAATAAAATAACCACATCTCTTAATCCCCATAAAGTAATAGATTTTCTAATATGGGTCCAATCTTTATTGTCATTACTTAAGATTTTTTTGAAATCCAGAGTATCTCCATAGTGTTCAGTGGTAAAAAAGAAACTTATAATTATAAGGAGACAAAAAAGAGTTAATGAGATACCAAAAATAATAGAATAGCCTATAAATTCTTCACTTCTATCGATAATAAAGGCAGCAGAAAAAGGAGCAATTGCACTTGATATACCAGCTATAGCACCATTTAAACCATTAAAGGTATCCCTGTTTGAGGGGGAAGTAAAATCAAAACTAAGGGTATGGAATGCTAGCCAATAAAAACCAGCAGCAAGACCAAATAAAATTCCAAATAAAGAGGCATAGTTTGGAACATCATGTTTAAAAAGTAAAATGAGTATAAAAAACAGAATAAATAAAGAAATACCAATTCTTAAAGGCCAAGTACCATTTTTTCTTTTTGATAACCATCCGGCTAAGATGAAAGATACAGGGGCAAAAATATAATGCATTAAATTATAGATAGCTACAAGTACAAAATCATTGGTTTTTTTCCATAAAAAAATATTCACAAAAACATTAGATAATCCCATAGCTAGTGTGAATAGACCACTAATAACAAGTAGAATAATTACCTTTTTAGACATTATTAACTCCTTTATATAAGTTAGTGATAATAGTTAGTGTTAACAATTAATCAGTAATTATTACTTGTTTTGAGAAGAAAAAACTCTGCTTTTTAATTTGTAAGCAGCTAAACTTCCTAATAATCCAAGGAAGTATATAATAAATAAAAGAATTATTAATACTTTATAAGATATATAGCCAAACATATTTGATCCAGCTGTTAAATAGGTTGTAACATAAAAAGAAGTCAAAGTTGCATACACAGGATAAATAGAGGATGTTATCACAATTGTATATTCTTTATTTAGTTTTTTAAAGAGGACAAATCCAGTTAAATCAGTTAACAAACCAGATGAGATTATTGCTAATCCCATAAAAATACTTATATAAGACAATACTAAAGCGAAGACAACATTAATCTTAGTAAGCAATCCAAATTTCCTAATTTTTGCTAAAGGAAAATAAAAAACAAAAGATAAAAAGGGCGCAAGTAAAACAAATCGATTCCCAGGAATGGCTAATGCACTACTCAAAGAATAGAGGACAAAACCGCCAACAAATAGTATAGAAACAGTAATAGCTGAATAAGTAAGTGCAATAATTTTTTGGTTCATTTTTCACCTCTTAAATTTAGTTATGTATATTTAAAATACCATGGCATAATAAAGCTGTCAAAAGTAAATCTTTGTTACACAGATATAATATTAAGATAAGACATAAATTGTTCATTTGACAATAATTCTTTACAGGGGGATAATATACATGAAAGAAATGTAAAATTGTTGCCTTTAAGGAAAGAGTGGTAAGATGTCTTTAGGTATAGATAAAAATAATGTTAAAAAAGAACTTATAAAGGAATTGGGATTTGATAATTTAGAAGAAATTATAGAAGTGATTTTTGATATTTCTAATGTAGGAATATGTGTGACAAATGAAATAGGCATGTATGAACTTGTAAATGATCACTATCTTAATATATATGGTTATACTAGAGAAGAAATCATAGGGAAGTCTTTTACAATTGTAGCACCTTCAACTGAAAAAGAAAGACTTTTGATGGACCACAGAAAATTTATTAATGGATATGACATTAAAGAATCAGAGCTTAGATGTATCAAAAAAGATGGCACTTATGTAGATACTTTTATTAAATCAAAACGAGTGATACAAAAAAATGGGAAGAGATATAGAATTACAACTGTTACTGATATTACAACCAGCAAAAAGATTGAAGAAAGACTGGCTTTAGTTTCTAGTGTTTTAGAAAATGCAACAGAAGGGATTATTGTAACGGATAGAGACTATACAGAAATATTATATGTTAACGATGCCTATCTTAACATTACAGGATATACAAAAGATGAAGTTATAGGAAACAAGTCTACTTTACTCAAATCAGGAATGCAAGATGTACACTTTTATAAAAAAATGTGGGAACATATAAAAAAAGAAGGTTTCTGGCAAGGAGAGTTATGGGATAAAAAGAAAAACGGTGAATTAATAGCAGTTTCCCTTGTCATACTAGAAATAAAAGGTAAGGAAGATATTATTCATAATTATGTAGGGATATTAACTGAATTAACAGAACAAAAAAAGATTGAAGAAAGGGTTCAATATTTATCTTCACACAATATTTTAACCAATTTACCGAACAGATTTATATTTATTCAAAAAGTTAATGAAACAATCCAAGCAGTTAATTCAGGAGAAACATCAAAAGAGATTATTATAATCACTCTTGATATTGATAAACTCAAGTATGTAAACGATACCTATGGTTACAGTATGGGGGATGAATTATTAAAAGAAGTTGCCTATAGATTAAAGAAGAACTTAGATCAAAGGGTTCTAATTTCTCATTTTAATGAAGATACTTTTGGCTTGTTAGTTGTTCAAGAAAAAAATAATTGTGTAGAAATTTTGGTGAATAAAATTAAAGAAGTATTTACTAGACCCTACATTATTAATGGAAATGAAATAATTATCAGTTGTGGTATAGGCATTAATATATACCCTAAAACAAATCAAATGCCTAGGGATGTAGTAAATAATGCAGAAAAAGCTATGTTAGAAGGAAAAAAGCTTGGAAGGAATGGAAGTTGCTTTTTTACTAAAGAACTCAATGATAAACTTTCTAGAAGAATACAATTAGAAAATGATTTAAGATACTGTGTGGAAAAAAAAGAATTATTTCTTGAGTACCAGCCTCAAATAGATTTAACAACGGAAAAAATCGTTTCTGCAGAGGCATTAATTAGATGGAATCATCCTGTTTTTGGTCGTGTATCACCTGGAGAATTTATTCCGTTAGCTGAAAACACAGGAGATATTATAAAAATTGGTGAATGGATTTTTCAAGATGTCTCTAATACATTTCAAAAACATAAAAATGTACTAAAGGATTTGGTTATTGCCATTAATTTAAGTACACATCAGTTAAGAAAAAAAAGTTTGCTTACATTTATTGACCAGTTAATACTAGAAGAAAAAATTAACCCAACAAATATTGAACTAGAAATTACAGAAAGTGCTATGATGGATAATATGGAAGATAATATTAATAGACTTGAGAAAATACGACAGAGAGGTATTAAAGTTTCAGTAGATGACTTTGGAACAGGTTATTCTTCTCTAAGTTACTTATTAAAACTTCCCATTCATAAAATTAAAATAGATCGATCATTTATTAATGCATTGGATACGACACCGGAAAGTGGGATCATTATAAAAACAATTATTGATATGTCTCATAACTTAGGGTATAAAGTTATAGCAGAAGGTGTAGAAACGAAAGAACAAATTGAGTTTTTAAAGAAAAATAATTGTAATGAAGTTCAAGGATACTATTATAGCAAACCTATAAAAATAGAAGAATTAATGGGTCGTTTAACTTAGTTTAAAGATTTATTAACTTAATGAAGCTTATGCCTCTTGCTTTATCAGTGGCATAAGCTTCATTGAAAGTATGATTTTCAAATCCTTGCAAGCAAGTTTGAAAATCATACTTTCAAATGAACAACTGGATATCTGAGTCTAAGGCATCTTTTAAATAAGTGGTGGAGTCAGCTATAATTGCTTCTTCTATTAATTCATCTTGTGTTAATCCCATAACTTCTACAGATAATTTACAAGCATAGAATTTTACATCTTTTTTTCGGGCACCTTTTAAGAAAGCACTTAAAGGGGGTGCATCATCCTCCTCCATCATTTCTGTTAGCATTTTTTTACCAATGCCTGCAAAGTTCATTTTAGACAGTGGCAACTCATCAGGACCTTTTGGTGTCATTATGCCAAACATTTTTTCGTATAAAGACTTTTCTTCAACCTTTATTGAATCAGGTTTTCTAATTAGACATAATCCCCAAAAAGCGCAAAAAATGGTTACATCTAAGTTCAAATCTTTAGCACTATTGGCTAAGATAAGGGCAGCCAGTGCTTTATCATAATCCCCACTAAATAACAATAGATTCATTCTTTTTTTCAATTTTAATCAGCTCCATATATAGTCTGTTTGTTGTAAACAAAAACCTTATAACTTATAATGGTTGTATAAAGGTAAAAAAATACAAATAATAGGAGGTAAAATTATGGAAAAAAACAAAGAGTTACATCTAATAATCTATAATAAATTTGAACAAGACCCTATAATAAAGAAACTTATAACCTTAAGAAATGACGAATTAGATTATGAAAGTATTAAAATAACTTATTTTGAACTCTGCAGGGGGCTAATTGAAGAAGGTAATAAGAATAAATGGAATGGTAATCTATTGTATAAATATATAGCTTGGTGCTTATTAAATGAAGAAAATGTCTTCTCCCTAATGTATGAAAAGACGGAGAGAAAAGAAAAGGAACCTATTTTGGAGATGGTTCAAAATGATATAAATACCATAAAGGAATTGCTGAAGATAGATTATGTTGGGATAGATAAAAAATTAAATACAAACTTATTAAGTAGTTTGTTTCATTATAATTATAATGCAGAGATAAAAGAAGAAGATTATTTCAATAAAGTATATGAAGAATTGAAAAACGGTACAACTAAGTCAGTGGTACAGTCAATAATTGAATTTTATTATAATGTTGGTGTAGGTCAATTTGCTTGGTACAAAGGATTTAGATGGAGTGAAGAGGGCATTAGTCCAATTGAAGCAATAGAAGAACATAAATTTATTGATCTAATTGGTGTGGATCCTCAGAAAAAGAAGGTAATGAAAAACACTGAATCTTTTCTAGAAGGCAACAAAGGGAATAATGTATTATTATATGGAGATAGTGGAACAGGAAAATCTTCAATGATTAAAGCAGTCCTTAATGAATACCATGATAAAGGTCTAAGAATGATAGAAGTTTATAAATATCAGTTTAAAGAACTTCCAAATATTATACGTACAATTAGAGAAAGACCATATAAATGGATATTGTTTTTTGATGATTTATCTTTTGAAGATTTTGAAATTGAATACAAATATTTAAAAGCAATAATCGAAGGAAGTTTAGAAAAAAAATCCAATAACATTCTTATATATGCCACTTCAAATAGAAGACATCTTATAACAGAAAGTTGGAAAGACAGAGTAATGGGTGAAGATGAGGTTCATACGAATGATACTATGGAAGAAAAACTATCTTTATCTGAGAGATTCGGGTTATCCATTATGTTTTTGACAACAAACCAAAAACAGTATTTAGAGATTGTTAAAGCAAAGGCTTTGAAAGAAAAAATAGATATTGACGATGAAAAATTATTAAGATTAGCCCTGCAATGGGAATTACAACACGGCAGTTTTTCAGGTAGGGTTGCAGAGCAATTTATATATACCCTAAAAGGTAAAGAACATATTAATTATAAATATTAGAAAACATCTTAGTATAACGCCATCTGGAAATGAGGATAATAAATGTGATTCATAAAGAATATAAGGTTCAGTTTTAAGGTGAATTGCATAAATTGAGATTTTAGAGTAAGAAAAAAATTTGAATGGAGTATTAAAAGTTTAAGAATTACAAGAGGTATATAGGGATTCTTGTGTGTGGATATTCTTGCAAGTTTAATGAGCAGAAGTTTCAAATGAAAGATTTGAAAACTTATAAATTAATTTTTGCATAATTTGATAAAATATGGTAAAATGAATTTGTTATATTTAAATGGAGGAGGAACACAAATGAGCAAAATTAAAATTGGAATTGTTGGTTACGGTAATTTAGGTAAAGGCGTTGAAATGGCTATAAATCAAAATGATGATATGGAATTAGTAGCTATTTTCACAAGAAGACAACCAGAAGAAGTTAATGCAAGTTGTAAAGTTGAACATATGTCCGATATCAGAAAATATAAAGATGTTATCGATGTAATGTTACTTTGTGGTGGGTCTGCGACAGATTTACCAGAGCAAGGACCAGAATTAGCATCGGTATTTAATACCATTGATAGTTTTGATACACATGCCAAAATCCCAGAATACTTTGCAAGTGTTGACGATGCAGCTTCTAAAGCTGGTACATTAAGTCTTATTTCAACAGGTTGGGATCCAGGATTATTCTCTTTAAGTAGAGTATTAGCAGAGTCTATTTTGCCGGAAGGTAATGAATATACATTCTGGGGTAAAGGAGTTAGTCAAGGACACTCTGATGCCATCAGAAGAGTTGAAGGCGTTAAAAACGGTGTACAATACACAGTACCAATTGATAGTGCATTAGAAAAAGTAAGATCTGGATCAAACCCAGAGTTTACAACTAGAGAAAAGCATTTAAGAGTGTGCTATGTGGTTGCAGAGGATGGTGCAGATAAGGCTAAGATTGAAAATGAAATCAAAACTATGCCAAACTACTTCGCAGATTATGATACAGAAGTTAACTTCATTACAGAAGAAGAGTTAAAAGCAAATCATTCAGGAATTCCTCATGGTGGATTCGTTATTAGAACAGGAAAAACTGGAGAAAATACAAAACAAAAAATTGAATTCAGTTTAGAATTAGGAAGTAATCCAGAATTCACAGCAAGTGTTTTAGTTTGCTATGCAAGAGCAATCTATAGATTAGCAAAAGAAGGCAAAACTGGAGCTGTAACTGTATTTGATATTCCTTATGGATTATTATCACCAAAAAGTCCGGAAGAATTAAGAAAGCATTATCTATAATAAAGATACAGTCCTTTTGAATAAATCCTATATTCAAAAGGACTTTTTCATATACTAGGAAATTACTACTTTCCTAGTATATGAAAAAATTATGATTAGAAGGGCTGCATTTTTCTCACTTGTGAGAAAAAGCTTGATGCCCAAGAACAAATTGACTTCACTAAGTTGTAATCGGTTTTAGATGTGACGAAGTCACTTTGTTTTACCTTAGAATTAGCATATTTTTAATGTAGAATATAAAAAAATCATTCAACAATTTAAAGTATTTATTAAAAATGCACAGCTATTATATATTTTTAAGAAATGCATTAAAATCAAATGCTGAAATTAATCAAAAATGATTATCTAAATAACAAAAGAGTAGAAAGATCATTATAAGGTAAACATTGTTTTACAATATGTAGAGATAATACACAATTAGTTATTGAATATTTAGGGGATTAAAATTATGAAACTTATACTTGTGATTTTGTGATAATAATATTTAAAACCTATTGAAAAGACAATCTATTTATGATAGTTTAAAATTACAGGGAGATAATAATTTAGAGGAGTGATTATTATGAAAAAAGGCTTTTTTAGTTTTGTCCTAAGTTTAATTTTAATACTTAGTTTGAGTTTTTCTTCTTATGCATCTACAAATACAGAAAATGTAATTGATGATAATAGTTCTATCGTTCAGATTTATGAAGAAGGAATGGAAATAACTGAATTAGAAGAAGGTATATTTGAAGTTAAATTCCCATTAATAAAAACGGAAAAATCAGAAGATATTGTTAATCAAAGTGTTGCAGTTGGTTCGATAACATTTACATTATATGGATATACTAACAATATTCAGAATTTATATAATGTTGTTTATGTGATAAGAGCTAGTGAACCAGTTAATGGGATAATGGGAAATCTTACGATAACTAATACGAGTATTTTATTTCCTACAACTTATTTTCAACAGTCTATTAATAGATCTTTTCCAGCGACAACATTATATTATGGAGACGCAGGCAATGTAGTCATACCATATGAAGTTAAACAAGTACGATTAAATTTTAGAAATTCAAGAATGTATTTTTTATCTTATGGATGGACATCTGGAATTAATCTTTCAAGTTTGCACAATGTAAATTAGTTAATCAGATCTCCCTGTTTAATAGAAAGGATAGAAAAATGAAAGAAAGAAAAAAAAATGAGTATGAAGTATATTTGCTAAATAAGTATAAAAATAAGATTTCAAGCAATAAAAAAGGTATCTCTGAAATACTAAAATATTTGGAGTTGAAATTTTCCTTAAAAGAAATTGATAACCATTCTACAAAGTACAAAAGAATAGTAGAGAATACAAAAATGAATGCATTAAATTGTGAAAAAAACAAAATAAAAAAGAAATCATATAGTGAATTAAATATTATACCTTATGAAGTTATTCAAGATATTTCAAGTGAAAAGTATTATCAATCAATGATAAGCAACTCTAATAATGAACTTATATATATTATAATAGAAACACATACAGAATACATATATTGTAATTGTGATATGTTATTAAAAGAATTGTATGTTTATCAAGGGATTACAAATTTTGATATAGAAAATGCTACTACAAATTTATTTTTTTATTTACGTTTAGTAGATGAATTAAAAAAAGAAAGTTTCTAGTTAAAATGCACTGGTAGATTTATTCACTTCTATTTCATAAAAATATCTTCCTATCAGTAAGGAAAATACCAAATATGAGAAAATTGGAAGAGTACGGTTGTAAAAAATAGGAAGATTGTATATAATAATGTGAAGAATATAGTAAAATAGGAGTGTTTATATGAGCAAAACAGTTAGAACTCGATTTGCACCCAGTCCAACAGGAAAAATGCATGTAGGTAATCTAAGAACGGCTCTTTATGCCTACTTAATTGCCAAACATGAAGCGGGGGATTTTCTTCTTAGAATTGAAGATACAGATCAAGAAAGATATGTAGAAGGCGCAATTGATATTATTTATAACACATTAAAAAGAACTGGGTTAGTCCATGACGAAGGTCCAGACAAAGATGGTGGTGTAGGGCCTTACATTCAAAGTGACAGGCAAAAAGCTGGAATCTATACGGACTATGCCAATAAATTAATAGAAAAAAAAGAAGCCTATTACTGTTTTTGTACAAAAGAGCGTCTTGATGCCTTAAGAGAAGAAAAAGATGTAAAAAAAGAAACCTTTAGATACGATAAAAAATGTGTTGAATTAACAGCAGAAGAAGTACAAGAGAATATCAAAAAGGGTATACCATATGTTATTAGACAAGATAATCCTACAGATGGAACAACCACCTTTGAAGATGAAATTTATGGAAGGATTAAAGTAGATAATTCCGAATTAGATGATATGGTATTAATTAAATCAGATGGATTTCCAACATATAACTTTGCCAATGTAGTAGATGACTATTTAATGGGCATAACCCATATTGTTAGAGGGAATGAGTATTTGTCTTCATCCCCAAAGTACAATAGATTGTATGAAGCTTTTGGTTGGGAAGTGCCAACATATGTTCATTGTCCTTTAATTACCAATGAAGAACATCAAAAATTAAGTAAGAGAAGTGGACATTCTTCATATGAAGACTTATTAGAACAAGGATTCCTAACAGAAACCATTGTAAATTTTGTTGCATTATTAGGATGGAGCCCAGAAGGCAATGAAGAATTATTTTCATTAGTAGAACTTGTGAAAAGATTTGATTATAAAAAAATCAATAAGTCGCCTGCTGTTTTTGATATGAAAAAATTAAGATGGATGAATGGTGAATACATCAAAAAAATGGATTGTGAAGACTTTTATAAAATCGCATTGCCATATGTCAAATCAGTAGTTAAAAAAGATCTTAATTGTAGAGAAATATGTGATCTTGTTAAAATGAGAGTAGAAGTTTTAACTGAGATACCTGAGCTTTTAGATTTCTTAGATGAGTTACCAGATTATGAAATTGATTTATACATTCATAAAAAAATGAAAACAACACCGGAGTTATCCTTACAAGTGTTAAATGTCACCATTAATCTTTTAAAGGCTCAAGAATATTGGACAAAAGATTCCTTACATGATTTAATTATGGATTTTGCAAAAGAATCAGGAATGAAAAATGGACAAGTTCTTTGGCCACTTAGAACAGCCTTATCAGGAAAGCCAACATCACCAGGTGGCGCATTCGATTTAATGGAGATTCTTGGCAAAGAAGAATCTTTGTGTAGATTAGAAGTGGGTATAAAAAAATTACAAGCTGCAGTGGCGCAATAAAATAAGTATTTTGAGACAAAGTGTGCCTTGCACACTTTTCTTGAATTATAATATTTTTTCTTGTATAATGAATTAAGATTAAAACTTGTGATAGAAAAGGTGAAGAATAATGCCAATTAAAATACCTAATAACTTGCCTGCAAAAAAAATATTGCAGAATGAAAATATTTTTATAATGGATGAAAATAGAGCAATTCATCAAGATATTCGTGAATTACAAATCCTTATATTAAACCTTATGCCTTTAAAGCAGGAAACAGAATGTCAGTTATTAAGAGTTCTCTCTAATTCTCCATTACAAACAGAAGTTACTTTTATGAGTCCAAAAACATATACATCAAAAAATACATCACAAGAGCATTTATTTAGTTTCTATACTACTTTTGATAAAGTGTGTCATAAAAAATTTGATGGTATGATTATAACAGGGGCGCCAATTGAACATTTAGAATTTGAAGAAGTGAGTTATTGGGATGAATTAAAAGCCATTATGAAATGGTCAGAGCATAATGTAACTTCAACACTACATATTTGTTGGGGTGCTCAAGCAGGGTTATACTATCATTATGGCATAAAAAAACATTCAATAGATAAAAAAATGTTTGGCGTTTTTAATCACCAAGTATTAGATCCTCATACCCCTCTTGTTAGAGGATTTGATGAGGAATTTTTCGCACCTCATTCGAGACATACGACAGTAAAAAGAGAAGACATAATAAAGAATGAGAAGTTAGAAATAATAGCTGAATCTGAAGAAGCGGGCGTTCATATGGTTATAGGGGATGACGGTAAAAATATTTTTATCACAGGACATTCAGAGTATGATGCTCATACCCTTAAAAATGAATATCTTAGAGACGTTTCCAAAGGATTAGAAATTGAGATACCATTTAATTACTTTGATGGTGATGATGTTGAAATGAGGCCAAGAAATACTTGGAAAGCCCATGCCCATTTGTTGTTTAGCAATTGGCTAAATTACTATGTGTACCAAATGACGCCATACAAAATTGAAGAAGTTGGTGAATTTGAGTGAAATTGTTTATAAGTGCAGATATAGAAGGGGTAACAGGTGTTACAAGTTGGTCTGAAACGACTCTTGGAAAGTCTGATGCCACACCTTTTATAAAACAAATGGAAAAAGAAGTTAGTGCTGTAATAGAAAGTGCTTATGAAAAAGGATTTACTGAAGTGGTTATAAAAGATGCCCATGATACAGGTAGAAATTTAGATATCAATCTATTCCCTGAACATGTAAATGTAATAAGAGGATGGAGTGGACACCCGTTAAGTATGATTGAAGGTATCGATAACTCATTTGATGCAATTGCTTTTATAGGGTATCACTCAGCTGCATCGAAAGGTACTTCTCCATTATCCCATACATTACATGTAAGTAAATTAAATAGCATTATAATTAATGGTGAACTTGCAAGTGAATTTTTGATTTTTTATTATGCTGGTTTATATTTAGGAATTCCAACTGTTTTTGTATCTGGTGATAAAGGGTTGTGTGAAGAAGTAAATAGAGTTAATGACAATATCATTACTGTTTCCACAAAGGAAGGAATGGGTAAGGCAACAATTAATGAAAATCCAAAGAAAGTACTTAATAATGTGAAAGATGCTTTTGGAGGATTGGTATTTTCCAAGGATAGATTTATGGGTAAATTGCCAGAGTTTTTTGATGTTGAAATTAGCTTTAAGAATCCTTCACTTGCGTATTGGGCAGGATTTTATCCAGGTGCAGAACAAATAAATGATACGACTATAAAATATAATACAAAAAATTATATGGATGTACTAACATTATTTAGTTTTTTGGTTAAAGAGTAATTTTTCATTTTTTAATGGGATCCGTTACATGTATTTTAAATATATGTAGGGATCCTATTTGTTTTTTTATGTAAGTAATCTGTAATAGTAGAGGAAGGGTTATAAAGAATTGATGTTTGACGGCAAAAGGAACAAATGCTAGAATATTATTATAAATATTATTATTTGAATCAATTAATACATAATAATCAAGATGAAAAAACAATTCTAGTATTAGAAGATGTGAATATATTAAGGGGAGAGGATAAGGGATTTAAAATTAGAAAGCGGTCAAAATTTTAATTCGAACTCGATGATTGTATAAAGGAGGATTTTTATGGAAAACTTACGTACAATTAATAAGGTAGTAACAGGAAAGAATCAAGTAGATGGTGCAGGTGTAAAATTGGTTAGGGTTTTTGGTTATAACGATGTTAAGGACTTTGATCCTTTTTTAATGCTTGATGGTTTTGATTCTAATAATTTTCAAGATTATATCAAAGGGTTTCCTTGGCATCCACATCGAGGAATAGAAACAGTTACATATCTAATCGAAGGAAAAATAGAGCATGGAGATAGTTTAGGGAATGAAGGGGTTATCTATAGTGGCGATTGCCAGTGGATGACTGCTGGAAGTGGCATAATTCATCAAGAAATGCCACAACCAAGTGAGAGAATGCTAGGTGTGCAGTTATGGTTAAATTTGCCTAAAAAGGATAAGATGACCCAGCCTGAGTATAGAGACATTACTGCTGATCAAATTCCAGTTCTCGAAGAAGAGGGAAGTACTGTTCGAATCATATCTGGAGAATACAAGAAAACAGAAGGTGCCATTCAAGGAGACTATGTAAAAACACTATTTCTACACATTGATATTGATAGTAATAAAGAATGGTCTATAAATATCTCTAAAGATAATACTGTTTTTATTTATATTGTAGAAGGGGAATGTTCTTTTGATAAAGATAATAATTTTATAGATGAAAAAAGTGCAGTTCTACTTAATTATGATAGTGAAAAACTTTATATAAAAGCAGGAGAAAAAGGGGCAAGAGTACTAGTTTTATCAGCAAAACCATTAAATGAACCTATTGCATGGGGCGGTCCCATAGTGATGAATACAAAAGAGGAATTAAAACAGGCATTTAAAGAGATAGATGAAGGAACTTTTATTAAAAAGTAAGAAAATAAGGGGATAGTATATGAAGCGGAAACTTGTTATTTTTTTGATATTAATTTTAACCATTACATCATTTTCAGCTACCTTTGCTCATAAGGGTACCACAGAGATAAATATTAGCATTGATGGCAAAACAGTTCTATTTCCTGATGAAAAACCTTTTATTAATGCAGATTCAAGGGTCTTAACACCAGTAAGATTTGTTGCAGAAGCATTAGGTGGAGAGGTAAAGTGGTTAGAAGATACAAGCACAGTAGTATTAACCATAGGTTCAACAGAAATACGGTTTAATATTGGAGAAAGTATAGCAACAGTGAATGATGTAGAAATATCTTTTGATACATCAGCACAAATTATTAATAGAAGGACTTATGTACCTGTCAGATTCATAAGTGAAGTATTAGGAAATGAAGTAGAGTGGGAGCCTAGTACTGATACTGTGTTAATTTTTACTAAAGAACATAAGACATTCCTTAGTGATAGTGAACTTGAAATATATCATAATTTAAATGAGTATCTGCGAGCATTAGAGAGCAATAGAAACTTTAATGGTTCTGTTTTAGTTGCACAGAATGACAATATCATTTTATCCAAAGGGTATGGAAAATCAAACATTGAAAAGAACATAAGCAATACATCAACTACCAAACATCCAATTGGCTCTATCACTAAACAATTTACTGCTTTTGCAATAATGCAATTGTATGAAGAAGGTAAGATAGGGTTAGATGATACACTTTCAATGTACTTTCCTGAGTATGGAAGGGGAGATGAAATAACGATAGAACATTTATTGGTGCATTCTTCTGGAATAATCAATTACACAGATTATCCAAGTTTTTATTCTTTGAAGCCTGAAGAGATGGACATAGAAAACATTATGGCTCTTTTTGAATTAGCACCATTAAAATTCGAACCAGGTACAAATTGGAGTTATAGTAATTCTGGGTATTTATTACTTGGGTATATTGTTGAAATGGTAAGTGGAATGTCTTTGGATATTTATTTTGATGAAAAAATATTTAAACCATTAAATATGGCAAATACAGGTATTGCATATAAAAACAGTGAGAAAATGTTTGATTCTATTGGTTATACAGGTAATTTAACATTATCACCAATTAGTGATCGTGGTGTTTTATCAGGGGCTTATGGGGCAGGTTATCTAATTTCAACAGTAGAGGACCTTTATCTATGGGATAGATCTCTAAATACAGAGGAACTTATTAGTAATGAAATTAATGAGATGATTTTTCATTCCTATATGCCTATACAAAATGATATAGGATATGGTTTAGGATGGTTTATTCAAGATCATAATGAATTAGGAAAAGTAGCTTTTCACGGTGGTAATGTTCCAGGTTTTTCAGCTTTTATTAGCAGATTTTTTGATATAGACTTGGTAATTATTATTACAACGAATCAGAATGCATATGAGGTTGAAGCTCTTTTTAATCAATTGTTTCTTATTGTTTCTGGGGTAGAAGTTCCATTGCCAGAAAAAAAACAAAATTTGCTAATAGAACCCACAAAAATCTTTGAGCGCCTATAGGTTTTAAAAGGCTCATTTGAAAATGTTATAAAAGTGAATTGGTTTAATAAAGTTGGCATATTTTTTTATAATTTACAAGAAAATTGTATTGACAAAAAGAGATGTCAGTTGTAATCTATAATTAGTATTACAATGGTAATATTAAATTAAGGAGGTCAATTATGAAAGCAATACCACAGATTTCAGAATCTGAATTAGAAGTTATGAAAATATTATGGGAAGTTGGGGATAGTACTAGCGCTAACATAGTAGAAGTACTAACAAATCGAACAGATTGGAAAGACAAAACAGTTTATACACTGATCAATAGGTTGGTTGCAAAAGGAGCTATAAAAGCAGAAAAGACAGATGGAAAAGCTTATATATATTCTCCTAGTATATCAGAAATTGACTATCAAGAATTTGCTAACAACTCATTTATACAAAAAGTTTATAATGGTTCGGTAAAGATGATGCTAACAAGTTTTGTGAAAGAGCATAAGATAACAAAAGAAGATATAGATAACTTAAAAAGGATCCTTGACGAGGAGGATTAATATTGGTAAATATATTAAACAATATATTTAATTTAGTCATAACAACGTCCCTATATGCAACAGTTGTAGGTATAGTAATAATTTTATCTAAGACCATCCTCAAAGACAAATTAAGTGGTAGATGGCATTATTTCCTATGGGCAATTTTAATATTTAAAATAATTATCCCATATGGACCAGAGAGCCAATTGAGTATTTTTAATCATCTCAATTGGCCTAATATAGAAAATAGCATAAATATTACATTGCTAGATAATGAAAAAGTCCAACAAAGGAATCCTATTCAAATCACAAATCTTGAAAATAGCATACAAAACAATTCGACAGTAGATCTCTTACAAGAACATAATAAATCGGATGATATCTTAAAGGAACCTATAGTTTTTAATAATATTAATAATACATATGATGGAGGTACGGATGTATATTATGTACCTGATGCGAAAAGTATTTTTATTTTTATTTGGTTATTAGGAGTCTTTTCTTTTATATTGTGGATTATTTATACTTACTTTGCATTGCACAAAAAGATTTCAATGGGTTATGTATTAGAAGACGATAGAGTAAATGTAATTCTTGAACATTGCAAGAAAAAAGTAAGAATTAAAAAAAATATAAATATATTTATACAAGATGTAGTGAATACGCCATCTTTATTTGGTGTATTTAAACCTAGAATACTATTAAAATTAGATGTGCTAACATTATCAGATAAAGAAATTGAATATATTTTCCTACATGAATTGGCACATTATAAAAGAAAAGATTTACTAGTTAATTATATATTGTTAATACTTCAAAGTTTACATTGGTTTAATCCTATTATTTGGCATTGTTTTAAGTTAATAAGACAAGATATGGAAATAGCTACAGATGATAATGTTATTGATGTTCTTACAAACAATGAGTATAGGGATTATGGGAAAACCCTTCTAGTAGTCCTTGAAAAATTCTCAATGGATAAATTTATTCCTAATGTAGTAGGGGTAGTTGACAATAGAAGAAGTATTAAAAGAAGAATTAAGATGATTAAGGCATCGGAAATCTCTAAGAGAAAAAAAGGGCTCTGTTTTATTGTAGGGATAATTTGTATTACCCTCTTAGGAAGTGTTTTATTAACTAGTCCAATTTCTAGTTTTAGTGTAGATAAAGAGCGTAATTGGTCACTGGATATTGAGCAAATAATGGAATTTGTAGATTCAAATAATTATGATTTAGTAGCCCTTGTAGAATCATTATATTATGGTGAAAATGTTCAATCATTAGAAGTCAATGAGGAGAGCATACGAATAGATTACTATTTTGAAGAAAACATTGAGTTAGATATAATTAATATAAAAGAAACGCTCAAAAAAAATGCGACGATTTTATATGCATTTCCATTAATAAAAAACCAAGAAGTTATATTTTTTAACATACTTACAAATGATGAAGACATTGCTTTGAATTATCATGTAGAAGATATAGCTCAAGATTTTGATATTCAATTAAGTGAGTATTTAAAAAGTGAAGATACACTAAAAGAGCTGTTAAAATTAATGAATGAAGATTTTATTATTAATTATCACAGCAATTACCCATTAGAGTACCAAACAGGAATAGTATTGTCTTCACAATACAATGGTGAGCTAGATAGAGTTATATATTCTACGGACTATGGTTTTTTTTCAATAATTGATAATCATACAGAAAAAGCAAATTTTATTGGTAAAAAAGCTGAAGTATCAACAGACACTATATTATGTTGGAAACCTTATAATGATGAGAACATAATAATTGAAGAGCAAAAAGTCAAGATAAATGTAAGTATATTAGATTCTGATAATGTTGTATTTAAAGAAAGAGAATTCTATATTTATATTAGTGATTCACAAGTGAAATTATCTAAGATGCCTTTTATTAAATCCAGCCCAATATATCCAAGTGTAGAAGTGTATGATTCTTTACTTGACATGGAAAGGAAATCACCAAGTAGAGTTTTTTTAGCTGAGGAAAAAATAAGTATTGTAGATGGATTAATAGAAAATGCAACAAAATTAGATCCTAATGTGTTTATGGTAGAAAGACCTAGTTATTATTTTAAAATTAATGATGTAAATGGAGAAAGCATAACAGTTATATTATGGAAAGATATCGTTGGTGCCCTTGTATTTGAAAATAGTAATGAGCCAGTGCATTATGTAACCTATAATGATATAAAAAAACTAAACAGTATATTATATTCATCTACTAATTAATCAAAATAATAACTTCCATTTTTTGATCAACCTATAAAAGATTATAGGTTGATTTTTTTTATGAAAAAAATAAATTCATTTTTGTAAACATTGCAAAAAAACCTTGACAATATAATATTACGATTGTAATATATAGATAAGTATTACATATGTAATAATTTATTTGTATTCAAAGCATCTCAATTATTGCTAAAAATACTTTTAAAAATATCAAATAATGCTAATGAATACAGTCCATTTTTATGAGTTAAATTAAACTACAATGGGCAATGAAAAGGCAAGGAAATTCACTGAATCAATACTGTTAAGTATTATAATTTTTGTAATAACAATTAATGGAGGGGTTATACATGAAAGAGATTAAAAATGGCAGAAAAGTAAAGAAGAAGCAATCTATTAGAAAAATTTTTTTGATCGTAATAAGTATAATTATAGTACCAATATTAATGTTCGTTGGACTGTTTCATAATGAAATTGCAACCATTGCATCTATTAAAAAAGTAGGAAACTTGCCATTTTATGAGATGAAGTATTATGGTGGGTATTCTTTTGATAAATACATTGAGAAAGGGGCATCTAGTGAAGAAGAATTAGAAAGCTTTATAAAAAATAACCTAGCTTATGGATTATTAGATGGTTGGGATGAAATTTATGATTTTCAAGGCTGTGCTGTTTTTACAGCAACTACTCCCGAAGGGGATAGAATTTTTGCAAAAAACTTTGATTATCCTTATACCATTCCAGTGGTAATTGAAACAAACCCTAAAAATAGCTATCAATCTATTGCAATGGGAAGTTATGCTTTTTTTGGTTGGAATAATGATACAGATGATACTAAAATGAAGTCAAAACTTACGACATTGGCTGCACCATACCTAATCGTTGACGGTATGAATGAAAAAGGTTTAGCAGTGTCTACATTAACATTAGAGGGTTCAAAAGCCCCTGTTGATAAAGATAAAAAAACATTTTTTGATATAACAATTTTACGATATATTTTAGATAAAGCTGGAACCGTTGAAGAAGCACTTGAAATCATATCTCAATATAATATTGCATTATATAAAAATTATCCATCCCACTTTATATTTGCTGATGCGACAGGAGATTCCATAATTATAGAATTTGTTAATAAGGAAATGAAAGTTATTGATCAAGAAAAAGATTATCAAATAATAACCAATCATCAACTGTATAATAACCCGAACCCAAGGAGAGGGTGCAAACGTTATAGTTATTTTGAAAGAACTTTAACTGCATCAAATGGTATATTAACTGTCGAAGAGGCACTTGAATTACTACATTCCCAAGCAAATCGTCAATTCTGGTCTGTCGTATACAATTTAACCCAAAGAACCGTTGCAGTAACTTTTCATAACGACTTAGAAACAGTGTACTATTATGAAATTTAATACAGATAAGACTGAAAGTTATTGCAACAACAAGTGATTAAAGAAGGAGAGGCTTGGTCTGTAGTTTATAATCTAACTAAAAAAACTATGTCCCTTACAGTTTACGGAGACTACAATACAGTGCATTTATATAAAAGTAATTAATAAAGGAAAGAATTTTTAACCAAGCTTTGTGTAATTTATTTATACAAAGCTTTTTCCTTTTCATTTATTTACAAAATAACTGAAAAATTGCATGCTTTATTTATTGACTAGAATGTAGTATAATTATAATACGATAGTGTAAATATATAAAGCTATACATATCTCTAAATACATTTTCGTATCACGTGTTTTTTGACACGTCTTATGGGAACTGGGATTTTTGTTTCTTTCTATTAACAACTCTGTACTTAAAACAAAGCCTTATACCTACGATTAAATTAGATATGTTTTTGTATATATAAAGTAAAAAAGGAAAATAAAAAGATAAAAGATAAGATAATTAGGAGGGATTATTATGAGCAAAAAGAAATTTCTCGATCAAATTGAGAGTCCAAGATTAAATGAATTAAGCGATCTAGCAGAAAAATGTAGCTATATAAATCCAGAATTGTATACAAAATATGAAGTAAAAAGAGGCCTTAGAGATATAAACGGCAGAGGTGTCATGGCTGGATTAACAGAAATTGGTGAAGTACACTCATACATTATAGATGAAAATGAAACCATACCAGTACCAGGTAGATTAAGATATAGAGGAATAGACATAAATGATTTGGTAAATGGGTTTGTTTCAGATAATCGTTATGGATTTGAAGAAACAACGTATCTACTAATGTTTGGCAAGCTTCCAAACAGAAATGAATTAATAGAATTTCAACAAATGTTAGGAACTTTTAGAGAATTACCAGGTTCTTTTGTTAGAGATATAATAATGAAAGCACCGAGTAAAAATATGATGAATGTGCTTGCACGAAGTGTTCTTTCTATGTACAGTTATGATGAAAAAGCTGATGATAATAGTGTTCAAAATGTAGTAAGACAATCTTTAAGAATGATAGCCTATTTTCCATTAATTGCGGTATATGGGTATCAAGCTTATGACCATTATTATAATAAAAACAGTTTAATTATCCATAGTCCAAAACCTGAATTAAGTACAGCGGAGAACATTCTCCATATGCTTAGGCCAGATAGTAAGTATACTGAGCTAGAAGCAACTTTATTAGATTTAGCTTTGGTATTACATGCAGAACATGGTGGTGGTAATAATTCAACTTTCACAACCCATGTTGTTACATCTTCTGGAACAGATACTTACTCAGCTATTGCAGCTGCATTAGGTTCCTTAAAAGGTTTTAGGCATGGAGGCGCTAATATAAAAGTTGTTCAAATGTTTGATGATATTAAAGAGAACATCAAAGATTGGAAAGACGAAGATGAGATATTTGCTTATTTAGAAAAAATATTAACAAAACAAGCATTTGATAAATCAGGACTTGTATATGGAATAGGACATGCAGTTTATTCCGTTTCAGATCCTAGAGCAGTAATATTCAAAGAATATGTTGAAAAACTTGCTAAAGATAAAGGATTAGAAGATGAGTTTTTACTATATTCTAAAGTAGAAGAAGTTGCGCCACAAGTAATTGCACATTTAAGAAAAATGTATAAAGGCGTAAGTGCTAATGTAGATTTTTACTCTGGATTTGTGTATAGAATGTTAGGAATACCAGAAGAATTATATACGCCATTATTTGCAATTTCAAGAATTGTTGGATGGAGTGCTCATAGAATTGAAGAGATTGTTAATAACGGAAAGATTATAAGACCAGCATACAAGAGTATATCAAAAAAACAAGAGTATGAAGAACTAGATAATAGATAGTAAGTTAAAAAACGCATAATGATAATTTATCATTATGTGTTTTTTAATGTGTAAAATTAAACACAATAAGTAGAAAGATGATATTGACATTCATTATCAATATTTGGTAAAATATACAAGGTGGTAAAAGTATAAATATTATTATAAAAGGAGGATATTTATGAAAATTATAACAATAATTTATTGGAGTGGTACTGGTAATACTAAAATTATGGCAGATGCAATTGCAGAAGGTGCAAAAGAAGGTGGCACAATTGTTGAAGTATTAGATGTTAATAAAGCTTCTGTTGATAAAGTTTTAAACTCTGATGTTGTTGCTTTTGGATGCCCATCTATGGGAGATGAAGTTTTAGAAGAATATGAGATGGAGCCTTTTATGGAATCATTAGAGAAAGTAGATTTAAATGAAAAAGCAGTAGCCCTATTCGGCTCATATGATTGGGGCGATGGTCAGTGGATGAGAGATTGGGAAGAGCGTATCAAAAATATGGGTGTTAATTTGTTATCAGAAGGGTTGATTATTCAAAACACACCTGATGATGATGGTTTAGAAGAATGTAGAGTTTTTGGAAGGAATCTTAAGTAAAAAGGATGTGGCTATATTGGATAATACAATGAAATTAAAATATTACACTTTACTTAAAAATTTAGAAGGAAAAGAATTTTTGTCATCTTTAATCGCATATAACGCTGCACCAACAATTGAAGATGAAAAACCTTCATCTCTGATTAGCTTTAATGCCAGTAAAAAAAATCTTTTAACATTATGGCAAAAGTATAAATTTCAAGTATGCGATGAATTAGGTTTGAATTTTTATGAAATTAAAGGCGATCACAATAAAAAACTTGTTCTATTCTTTAAAGAAGATTTTTTAGAAGAACATTTGTATAAAAGGGACTCTTTAAAGTTTTTAAAAAACATTGGATATAAAGAAAAAATGTCTTTAATAGAGATGTTAAATATATTAAGGAACAGATTTGAAGTTGAAAGTTGCCCACATGAGGTTGGTATTTTTTTAGGAATCCCAATAGAAGATGTTGAGGCTTTTATTGAGAATAAGGGTGAAGGATATTTATTTTATAAATACTGGAAAGTATATCACAATCCAGAAGAAGCATCAGAGATATTTAATCGATATGATAACTCAAAAGAAGTTATAATTAATTTCATTGAAAGAGAATATTGTCCAATATAAACAAAAGGGATACTTAGTTGAATTAAGTATCCTTATTTTTACCCTTTTTTACTATAGCATAGAACTTCGATATTTCTTTGGAGACATATTGGTATGTTTTTTGAATTGTGAAGAAAAATAGCTTTGGCTACTAAAACCGAGGGAAATGGCTATATCCAAAATGCTTTTATCAGAATGTTTTAAGAGGAATTTACTTCTTTCAATTCTTATATGGGTTAAGTAATTAGAAAAAGTCATTTTTGTTTCTTTTTTAAACTGGCTGCAAAAATAACATTTACTTAAACAAACTTCATTAGCAACCTCATCAAGAGTTATATCCTCTCCTAAGTGATTATGTATATAATTAAGTGCTTTTTTTATACATTCATCTTCTACTTTAACGAGGGAAGAGACTTGTTTGCTATAGGCTGTTATGATATCTTTTCCTATAGCAGTTAATTCTATAATAGAGGAAGTTTTTTCAACAAGACTTATAAAAGCTTTTGTTTTCGCTTTAGCTGTATATGGTGAAACACCCCTCACAATTACATTATGACATAATAAAGAACAAAGACCAATCATATGGTTTTTTAATGAGCGTATGGTGTCTTTGTTACCTGATATATCATAAAAAAACCCTTTATTTATCAGGTCGTCCCATATATTTAAAGCCTCGTCTAATTCATTTGTACATATCTTATTTATAAGTGATATTTCCATCTTATAATTCTTATAATACTCATCTATATTTTCTCTAGGATAATGTATATTAATATCCATAACACACCCCTCTTTTTAAAATGATAATCATTATCAATAATAACATTTTATTTTAAAAGTGTAAATACAAATTAACATTAAACAGAAGTTCAAAAGATATTATAAAAAATCAAAATATAGTGATGTAAAGAAAAGGAAAAATAGTGTATTATTTGAGATGCAAGTTCAATTGAGAAACATTATCATTTAGGGGGATTGAAATGAGTTCTGTAATTATTTATTCATCAGCTACAGGTAATACAAAAAAGGTAGCCTATGAAATACTAAAAACTATGCCTGAAGATACTAAAATATATGATCTACAAGAGTTTCAAGGTGATGTAATAGAAGAAAATTTAATTCTTGGTTACTGGGTTGATAGGGCAAAACCAAATAAAGAAATGTTACACTTTATGGAAACCTTATCAGATAAAAAAGTAATCACCTTTGGAACATTAGGTGCTTATCCAGATTCAGAGCATGGAGAAACAACTAAGAAAAATGTAACAGAAATTCTAGAAAAACACAATACAGTCTTAGGTAATTTCTTATGTCAGGGGAAAATTAATCCTAGAATTACTGAAATGTTTAAACAAGCCAGTACTGATTCACCTCATCAAATGACTGAGGAAAGATTAAAAAGACATCAAGAAGCTGCCTTACATCCAAATGAAGAGGATTTTGAAGCAGCTAGAGCCTTTATTAACGGTATACTAGAAATTTAAGTGAGGAGTTTGTAATGAAAAAGATAGCAATATACGGAAAAGGTGGTATAGGTAAATCTACCACTGTATCTAACTTATCAGCAGCTTTATCAACCTTAGGGTATAAAGTCATGCAAGTAGGTTGTGACCCTAAAGCAGATTCCACAAAGAATTTAATGAAAGGTGCGTTTATCCCAACAGTACTTGATGTATTGAAAGGAAAAGAAGATATTGAGTTAGAAGATATCATATTTGAGGGATACAATGGTGTTCTTTGTGCAGAAGCAGGAGGTCCAACGCCTGGAATAGGATGTGCAGGTAGAGGTATTATCACTGCTTTTGAAAAACTAGAAGAACTAGAAGCCTTTGAAAATTACAATCCTGATATCGTTATTTATGATGTATTAGGAGATGTTGTTTGTGGGGGGTTTGCAATGCCAATTAGAAATCAATATGCTAACGAAGTTTACATTGTTACATCAGGAGAAATGATGTCAATGTATGCAGCATCTAACATATCAAGTGCTGTAAAGCAATTTAAATCTAAAGGCTATGCAAAGTTAAAAGGATTAATCCTAAATGCTAAAAATGTAGAAAATGAAGTGAACTTAGTAGAGAGATTATGTACAGAAATAGATACAAATATATTTCATTACATACCAAGAAATCCTTTAGTACAAGAAGCAGAAAATGATGGAAAAACAGTAGTGGAAGCTTTTAAAGAAAGTGAAATGAGCAATATTTATATTGATTTAGCTAAGAAAATAATGGAGGAATAAGAAAGATGAAAAAAATATTAAGTGTTTTATTAATCATAAGTTTAGGGTTATTAGTAATAGGTTGTTCAAAAAAAGATGAAGTTGCTCCAACAATTGTTGTAAGCGATGGGATTCAAGAAGTTGTAACTAATGAGGAACCTGAAGAAGTAGAAACATTAAGAGTAATAGCTGGAACTGTTGCATCAGCAGAGTTTTTAGACTTATTAGATATTACACCTATTGGTGTTGTTTCTACAGCTCATAAATTACCAAGTAGATATGATAACATCCCACAAATAGGAACGGCAATGAGTCCTGATTTAGAATTCATTGTATCGTTAAATGCAGATCTTTATATTTCAGATAATGGTTTAAAAGAAAACATTGAAGCATTATTAGAAGGTCAAAACTTAGAAACTATGTTTTTAATAAACAATTCTTTTGATGATGTTATGAGAAACTTTGAAGAGTTAGGTTCTTTTTTTAGAAAAGAAGATAGAGCTGGTGAATTGGTTAAGGAAATGAAAGACAAAGAAGAAGAAATTTTAGCATCTATAAAAAATAAAGAAGTTTCAAGGGTAATGATAATATTTGGTACACCTGAAAGCTTTATGTTAGCAACAGAAAGATCTTATGCAGGAGGTATCGTAAAAAAACTTGGCGGGATTAATGTGACAGACGACATAAAAAATGCACCACCTAGTCCATATATTCCATTTAGCTTAGAAACAGTAGCAGATCTTAATCCAGATGTAATATTAAGATTATCTCATGCTGCACCAGAAGCAACTAGAGCCGCATTTGAAAGAGAGTTCGCACAAGGATTCTGGGTGAATTTAGATGCAGTTAAAAACAATAGAGTATACGATTTAGATAATAATTATTTTGGTGTTACAGCAAATGTTAGAGCGAAAGACTCTTTAGAAAAGATGGCAGAAATTCTTTATAAATAGGAGAAGTTAAATGTTTGATAAAATAAGGGAAAAAAAACACTATGTTATTATAGCTTCAATGCTTCTTCTCATATTTTTTATACTACTATCTATTAGAATGGGAAGTGTACAGTATAGTTACAATAGAATATTTCAAGCATTTATAAATAGTGATATGACTTCCGATAGAAACATTCTTATAAACATTAGGCTACCAAGAATACTAGTAGCTATAATGGTTGGTGCCAATCTTGCTGTTGCAGGTGCATTGCTCCAAGCCGTTATGCAAAATCCTTTAGCAGACCCTGGTTTAACTGGGGTCTCTGCAGGAGCAAGCTTAGTAGCCATTATCATATTGCTTTTATTTCCCCAATACAGCTATTTGGTTCCTATTGCAGCATTTGTTGGTGGAGGGATTGCTTGTTTTGCAGTTTACATATTGGCTTGGAAAGATGGAATAAAGCCTTTAAGAATCATCTTAGCAGGGGTTGCTATAAATGCTATCTTAGGAGGTGGAACTTCACTATTATCTATTTTATATAGTGATAGAATTCAAGGGGTTTTACTTTGGGTCAATGGTAGTATGGCAGGAAAAAAATGGGGAGATGTAAAGGTATTAGCCATCTATAGTTTTATTGGGCTAATTTTATCTCTTTTTTGTATTAGAAAGGCAAATATTTTGCAATTAGGAGATGAAATGTCATCTAATCTAGGGGTAGATACCAATAAATATAGAGTACTTTTGTCATTAGTGGCGGTATTTTTAGCAGGGATTTCTACTGCTGTTGTTGGTATTATTGGATTTGTTGGTTTGATTGTTCCCCATATAGCAAGATTGCTTATTGGTTCGGATTATAAATATTTATTGCCTTTTAGTATTTTGCTAGGAAGCTCCATCCTTTTAATGGGGGATACCTTTGCAAGAACAGTTATGAAACCTATTGAATTACCAGTTGGTGTGATTATGGCCGTTATTGGAGGACCGTTTTTCTTGTATTTATTAAGGAGGGGTAGAGCATAATGATAGAAACAAAAAATTTATGTATAGGATATGATCATAAAATTATAGTGAATGATTTTTCTTTTGGTGTAGAAGAAGGGAACATTGTATCCATTATTGGACCAAATGGCTCAGGAAAATCCACTATATTAAAAACAATTTCTAGATTTCTTAAACAAAGGGACGGTGCTGTTTTCTTAGATAAGGAAGATATGAGTCTTTTGAATGTGAAAAAAGTAGCTAAAAAAATGGCTTCGCTTTCTCAATACAATAGAACACCTGAAGATGTAACGGTAGAAGATTTAATTTATTATGGAAGAATGCCACATAAAAAATGGTATGAAACCAGGAACAAAGAAGATCAAGAGATTATCCAATGGGCTATGGATCAAACCTCCATTAATAAATTTAGAAATAAAAGAGTTGTAGAATTATCAGGTGGAGAAAAACAAAGGGTATGGGTTGCAATGGCACTAGCTCAGCAACCTAAAATACTTTTATTAGATGAGCCTACAACATATTTAGATATCTGTCATCAATTAGAGGTTATGGAACTGGTTAAGAAATTAAATAAAGAGTTAAAGCTTACTGTTATTATGGTTTTACATGATTTAAGCCAAGCAGCAAAATATAGTGATAAAGTAGTGGTCCTTAAAGATGGGAACTTAGTTGTAGAAGGTGAACCATCAAAGGTTCTAACAAGGGAACTCATTAGAGATGTTTATAATGTGGATGTTTTTATAAAAAAAGATGTAACAGATGAATTTATCATTCATCCTGTTGGTGTTTGTAAAGAATGTGAAATGAGGTGTATTAATAATGAACACAAAATTGCAGTTGTCTAAAATCTCAACATTAAATGATATTAATAAAACAGAAGATATAAGCGCATTGTCCCATGCTATTTTTCCAGGGACACACTGTCCATTATTCGGGGTGGCAATGATTGCTTCTTTTATAGAGGATTTAGTCGTTTTAGTAGCAGGTACACAAGAATGTACTTATTATGTTAAGAATTTTGCCCATCATAGACAAAAAGGAAAAGATAATTTTTACTCAGTAGTGACCAATAAACACGATATTACATTTGGTTGTGAGAAAAAACTAAGAGAAGTGATAAAAGAAATAGATACAAAGATCAAACCCAATGCCATAATGGTTGTAACAACCTGTGTTTTAGAATTAATTGGTGAAGATGTTGAAGGTTTAGGAAGAGAACTAGAGAATGAAGTGAATGCAAAAATTCTAGTAGTGCCAACAGAACATTTTAAATGTAATAGCCATATTCCAGGTATGGAAAGAAGTTTAGAGAAGTTGATTACATTAATGGAAAAATGTGAGATAGATAAAAAAGCCATTAATATATTAGGACATAGACAATCAGGGGTAGAAGATACAGAATTAATGAAAGTTTTACTAGAAGAAGGCATAACCATTAATTCAGTTATTCCTTCAAAGTGTACAATTGAGGAATTAAAAACAGTACCAAAAGCAGGTTTAAATATTGTGACTGATTTTATTGCCTTATCATTGGCTAGAAAGATGGAAGAGACATTTGGTACACCATATGTTTTCTTTGGTAAGCACTTATCTGTTGAGAGAATTAGAGAGAAGTACTCTAAGATTGAAGAAATTTTAGGTATATCCATTTTAGATCAATTGGTAGAGAAGGAAAATGAATTAAATGGATTAATTGAAACAGTAAAAGAGGAACTAGAAGGCAAAACATTTATTTATGGAAATACACCAATGATGGCTTTTGAGGTATCTAGTTTTCTATGTGATTTAGGGTTAGAGCCAGCATTAATTCAAGTAAGAGAATTATATGAAAATGATGACATCTTTATAGATGAAATAAAGGCACATCATTACAATCCATACATAAGTAAAATAGCCAATATTGCGCCTATGGGAAAAGTCTATGATACATTAAAGCCTAATTTTTATATAGGTCATGAAAACCCTATGAATTTAATGAAAAGAGATATTGTTCAAGTAACATTAGATGACTCTACAAAACAAATAGGATATGAAGTACCAATTTATACTCTGAATAAAATATTAGTATCTTATAGACAACAAGAAGAATTGAAAAGAAAAATGACAGCAATGATGTCAGGACGAGGAGGTGCAGCCCATGGAGCTGTATAAATATTTTCCTACCCCATCAGATAGAATGGGTACATTATGGACGTTAACCTCTATAGAGGATGTGTATATCATAGAGTTTGGTCCTGCTGGAACAACTCACTTTGCTATTGAAGGGACTATGGGCCTTAATGGGGAACATAATGCCAATGTTTTTACAACACATATCAATGAAACAGATATCTCTTTTGGGGATCAAGAACGATTAGAAAAAGCAATAGAAGAAATAGATGCTGGACATAATCCAAAGTACATCTTTATAATGGCTTCTTCAATATCTGCCATTATAGGAACGGATATAGAAAGTGTTTGCTTTGAAATGCAGCCTAAAATAAATGCAAAACTCATTCCTGTAACTACAGGTGGTTTTAGCGGAGATTATGCTTTAGGTGTAGAGAATACAATGCATTTATTATGCAAAGAAATAGTTCAAGAAACAGAAGTTAAGAAATTAAGAAGTTATAACATTATTGGTAACAATATAGACAGCTATAACTTTTTATCAGATGTAGAAGAAATAAAAAGCATCATGAAGGAGGCTTTTGGATTCGAATCCAATACTATTTTTACAGCTTATACTTCAGTTGATGATATTGAGAATACTGCCTGTAGCGAATTCAACCTAGTATTAAGAGGAGAAGGCATAAAAGCAGCTGATTATCTTGAAAAAGAACATAACTTGCCTTATTACTACGGTAAGCCATATGGTTTAGAAGGCACTATGGAATGGATTAACCAAATTAAAGAAAAATTCCAATTAAAATTAGACCAACAATATATTGGAAAGCAGATGACACTCCTTAGAAAATATTTAATGAATTATAAATTTATGACTAGAGCTTTGGATAATAAAAAAGTGGTTTTAGTTGGAGATTATGATATCGTTGTAGGTTTAGCATCCCTAGTAGAAGAATTGGGATTAGAAGTTGAAAAGATTATTGTAAAACATAAAATGTGTAAAAAAATTAAAGATCTAATACCACCAAGGTATGCTACTAGAATAGACTTTGACAAAAGTGAAGCTGAAATAGAAGAATACCTTAGTGAAACACCAGTTTACTTAATATTAGCAGATGGGTCTACTTTAGAATTAGCAAATCAAAGTGAAATCAGCCTTCAAATAGGTAATCCTAATATCGTAAAACGCAATATATATCCATATACACCTTTTGTAGGGTTTAAAGGCTTATTATTTATGATACAAAACTTAATAGAACTAGAAAACAAAAAAGGGATAGCTTAGGCTATCCCTTTTCTAATCAGTAGGGACGGCTCTTCTTGATTAATTCTTGTATAATAAATAATGGTTTGTTATGATAAGGTTAAGATGAAATAGAATGATAATGAATGATGATAATCAAAAGGACCGTCTCTTTTGATTGAAGATGGAGGAGAAATGGCTGAGAACTTATTATGGAAAGCAGATTTAGGAAATGGTAAATATAGAAATCCAATACTTTTTACGGATTATTCTGATCCAGATGTCATAAGAGTAGAGGATACTTTTTATATGACAGCATCTAGTTTTAATTGTGTACCTGGATTACCTATCCTTGTATCAAAAGACTTAGTGAATTGGGAAATAAAAAATTATGCAGTAAAAGAATTACCCTTTGATACATATAACCAACCTGCATATGGTAAGGGGATATGGGCACCTAGTATTCGTTATCACAATAATATGTTTTGGATTTTTGTTGGAATGCCAGATGAAGGCATATTTATGACTAGTACAAAAGATCCTTTAGGAGAATGGTCGTCTTTAACATGTGTATGGTCTGGAAAAGGTTTTATTGATCCTTGTCCTTTTTGGGATGACGATGGAAAGGCTTATATCATCCATGGTTATGCGAAGAGTAGAATTGGTTTTAATAGTAAACTTGGGATATTTCCTATGTCAATGGACGGAACGATTTGTTTAGGTGAAGATATAATCATTTTTGATGGAACAATCACACAACCTACTATTGAAGGGCCTAAAGTATATAAAAGAGAAGGTTACTATTATATCTTTGCACCAGCTGGTGGAGTGGAAGATGGATGGCAAACGGTTTTAAGGTCAACTCATATTTTAGGGCCTTACGAAGAAAAAATAGTCATGCATCAAGGAAGTACAAATATTAATGGACCTCATCAAGGTGGTTTGGTGGATACGCCAAGTCATGAAGAATGGTTTATACATTTTCAAGACAAAGGGGTATATGGAAGAATTGTTCATTTGCAACCTGTGACTTGGGAAAATCATTGGCCAATAATAGGGGTGAATCCTAATGAAGAAGGTGTTGGAGAACCTGTATTAAAATATAGAAAACCATCAGGTTGTCCTGATGTAATGCCTACAGAACCAGAATCAAGTGATTATTTTAGCAATGGCAGATTAGGATTATCTTGGCAATGGATTGGGAATGTAAAAGAAGGGTTTTACTCTACATCAGAAAGACCAGGACATCTAAGACTATTCCCTATTAATCCAACGAAAAAACCTAATGAGATTCTTTGGAACTGTGCCAATATACTGACTCAGAAAATACCAGTACCAGAATTTATAATGGAAGTAAAAATGGATGTTTTTGGTCTAGAAGAAGGGCAAAAGACAGGTGTCATTGCTTTGGGAGGAAAATACGCATATCTAGGAATAAAAAAGATAAAAGAAGAGCTATATCTTCAATATGTTATGTCAAAAGTAATTGATGGTGTATTACAAGAAGAAGTACAATGGGAGAAACATCTAAATGTAAAGGATAATGAAAAAATTGTTTGGTTACAAATTCAATTCTATGATACAGGTGAGTGCAAGTTTAGTATTAGTTTAGATGGAGAAGAAGATGAAGTGGTAACAGAGTATTTTTCACCAGAAAAGGCAATGTGGGTAGGTGCAAAAGTAGGCATATTTGCAATAGATGAGGAAGTTCCTGGAGCTAAAGGTTATGTGGATATAGAATATGTAGAATTTAAAAAGTAATATATAAAACTTCCAAGGTTTTAAAGTTGCAGTTGAGTTAACATAATAAAAGGTGAGGAGGATTTTATGAAAAAAACGATTATTATTTGTATACTTATTACAATGGTTGGAACGGTTACGGGATGTGGCAATAATGAACCTATTGCTTTACAAGAAAGAGACAATAGTCAGGCAAAAGAAATGTCTCTAAGTGAGGGAGAAGGTTATATAGTAGGTGTAGCAATCCCAGCAGGCAGATATGAAATCACCGGAGATGGGATTGGTACATTTACAATCATTGATACAAGTTTTGGATTGGCTGTATTTGATGAAACTTTTGATGATATGGAAGGTATTGAATCAATAACAACAGACTTAGAAGAGGGGAATGAAATAAGAATTACAGGACTCTCAAAGGTGAATTTTATTCCTATTGAAACGTATATAAGAAGTGAGTTAACAACGGGTACTTGGATTGTAGGTTTAGATATTGAAAAAGGTGATTATGTTTTCCAACCAGCTGAAGGTAAAGGAGATTTTCTCCTTTATAGAGAAGGCAGATTAATCGTTAATGAAAGAATGGATGCGAATAGTGAAGATGGGGTAAAGGAGATTATATTTAATCCAGAATTGGGAGATGAAATACACATTAAAGGTTTAAAAAGAGTAGGCTTTACTTATAATTCATAATAAATAGATATATAGAATTTATAAAAATATTGATTTATAAGTAAATATACGGTATAATACACAAGGATTTAAGTAGTAAATTAAACTAATAAATAGTATAAGAGAGGTTTTTGAGTAAAAATCAAAAACCTTGAAGACAGTTCGAAACCATCCTGTCTATAAACAAAACTAGGACTAATAATATAGTATTTAACAGTAAAGCATTATGTTTTATTGTTAAATGCTATGTTTTCCTAGTCTAGTTATGTTTAAGGACAAAAGTGTCCTTTTTTTTGTGTTTAATTTTAGGATAGTAAGGAGTCATTATGAAAAAAATAGGGATTACAACAACAGTTCCTGTGGAAGTACTTATTGCAGCAGGGTATGAGCCAGTGGATTTGAATAATATTTTTGTAACTTCAACTGAGTATGAAAATTATATAGATATTGCTGAAAGAGATGGATTTCCTAAAAGTTCTTGTGCTTGGATAAAAGGTATTTATGGGGTTTGTATTCAAGAGGGCATTGATGAAATCATTGGTGTTGTTGAAGGAGATTGTTCTAATACAAAGTCATTATTAGAAGTTTTAAGCCTTCATAATATAAAAATACATTCTTTTTCTTTTCCTCATAGTCATAGGTTAGAAGATGTTAAAAAAGAGATACAAAAATTTATGAATATCTTTAATGTCTCCGAAAAAGTGGTTGAAGAAGTAAGAATTCAATTAAATACTATTCGAGAAAAAGTGAAAGAAATAGATGAATTAACCTACATAGATGGTAAAATTACAGGCTTTGAAAACCATCTGTATCAAGTTAGTCTAAGCGATTTTAATGGGTCTCCAGAGGCCTTTAGTAATGAATTGGATAATGTAATTGCTTCTGGGAAGAATAGAGAATCCGTTAATAAAGCTATTCGGTTGGGGTATATTGGTGTGCCACCAATGACAGGGGATATTTATGACTATGTAGAAAACCATAACGCCCATTTTGTTTATAATGAAGTTCAGAGGGAGTTTGCTTTTCCTAGATATAAGAAAGCAGCTAATATTTATGAGCAATATTATGATTATACTTATCCTTATGATAATGAGTATAGATTGAAAGAATTAAAAAAACAGATTGAAGATCGTCAATTAGATGCGTTAGTTCATTATACACAAGCTTTTTGTCATAGGGCTATTGAAGACATTTATCTAAAAAGTCAGTTGGATATTCCTATTTTGCATATTGAAGGGGATAAGATTAATCGGTTGGATGCTCGGACGAAGCTTCGCATTGAGGCGTTTTTGGATATGGTTTATGATCGCTGCCCCTCAAACATTTAAGGCTTTTTACGGAATATTAACCTAACCTTCACTAAGAATTTCTAGTAAGATATTTAAGAGGGTACATAATCACAAAGATATTATCATACTTTGACGTTGTTTAGTAAGTTGCTTACTTAGCTTATTATAGTTTTTTCGTGGTTTCTTTGAAACCTACTTTTACTTTAATGATTGTTTGGTTTTGTGAGGAGAATTATTTATGCGTGTTTTAGGGATTGATTTAGGGAGTCGTGAAGTTAAGATTGCTATGTTTGATGGGGATGGGCTTGTTTTTAAGGACAAGATGAGTACCATGTCCTTTTATAAAGAATGCTGTTCGTTTGATGGTATTTTGAAGGTGGATGTTTCGAAGATTGGGATTGATGGCTTCGATGTTGGGATCTCCACTGGATATGGTCGTAATAATACGGATTTGAGTAGGTTTAAGGCCATTAATGAGATTAAGGCCCATGTTTATGGGGCGCGCTTTCAGACTGGATTGGATGATTTTATTCTTTTGGATATTGGTGGGCAGGATATTAAGGTTGTCAAAGTTGAAAAGGGGATTATGACAGATCTTGAGTTGAATGAGAAATGTGCGGCTTCTTGTGGTCGTTATTTAGAGAATATGGCTAGTGTATTGGAAGTTTCTCTTGATGAGATGAGTGGGTTTTATGAGAATCCTGTGACTTTAAATTCTACTTGTGCCGTTTTTTCTGAGTCTGAATTGATTGGGAAGATTGCAGAAGGGGTTTCTTTAGAGGCGATGTGTGCTGGGATCAATTTTTCCCTTTATCAGAGGTTAAGGCCTATGCTTACTAAGTTTAAGGGGAAGAAGTTGGTTGTTTCTGGTGGTGTTGCTAATAATAAGGCAATTCATAAGTTTTTAAAGAGGGATTATGAAGAGGTTGTAACTCTTGCTGAGCCACAGTGGAATGGGGCTATAGGGTGTTGTTATTATGGGTTGAAGTTTTTTTAATTTGTGTTCGTGGGAGTTTCCGTATGAGAATGCTTATGTAAAACAGTTCCGTTAAATATTTTAATAAAATCTAAGTTCGTTACAATCATTATTCCTAAGCCTTAAAAACTTCCTTCGGTCAAACAGTTAAGGCTTTTTACGGAATATTGATTTTCTCTTCACTAAGATTTTATGGAAAATATTTAAAAGTCACTTTATTTCCATAAGTATTCTCATACTGATGTCGTGGAAGTCACTTAAACCCATATTGTATTTAGTGGTGAAGTAAGTTAAGTAAATTATTTTTTTTGATAGGAGATTGGTTATGTATTTATTGAAGACATTGCATAGTTTTGATAGTGCTCATTTTCTTGCAGGGTATGATGGGAAGTGCAAGAATATTCATGGGCATCGATGGACTGTTGAGGTTGAGGTTCAGTCTGAGACTTTGATAGAGGAAGGTCAACGTAAAGGGATGGTTGTTGATTTTTCTGATTTGAAGAAGGATTTGAAGGTTTTGTTGGATGGTTTTGACCATGCTCTTATTATTGAAAGAGGGACTATGCGAAAAGAGACGCTAAGTTGTTTGTTAGAAGATGATTTTTATGTTATAGAGGTGGATTTTAGGCCTACTGCTGAGAATTTTTCTGCTTACTTTTTTAAGGAATTAGAAAAAAAAGGATATAATGTAAGAAGAGTTGTTGTCTATGAAACACCAAATAATAGTGCTATTTTTGAGAAATAGGAAAGGGTGTTGTTATGAGTTACAAGGTTGTTGAAACATTTGTTAGTATTAATGGAGAAGGTAGGAAAGCTGGACAATTGGCTGTTTTTATTCGATTGGCTGGTTGTAATTTAGAGTGTAGTTATTGTGATACGATGTGGGCCAATAATACAGATGTAAAGTATACAGAAATGTCTTCAGAGGACATTTATTCCTATATTAAAAGTACGAATATAAAAAATATAACCATTACTGGTGGAGAGCCTTTGCTACAAGATAATATTATAGATTTATTAAACCTTTTATCTTCTGATAATGAGTTAAGTGTAGAGATTGAAACTAATGGAAGCGTTCCATTAGAGCCTTTTCATAAAGGTATGGATCGTCCACCATCATTTACAATGGATTATAAATTAGGTAGCAGTAAGATGGAAGGGCATATGGAACTAGACAATTTACAGTTCCTAACCAAATACGATACTCTAAAATTTGTGGTTGGTAATTTGGAAGATTTAGAGAGGGCGAGAGGGTTAATTAATGATTATGATTTAACAAATAAAACCAACATTTTCTTAAGTCCAGTATTTAATGTAATTAATTATGAAGATATTGTAGAGTATATGAAAGCAAATCATTTAAATGACGTTTCATTACAGTTGCAGTTACACAAAATTATTTGGAACCCTGATGAAAGAGGCGTTTAGAAAGGTGGAAGGTAGATGACTACAGAAAGAGCAGTTGTTGTTTTTAGTGGTGGACAAGATAGTACAACTTGTTTGTTTTGGGCAAAGGAAAGGTTTAAAGAAGTTGTTGCCGTAACCTTTGATTACAATCAAAAACATAGTTTAGAAATCGATTGTGCAAAAGATATTTGTAAGAAATATAATGTTGAGCATCATATTTTAGATTTAAGTTTATTGAATCAATTGGCACCTAATGCTTTAACACGAGATGATATACAGGTGGATAAAGATGCGCCAATAGAAGGAACACCCAATACTTTTGTTGATGGTCGTAATATGATTTTTTTAACTTATGCAGCAGTTATTGCTAAGCAAAAAGGCATTAATAATATTGTTACTGGCGTATCACAAAGCGATTTTAGTGGTTATCCCGATTGTAGAGACGTTTTTATTAAGTCTTTAAATGTTACATTAAACTTGGCAATGGGCTATGAATTTAATATACATACACCTTTAATGTGGATTGATAAAGCTGAAACGTGGAAACTCGCAGATGATTTAGGGGTATTAGAGGTAATTGAAAATGAAACATTAACTTGCTATAATGGGATAAAAGGAACGGGTTGCAAGGAATGTCCAGCTTGTGAGTTAAGAAATAAAGGGTTTCTAAATTTTATGGCATTAAAAAGAAATTTGTATTAGGGAACTATTGACTTAATTACTAAATGAATATAAAATAGTTAATGCATTAACTATTTTATATTCATTTTTTGTAGTAGAAAAAATTCTTTTCAGCATATAAAATTTTGAAGGGAAGTCACTAAAAGCTTTTAGAGGTGACTAAGTCCCTTTATTATTTGATAAAAAATTAGTTAAAGCATTAATTATTTAATAATAATTACACTAAGGAGGATAATAATTGAGTGAAGAGAAATGTAATGTTAGTATAGGGTATCTTTTAAATAAGGCTGCAAGAATGACAAGGTACCACTTGGAAGGTCAACTAACAGAAATAGGGTTAACAGTACAGCAATTTGCAGTCATTAGAGATATTGATAGATATAATAAATGTGAAGAAAAAGAGGAATACCTTACACCAGCTTTGATTGCAAAGAGATTAGGATTTAATAGACCTACCATAACAGGTGTTTTAGAGCGTTTAGAAACGAGTGGGTGGATTACTAGAGAGACCAATCCAAAGGATAGAAGGTCTCAATTCATTATATTAACAGACAAAGCTGGAGAAAAATTGCCACTATTAGAAACGTGCAGCAAGACAACAATGAATGATACATTAAAAGGATTATCTGAGAATGAGATTAGTGATCTAAGTAGATACTTAAATATAATCATTAAAAATATTGAAAAAAACTAGGACATTAAATTGATACGGAGGATACATATGACTAAAGGCGTTAATTTTAGGCAAAAAAGAAGCCTTGGAGAAGAAAAAATTAGTAGATTACTATTTAATTTAGCATTTCCTTCTATTTTTGCAATGACAGTAAATGCATTATATAATATTGTTGATACAATTTTTATTGGAAAATGGGTAGGCGATTTAGGGATAGCTGGTTTGGCTATAGCATTTCCTATTCAGATGTTAATAATGGGATTTGGTCAATTAATTGGTATAGGAGCAGCCTCAGCTATATCTAGGAGCCTAGGTGCAGGTGATAAAGAAAGAGCTGAAAAGGTTTTAGGGAACTCTTTTACTTCTTTATTGTTTTTAAGTGGTATTTTTGCTATTATTGGATTGGTTTTTACAGACTTTATTTTAGTGTTATTTGGTGCAACAGAAACAATTTTACCTTATGCTAAAGATTATGTGACAATTATTTTTATGGGGAGTGTATTTTTTGCATTTGCAGTAAATCTTAATAATATAGTAAGAGCAGAAGGAAAAGCTGTTATTGCAATGTTTTCTATGGTAATCGGTGCAGTATTAAATATTGCCTTAGACCCAATTTTTATTTACTTTTTAGATATGGGCATTAAAGGGGCTGCTTTGGCTACAATAATTTCTCAATTTGTTTCTTTTCTTTTTGTTATGACTTATATTCTAAGTGGAAAAAGTGCTTTAAAACTAAAGCTACAGCATCTTAAAGCAGATTTTAAAATTATGAAAGAAATTGTTTCTGTTGGATTCTCTGCTTTTGCAAAACAATCTACCAATAGTTTTTTTGCTATTATTGTAAATAATACATTAAGAGTGTTTGGTGGTGATGTTGCTATTACTATTTTTGGAATTGTAAATAGAATTATAATGTTTTTATTCTTACCAATGATTGGAATTGTACATGGTATGCAGCCTATAGTTGGTTACAACTATGGGGCTAATAAGATAAAAAGGGTTAAACAAACAATTAATTTAACTTTAATTGTAGCCACTGTTTTCGCAGTAATTGGTTGGATAAATGGAATGGTATTTGGCGGATTTATAGTACGTGCTTTTACAGAGGATCCATATTTAATAAGTGAAGGAGCAAGGGTATTTAGGATTGTAATCCTTATGCTTCCATTAGTAGGTATTCAATTTGTTGGAGCAACTTTATTTCAATCATTAGGAAAAGCTATACCAGCTTTGATACTATCTATGTTAAGACAGTTTATTGTATTAGCACCTTTAGTAATCATATTGCCTAGAATATTTGGTCTAGAGTTGTTAGGTGTTTGGATTGCCTTTCCAATATCAGATATTATAGCATCTGGAATAACAATTTTCTTGATTACGAGACAGCTTAAATTAATATATAGTCAAATTGATGAAGAAGAAGGGTTAAAACCAAACGAGGAGAATTAATCTCCTCGTTTATAATTTAAAAAGACATATATTAGAATATACCTTCATATAGTTTTTCATTTAATGGTTCATCATCAGAAAATAGATCAGGATTGACTTTTAACATGCGAGTTAGGATATCTGTTACTTTAACAGTATCACAGATACGAACAAAGGCATCCCCAAAGGTACCATAATACATAGCACCTTGTTCTTGTAATATATCATTCACCTTCCAAAAATGTAGAGACCAAGATTTGCCACAATGCCTTCTGGATGGAACAGAAATTTTTGTACCATCACCAAGAATGGTGTATAGTTGCTCATGGTCATCTGTAAGCCTGCCTGGAATATCCAACCATTCTTCAATTCCATGAATAAAAGTATTTCTTCTTAAATCTACCCCTAATAACATAATAGTACCTTTTCTATCTAACAATTTACCATAGGATGATCCTCTTGCACATGGTGTATCATATTTATGATCATCTTTAATAAAATCCCTTGCATCCTTACCAAGGGCTGCAACTGAATGGGTTGGATGAAAAGAACGATAGACATTAGGTCGTTTTCTAAAAAGCTCTGGCAAAATACCAATACAAGATTCAGATTTCTCTACATAAAAATTAGGGTTCTCAGCATTTATATAGGACCAAGTGTGAGTTGGTAATACGAGCAAACCATTTTCCATGTATTCTGATAAAGCATTAAGAACTGTAGCTGCATTACCGTCTACATTGCCAATACCTTTCATTGATGAGTGGACAAGTAAAGTACCATTTTTATCTATATTTAATCTCTCTAAATCATTGATAAGATTTGTTTTTGTATACATAAGAATCTCCTTTTTATTTAGTTTGCATTGAAAAATTATTAAACGTTTATCTTTATAATAACATAAAAAGATTATTTTTTGAGGTTAAATTTTAATAAATAAAAGAAACATTTAGAGTATTTGTTTGTAACTAAAAATTTATTAACCTGTAATATAATAGTAAGTTGAAATAAAATACCTTATTTGATAAGATAAAAGGAAGAGAAATTAATGAGGAGGGGTTGATATTAATAATAAGAAACAGCCAATAGCTTTATTTAATGGTGTTGTGGTTACAACCAATGGGTTATATTCAGTAGAAGATATTGATGTTGAGACAGCTAAGGTATACGTGAAAGAAAATGGGTTTATTTCAGCTGTAGGACATGAGGCTACTGCAGAGATCCTATCAGAAATACTTGAATCTAGTATACCAATGAATAGAATACAATTCCAACAAGAAGTAGGACAAATTGCAATTATATTCAAATTGAATATAAGGCCAGATGAAGGTGTTATATTAAACAAAGAGGAAATACATAAAGTTGGTTTTTCATTAAAAAAAATGCTTAGAATTGAATAAAAATTAATAGATATATAAGTATTTATGTGGTTTGAAATTTATCACAAAGGATGATGGTATGAAAAACAACAATTTATCAGTTATACTAATTGGGGTTTTAACTCTTGTTATAGTGGTCTTAGGAAGTTTGGTATATGTATTTCAAAAAGACAGTGTTATGTTAACATCTAATATATATAATGAAGTAGATAGTCAATTGAATTGGGTAAATGATAGTGCTATAGTAATTGAAAAAAGATTAGAAAGTGTAAATGACAACAAAAAATATAAAATAAAAATCAAATTACCAACAATAAATATATATAAATGGATTGAAGTATCTTGGGTAGAATATAAAATTATAAGTGAAGAGGACAAGATAAAAGTACATTATATCTATGATAATAATGGTATTGAGTATTTCCAACTCATTAGAGATGATATAGGAAAATTAATTTTTGATGATACAAGACCTATAATTGTATTAGATGCAGGACATGGAGGAATGGATCGAGGTGGAGGATCCAATAATCTATGGGATGAAAAAGATATGGTATTAAAAATTACACTAAAACAACGGGATTTATTAAAAGACAGTGATATCAGAGTGATACTTACTCGAGATGAAGATGAGTATATAACTTTATTTGATAGATGTGCTATAATTAATTATATAGAACCTGAAATTTTAATTAGCAATCATATTAATAGGTTTAATGGGACTGCCAAAGGTATAGAGGTTATTTATAACAGAACAGCAAATGTTGAGTTTGCATGGGATCTAGCTAATGCCCTTTCTACACATGGCATTGATGTTTTTAGAGTCTGGAATAGAAAAGATGATAGTTTCACTTCAATGGATTATTATGCCTTACATAAATATACCTATACCAATAGTTATATCCTTGAATATGGTTTTGCAGATAATGAAAGAGATGCAAAAATCATTACAGACAAATGGGAAGACATGGCAAAGACAGTTGTCAAAATGATAGAAAACTATTTTGAATAATATGAAAGTCTAATTATAAAGGCGTATCTTTAAGATGCGTCTTTTTTTATTGTATACGAATACATATTTTTAGATAAATATCACAAAATAACTAGATGAAAAATTTTCTACTTCATAACAAAAGGAGGAGATTACTATTAAACCAATAAAAGGTATTATAATGGCAGGTGGCAAAGGAACTAGATTAAAGCCTCTTACTTGTGGCATTCCAAAACCTATGGTTCCCATATTAAATAAACCTGTAATGGAATATTCAATAGAGCTATTTAAAAAATATAATATAAATGATATAGGCGTAACATTAGCATATTTACCAACAGTTATTACGGATTATTTTCATACAGGAGCTGAATGGGGGGTAAATCTAAATTATTATATAGAAGATACGCCGCTAGGAACCGGAGGAAGTGTTAAAAATGCAGAAGATTTACTTGATAATACCTTTGTAGTCATAAGTGGTGATGCTTTAACAGATATCAATTTAGATAAAGCAATTCAATATCATAAAGAAAAAAAATCTAAAGCCACATTGGTTCTAAAAAAAGAAGAAATGCCTTTAGAGTATGGCGTTGTTATTACAGATGAAGATGGTAGGATTATTCGGTTTTTAGAAAAACCAAGTTGGTCTGAGGTTTTTAGCAACACAGTAAATACAGGAATATATATTTTAGAGCCAGAAGTTCTTAATTACTATAGTAAAGGAGATCAATTTGACTTTAGTAAAGATTTATTTCCACAGTTACTAAAAGATAATATCCCTTTATATGGTTATATAACAGAGGATTATTGGAATGACATTGGGGACTTGGATTCTTATATGAAAACCCAATTTGACATTTTAGATAAAAAAGTCAATGTTCCAATACAATGCAAAGAAATAAAAGAAGGCATTTGGATAGATGAAGGGACAAAAATAAAAGAAAATGTAACATTATTACCCCCTATTTATATAAGTAAAAATTGTACCATTGAGAGCTTTGCTGAAATAAACCCTTACACTTATGTGGGAGAAAACTGTGTGATAGGTGAAGGGGTGAATTTAAAGAGAAGTATTATTTGGAAAAATACAAAGATAGAAACGAATGCTCATCTTAGTGGCACAACTGTATGTGGTGATGTACAAATCAAAGAAAATGTTAATATATACGAACATACTTCTATTGGTAATGGTTGTGAAATTTCAAAAAATGCCACGGTAAAACCTAATACATTAATATGGCCAGATAAGTTGGTTGAAGAAAATATGATAGTAAATCAACATATTATATGGGGAACAAAATGTTCCAAAACTATATTTGGGAATAGGGATATATCAGGAGAAATTAATATAGATATCACGCCTGAATTTTCTTCAAGGTTAGGCTCAGCTTTTGCTTCAAACCTTGATACAGATTCTACTATTGTTGTTACAAGTGATAAATCCTATAGTTGTAATATCATAAAAAACTCTATAATATCTGGTGTTTTATCAACAGGATCTAGTACCATTGATATTAAAAATGCAACAATGGGGATGAATAGATATGCTGTGAGATACTATAACGCTGATGGTGGTATTCATATTAGAGTGAGTCCATTTAATAAAAATATAATTCATATTGAGTTTACAGATAAAAATGGTAGCAATATTGATAGAAACACAGAAAGAAAAATAGAGAATTTATTTGTAAGAGATGACTTTAGAAGATGTAGTGGCGAAAAAATAAAAGATAATGTGGATATAGCAAATTTCTCAGCCCTTTATATAAAAAATGGCTCAAATCTAATAAGTGATATTTCACAAATAAAAAGAAGAAATCCAAAGGTTATTATAAGCTCTATGAATAAAAATGTTATGGATATTGCCTTTGAATTTTTAGAGTATATAGGTTGTCAGGTTCAATGTGAGTACAGTTCAAAGAAATATAATAATATAAGTTCGTTAGTACAAGAAATTTCAAATACTGTTATTAAAGAAAAAGCAGAGCTAGGTATTGTTTATAGTGATGATGGTGAAAAATTCATATTAATTGATGAGCAAGGTAGAATTATTAATGAAGAAATGTATATCAGTTTGTCTACTTTAATATTGTTGAAATTAGGCTACAGAAAAATCATTGTGCCTTATACAGCAACCTATACCATTGAGAATTTAGCAAAAAACTATAGTGGAGAGATTATTAGAACCAAAACATCTCCAGCTGACGTTATGAATGAAATGTTTAAGTACGATGATAAAATAGCATTTCTACAATATGTACTTCAGTATGACGGCATATTAGCAGTAGGTAAAATCATTGATTTTATTACCAGTAAGGACATTAATATAGGGGACTTAATTAGAGAAATACCAAAGTTCTATATGATTAAGAAAGAAATTCAATGTGAGTGGAGAGACAAAGGCCGTGTTATAAAGGAAATGATCATCAACCATGGAGATTGTGGATTAGAGTTGTTTGAAGGGGTTAAGATAAACAATGATAAGGGGTGGGCATTGATATTACCTGATAATGAACGTTCCATATTTAATATATTTACAGAAGGTGATTCTGAAGAATATGCAAGTGAGTTATCCACTCAATTCATTGATAAAGTCAAAAAAATACTAAAGACAAAGGAATAAACACTTTGTGCAAATAATGTTGAAGGGATGGAAACTATGTTACTTAATAGAATGACTACACTGAATAGTTATGATAAAGTTGATATAGAAGCCATAAAGTTAAATGAAGATTATCTATATGACTTAGCAAAAGAACTAGCTAAAAATCATAATATCACAAATGAACTTGGAAATCTTAAGTCTTTGATAAAAAGACTTAAGTATAACTTCTGTTTAATTACTACAGTTTATCAAGGGTTAAATAATGAGAATAAAAAGGGATATGAATTATGCCCTGCTTCAGAATGGCTTTTAGATAATTATTATAAAGTAGAGGAACAGTACAAATCTATCATTAACCAATGTAAAGTGGATAAAAACTTAAATTTAAAACTATTAAGTAGCGGCTATTTAAAAGGATACCCTAGGGTCTATTCAATTGCTCTAGAAATTGTTTCCCATACAGATGCATCTTTACAAGAAGATATCATTATTAATTTTATAAATGAATATCAAAGCTATAAAAAGCTTTCCATTGGAGAGATTTGGTCTTTAGGTCTAATATTTAAAATATCTTTAATAGAAAAAATAAGGAATATTTGTGAGTATATTAAAGAGAATCAAGAACAAAGAAAGAAGGTTGAAGAACTAGATTTTAATAATGACAATAATGGGTTAGTAAATAAAATTACTAATGAAATAATTCATAAGAATGAAATCAATAGTTCTTATATTGAATTTTTATTAAAACGACTTAGAAAGGAAGATAATGATTCAGGAAAAGCCATTCATTTTATAGAATGCAAACTAGGAGAATTCAATACCACGATTGAAGAAGTAATAAACTATGAACATAAAATTCAAGCGTTAAGTAAAAATTCTATAGGGAATGCCATCATTAGTTTAAATACAATAGCCCGTTTAGATTGGAATCATATATTTGAAGCCCTATCAACAATTGAAAAAATATTGGTGGAAGATCCAATGGGCATATATTCTAAAATGGATTTTGAAACAAGGGATTATTATAGAAGAAAAATTGAAAGACTTTCTTTAAAATATAAAGTTACAGAGATTCAATTGGCTAAAAAAGCCATTGAACTAGCTAAAGCAGGACAAAATTATAAGGAACAACATGTTGGCTATTATATAATTGATAAAGGTAGAAACCTACTATTACAGGATTTTTATAAAGGAGCAATAAAAGAAAAGAAGAGTATTTCTGTATACATTTGGGCAATCACTATTTGTACTATTTTAATATCTTTATTATTTAGTAGATATACTTTCAATGTTTCTCAAAATTTGTGGATAAGTGCATTGGTTTTTCTAATAACATTTATACCAGCTAGTGAAATTGTGATTACTTTTCTTAATTGGATTTACATCAATAATGTAGAACCAACTTTTTTACCCAAACTAGACTTGGACAATGGTATATTAGAGGAAAATAGCACCGTTATTATTATTCCAGCACTGCTGACAAGTATTGCAGCTGTTGATGAGTTAATAAAAAAGTTGGAAGTATATTATTTGGGCAATAAAAGTGATCATCTTTACTATGCTGTGGCAGGAGACTTTAAAGATAGTAAGGATAAGGTTCAAGAAAAAGATGGAGAAATCGTAAAAGCTGCATTAACAGCCATTGATGAGCTTAATAAAAAGTATTCCATAGATAAAAATATATTTTTCTTTTTCATTAGAGAAAGACAATTTAATGAAAAAGAAAACAAATGGATGGGATGGGAACGAAAAAGAGGTGCTGTTGTAGAATTTAATCAACTTCTATTAGGTTCAGACCACACATCTTTTAAAACCATATCTAGTGATATAACTTGTCTTATTAATAAGATTAAATATGTTATAACATTAGATGCAGACACCTATTTGCCTTTAGAAACGGCAAAAAAACTCATTGGAACCATTGCGCATCCTCTAAATAGAGGCATATTAGATAAGGACAAAAAAATAGTAAAAGAGGGTTATGGCATTATCCAGCCTAGAATTGCCCTTGATATAGAAAGTGTCAATGCAACAAAGTTTACCAATCTTTATGGAGGACAAGGTGGCGTAGATGCTTACTCTACAGCGTCTTCTGATTTATACCAAGATTCATTTAAGGAAGGTATTTTTACGGGGAAAGGGATATATGACTTAAAACTTTTTGATGAAGTCTTAAGCCAGACAATACCAGACAATGCCGTATTAAGTCACGATTTATTAGAAGGCAGTTATCTAAGAACTGGACTTGCTTCAGATATTGAATTACTTGATGGATATCCATCTAAATACAGCAACTATATAATGAGATTACATAGATGGATACGAGGTGACTGGCAACTTGTAAGATGGCTATGTAATAAAGTGAAAAACAAAGAAGGAACCATTGTCAATAATCCAATTTCAAAATTATCAAAGTGGAAAATCATAGATAACCTACGAAGAAGTTTGGTATCAGTGAGTACTTTACTACTTATTGTTTTAGGTTTATCCATATTTCCAGGAAATACTGGGGGTTGGCTGGGATTTGCATTATTCACAATATTATTTCCTTTGGTGATAGAAATTCTCAATGGCATTAATAATAAAGGGTACAAACATATAACTAGGAGAATGAATTGTAAAGTAGCATGTGGCTTTAAAGGTGTTTTATATCAGCGGGTTTTAGCTTTTATATTTTTGCCATATGAGGGCTATATGATGTTAGAAGGTATTATGCGCACATTATACCGTGTCTACATTTCTAAGAAAAATTTATTAGAATGGACAACAGCAGCAGAAACAGAGAAAAAAATAAACAATGACCTTATAAGTTTTATTATCAGAATGAAATCTGCAGTAATCATTGCCCTACTATTTGTTGTTGGTGTTGCATTAGGTAACAATGCAAGTGTTTATTATGTTTTACCAATTGCTTTATTATGGTTGATTTCACCTTTTGTTGCGTATGCCATTAGTAAAGAAAATGTGTCAAGCAATAGAATTGAAGATAATGACAAAACAATCTTAAAAAGACTGGCAAGAAAAACTTGGGATTTCTATGAAGATTATTCTAATGAAGCCAATAACTATTTACCACCGGACAATTTGCAAATAGATCCCCCTAATGGTGTTGCCAATAGAACATCTCCTACGAATATTGGATTTCATTTATTGGCTATTTTATCCGCTAGGGATTTTGGGTTTATTACATTAACAAAATTAAATCACTATGTGAAGAATACAATAGAAACCATAGAAAAACTACCAAAATGGAATGGGCATTTGTATAACTGGTACAATATCAATACATTAGAAAAATTAAGACCTCATTATATCTCTACAGTAGATAGTGGGAACTTTGTAGGTTTTCTTATTGCTTTAAAAGAAGGGTTATTAGAGTTTGTAGAAAAACCTATTTTAGATCAAAACATCTTAAATGGGTTAAAAGATACAATCCTATTGTATGATCCAGATGCCAGTGTTGAATTTATTGATGTTTTAATAAAAAAAGAAAAAGTAACGATAGAGGATTGGAGAACTTTAGTAGATAGTCTTAATAATATAAAATCTAATAAAGGTAAGAATTTATTAAAAGATGTAGAAAGAGAAATAAATCAATACTTTATAGAAAGTGATTTATCCATAGTAAGGATCAATATTAATGAGTTAAATGAGTATTCTTTTAGTCAGTTAAAAGATAAATACAAAGAGATGATTTATACCATTGACAAGGAGATTAAAAGCAATCAAAGACAAAAAGCTGATTTAGAAAGTCTAAAAAATAGTATTAATAGAAAGCAAAAGAAAATAGAAGAACAGATAACCTCGATAAAAGATTTGGTAACGAGATTAGAAAAATTAATAGATGATACAGACTTTTACCCATTGTATGATAAAAAGCAAAATCTTTTTTCAATAGGATACAATGAAGATGAACAAAAACTAACCAATTCTTGTTATGACTTGTTGGCTTCAGAGGCTAGACTAGCAAGTTATATTGCTATCTCTAAAAAGCAAATACCTAAAAAACATTGGGGTAAGCTTGGTAGAGCATTAACAAAAATAGATGGCTACAAGGCTTTAGTGTCTTGGACAGGTACAATGTTTGAATACTTGATGCCTCTTCTGGTAATGAAGAATTATAATAATACTTTACTAGATGAAACTTATATTACTGCAGTTAAAGCACAACAAAAATATGGTAGAAAAAGAAATGTTCCTTGGGGTGTTTCTGAATCAGGGTATTATGGGTTTGATATGCATTTTAATTATCAATACCGAGCCTTTGGTGTGCCAGATTTAGGGCTTAAAAGAGGCTTGGAAAACGATATGGTTATATCTCCTTATTCTACACTTTTAGCACTCCCTGTAGATGCAGAGCATTCAATGATTAATATTAAAAGATTGATTAAAGATGGCGTAGAGGGGGAATATGGTTTTTACGAAGCCATTGACTATACACCTGAAAGAGTACCACAAGGCAAAAACAAAGGTGTTGTAAAAAGTTATATGGCACATCATCAAGGTATGGGACTTATCTCTATTGATAATTATTTAAACAATAATATAATGCAAACAAGATTTCATTCAGATCCCTTTATGAAATCAGCAGAAACCTTATTGCAAGAAAAAATACCTCTAAGAGCCATTATTACAAAAGAAATAAAAGAAGAAATAGAACCATTAGGAAATATGACAAAAGAGAATATTTACTATACAAGAGCGTTTAATAATACATCAGAGGTATTACCTAGATGTCATATGTTATCCAACGGCAATTATTCTTTAATGGTTACAGATAGAGGCACTGGGTTTAGTAAAAAAGGAGATTTATTACTATATAGATGGAGAGATGATGCTCTATCAGGTAACTTTGGTAATTTTATATTTATAAGAAATGTTAATGAAAATAGAATTTGGTCAGCAACGTCAGATCCTTTAAATAATAAAGGAAACAAATACACTGTAAGGTTTTCACCTGATAAAGCAGAATATATAAGAAAAGATGGTGACATAGAAACCCATACTCAAATTATAATGACCCCAGAAGATAATGGGGAAATGAGAAAAGTAACCCTGATCAATCATTCTGATGAATCAGTAGTATTAGAGGTTACAAGTTATTTTGAAATTGTATTATCCACTCAAGCAGCAGATATTGCTCATATGGCATTTAGTAATTTATTTATAAAAACAAAAGCATTGCCGGAGTATAATAGTCTAATTGCATCAAGACGCCCACGGGTAGATGAGAAAAATCATATTTGGATGTCCCATAGTATTGTAGTAGATGGCAATATTATAGGACCATTAGAATATGAAACCAATAGAGAAAAATTCATAGGTAGGGGAAAGAATATTGCAGAACCAGTGGCATTAAACAATAGTTTGACCAATACAACTGGACCTGTATTAGATCCAATTATGAGTCTTAGAAGACGTGTTAGGATAGAACCAGGACAATCAGCGGATGTCACTTATATTACATCTATAGTAGACTCAAAAGAAGAAGCAATAGACGTGGTAAAAAAATATCAAGAAGTATCCTTTGAACAATCAGCTAGTTTAGCACTTACTCGTAGCTCTATAGAAGCCTCTTACTTGGGATTGACGGCAAAACAAATCACAACTTATCAAGAAATGATTAAACATATTTTGTTTTTAAGTCCTACAAAGGAAAAATATGAAGAGGTCATAAAGAAAAATACAAAAGGACAACCAGGATTATGGGCTTATGGTATCTCAGGAGATTTGCCAATTGTTCTTGTTGTTATTAAGAGTGAAGAAGATATTGATATTATAAAAGAAATGTTATCCGCCCATGAATTTTTTAGAATGAAAGGTTTAAATATTGATCTATTGATTCTAAATGAGGATGAAGGAAGTTATTTACAACCTTTACAAGATAAAATACAAGACACCATATTCTCAAAAGTTGGACACGATATGAGAGGTATATATGTACGTAATGCCTCTATAATCCCTGAAGAGGATAGGATCTTATTCTATGCTGTAGCAAGAATGATTATAAACAAAGAAAATGGATCATTACAAAAGCAAATAGAAATGGAAGAAGTGGAGTATCCAGCAAATATTGTTTATAAAGAATTAGACAGCTATAAGTATAAGATTGAAAAAGAAATACCAATAGAACTTATTTATGACAATGGCTATGGTGGTTTTAATAGCCAAGGGGATCAATATATTATCAAACTTACTGAAAGTAAAAACACGCCTGCCCCTTGGACCAATATTGTAGCCAACGAAAAATTTGGTTTTACTGTTACAGAAAGAGGTTCAGGATTCACTTGGGCGGATAACAGTAGAGAAAATAAATTAACACCTTGGTCTAATGATCCGGTTATTGACCCTATTAATGAAGTTGTTTATTTAAGAGATGATGATTATAGAGAGGTGTGGAGCATAACACCATCACCTATAAGAGAAACAGAGGATTATATTGTGACCCATGGTATTGGTTATTCTAGTTTTGATAGTTATAGCCATGGTATAAAACAAAAGCAAACGATGTTTGTGCCAAAAGATGACTCTATAAAAATAAGTTTGATACACTTAAAAAATGAATCCGATGTAAAAAGAAACATTACATTAACTTACTATGTAAGACCAGTAATAGGGGTTAATGAACAAGTAACCAAACAATTTATTGAGACTTATATGAATAATGAAGGCTGTCTATGCATAAAAAACAGTTACAATATGGATTTTGAAAATCAGATTATGTATTTATCAACATCAGAAAAAATCAAGTCCTATACAGGAGATAGAAGAGAGTTTCTAGGTGAAAATGGCGATGCGAAAAGTCCAAAAGCTTTAGACAGAGTAAGTTTATCCAATAGAGTGGGAGCAGCTTTAGACCCTTGTGGTGCCATTCAAGTAAGTATAGAAATAGATGTTAATGAAGAAAAAGAACTTGTTTTCTTATTAGGTAGGGAAATGTCAGAAGAAGAAGTGGCTAGAGTAAGCAAGGCTTATAAAGATATAAAATATTGTAAGAATGCTTTAGTTTCTGTGACAGACAGATGGAAAGAACTATTAGATACTGTACAAGTTAAAACACCAGATAAATCTATGGATTTATTAATTAATAATTGGCTCATTTATCAAACCCTTGGTTGTAGAATATGGGCAAGATCAGCTTTCTATCAATCAGGTGGTGCATATGGGTATAGAGACCAATTACAAGATTCCATGAATGTAATGGCAGTTATACCTGAAGCTACTAGAAAGCAAATATTGCTTCATTGTGCTCATCAGTATGTAGAAGGAGATGTACAACATTGGTGGCATCCAGTACCAGGAGACAAAGGCATTAGAACACGTTTTTCAGATGACTTATTATGGTTGCCATTTGTAACCACAGAGTATGTCAACTATACAGGAGATCAAAGTATCTTAGATGAAGTTGTTCACTTCCTAGAAGAACCATTATTAGAAGAAGGTGAAGATGAACGATATGGTATACCGAGTATTTCAGAAGAAAAAGGGACAGTTTATGACCATTGTATTAGAGCCATTGAAAGAGGTATAAAAGTTGGTAAACATGGCATTCCACTTATGGGCTCAGGTGACTGGAATGATGGTATGAACACCGTCGGTAATAAAGGCAAAGGGGAAAGTATATGGCTTGGTTGGTTTATATACTATATCCTAAACAAATTTGATTCCATTTGCAAAATAATGAAGGATGAAGAAAGAGGCAAAAGGTACAAAGAAATTGCTAAAGAAATTGGCAAATCTATTGAAGAACATGCTTGGGATGGTAAATGGTATCGAAGAGCTTACTTCGATGATGGTACACCATTAGGTTCTATTGAAAACTCAGAATGTACCATAGACTCCTTAGCCCAATCTTGGGCAGTAATCTCAGGAGCAGGTTCAGAAGATAGACAAAAAATGGCAATGGAATCTGTTGAAAAGCACCTTGTTAAAAAAGATGAAGGGATGATTCTATTATTTACACCACCATTTAACAACAGTAACTTAAGCCCAGGGTATATCAAATCCTATGTACCAGGTGTAAGAGAAAATGGTGGACAATATACCCATGCAGCAACTTGGGTTATCAATGCCTTTGCAGCAATGGGTGATGGGGATAAAGCACAAAAACTATACAATTTAATCAATCCTATTAACCATACAAGTACTGCAATAGAAAGTTTTAATTATAAAGTAGAACCTTATCTTATAGCTGCAGATGTCTATTCAACACCACATCATATGCGAAGAGGTGGATGGACTGGGTATACAGGTGCATCAGGTTGGATGTATCGAGTAGGATTAGAAGAGATTTTAGGATTAAAGAAAAAAGGCAATCGATTGGTAATAGACCCTTGCATTCCAAAAGACTGGAAGGAATATGAGATGCGATACAGATTCAACAATACCTATTATCATATCACCATTAAAAACCCTAAAGGGGTTCATAAGAAGATTGATTATATTATTGTAGATGGTGTGAAGATTGATGAGAAGAGTATTGAATTGGATAATAAAAAAGAGCGTTATGATGTAGAAGTGTATTTAGGATAGTTCAACAGGGATAGCTTAAAAGAATTAAGCTATCCCTGTTGAGGCTCTCCACCATATAATAAATCTTATTACCTAGTCTTTTTTACTTTAGTAGAGTAATAAATCAATTGTTCAAAAAAAGTATAAAGGCCAGATGTTATAAAGTAGATACCGATTATAACAGGAACCTGGGACACAAAAATACCGTTTATTAATAGTGTGATCATAAGCATAGATTTATTTGATTTTGGTAATGGAATATCTTTAAATATTTTAATATGACCGAACACATTGGGTAACAGTTGGATGATACAAGCTATAACTGGTATAATGAAATAAGTATCAGGGCTTTTTAAATCACTAATCCAAGGTAATAAAAGAGTTGTCGGAATCTCCATAGGCATACTAATAATGGCTCTATAAAGAGATAACATTATTGGCAATTGTATAAAGGACAAAAAACACCCCATCATACCACTTGCATATTGACCGCTTAATTTGTACAATTCTCGATCAAGTATTTCTTTTTGATCCTTATATTTTTCTTTGAGTCGATTCATCTCAGTAGCCATTTCTTTTTGAGAATCCATGCTGTTTTTTTGTTTGATAGAAAGTGGCATTAAAATAATTTTTATAAATAAAGTGATTAACACAATTGTTAGTCCAACATCACCAATTGATAGATTGATAAAAGCAATTAGATTTTGTAATATATTCATTATAGTGTTCATTATTTAACCTCCAGTATGATTTGTTATTCTTGAGTTTAAATGAACACTGTTTTTGTTTTCTCTATAAATCTCCAAATATCATATTTATGGAAAGAAAAGATATCTTCCTTTTGTAGTTTTTCTTTGTACTTTAGAACATCACTAAAGAGCATACTCTCTACGACGAGAATAAAATTATATTTTTGGATATGGACGGCTTTAATTGTAAAATGATATAAACTTAAGATGATGATTGTTAAAAATAATAAATGAAACAATAACATATAATCAAAATTCATCCAATCCCTCCTTAATGAGACTCTCATATAATTATATCTTTCTTACATAATTTTGTATATAAAAATCTACCAAGTATTGTTAAAGTATAATTGGAACCAAATTCGATTGATCCCCGTCAAAGTATTGTAAAAGAAATTAAAGGGGGGATAGCTTAGTATTATAAAAGGGAAATAAAATGTGAAGAAGTTTATGTAACATAACAATTGTTCATATATAAAAACATAATCTTAAGGAGGAAATAAATATGATGAATAAAAAATTAATAAAAACAGTTTTACTAGGTGTATCTCTATTGGTAATGTCTTCTGGTGCATCCTTTGCTAATGAAGGGAATGGAAGTTCTGGTTCTATGTCAGGCCAAGAGCCTGCATATATCTATGATGTTGGCGATAGAGCATTATTAATAGCACCTGACTCACCGGACAGGCCAGTTTCTCACCAGTGCAAGATAGAAAAATTGATGAGAGTATACTTCAAAGACAACGAGAGTTAGATATAGTCTTATTTAAAGAAAAAAGCGAGGATATAAGCAAGCAAGGATTTATGGTAACCCATACAGGACCATTTGATAATTATGTTGAAGTAGGTATTACGCCATTCACTGAAGAAAATGCAAAATATATATATAGTATTATAGGAAATGATAAAGTAAAAGTAGTAGAAGGTTTTATGGCTACAACTATGATGGAGCCAACAGTCACAGATCCGGCAAGAGACCTTATACCTACAACAGATGATATAGTATTTGAGTTTGCAGAAGGAGAACTCCCTTATGCTACTACAGTGGCAGATATAACTACTGTTTCAGATGGTGTAGAAGGTGAGATGATTATTACACGTGTTAGTGAAGATACATTATCACAAGCAGAAGAAAAAGAATCAAAAAATAATATGATATACTTCTTATTAGGTGGTTTAGTTGTTGTAGGTGGGGGTATTGGTAGTTATTTAACCAGAAAAAAATAAATGAGTACTTAAGGGGTAAATAGATTTTCTATTTATCCCTTTTTATTATGTAATAGGAAAGTTTTATTTCCTATTACGTAATAAGTTGATGAAAAGCGCTGCATTTTTCTAACAAAGTTAGAAAAAGCTTGATGCGCAAGAACAAAGGTGACTTCAGATAAGAAGTTAGCAAATCTGTTTTAGAGTGAAGAAGTCACTTTGTTCTGAGGATTTATTGACAAATGAAATATACTTATACATAATTAATATAACAAATAAACCTACTGAGAAATTAGGAGATATAAATGAAAAGGTTAAGTGAGATATTTAAGTTCTCTAAAAAGGATAAAGAACTTGCAATGATTAAATCAGACCTAAAAAATACAGAAGCTTTAATAGATCTTTTGCGTCAACAAGGTCATGATCACATCAATCATATTCAGACAGTAACGTCAATGTTAATCTTAGAAGAGGTTGAAGTGGCAAAAGAGTATCTTCAAGGCATAGCAAATAATTATCGTTTTACTGGACATTTTTTACGTCTTGGGAACCCAAGTTTAACAGCCTTAGTCAATACAAAAAAAGAACTGGCCAATCAAAAAGGGATAGAATTTATTGTAGAAAAATATTGTAGAGTGAATCTAAAAAATATAACACCTTGGGATATTGCTAGTATTATAGGAAATTTATTAGAAAATGCAATAGAATATATTCTTACCCACAATCACTTACCACAAAGAATTTACTTTCACTTAGAGCATAGGGAAAAATTAGATGGATATATTTTTAAAATTACTAACCCCTATGAAGAAAACGGAGAAAACGTGGATGATTTTTTCACTCAAGGGGTTTCTACAAAAGCCTCGAGTGGGAGGGGATATGGTCTTAGTATTGTCAAAGACTTAGTAGAACAATACAAAGGAAAAATTCAAGTTTATAAAAATGGAGACAATATAACTTTTGAAGTAGAATTGAGGGATTAATTTTGATTAATGTTTTGATTTGTGATGATGACCAATATACAGTTAAAGTGTTAAAAAAAGTCATAGAAGAAAATCCACAAGTAAAAGAGATACATATGGCGAAAGATGGAGAGGAAGCCCTTTCTATTGTGAAGAAAAACGATATTGATGTGGCCTTTTTAGATATCGATATGCCTATTATGGATGGCTTGGAAGCTGCCAAACTTATGATGTCTTTTAATAGTGATATTAAGATTATTTTTGTAACAGCCTTCCAAGATTATGCTTTTAACTCTTATGAGATGAGAGCTTATGATTATATTTTAAAACCTATTGATTTTTCTAGAGTAAGTGAAAATGTGGAGAGAATCATTCAAGAATCCCATAGTGATAAATTTGAAGCTTCGTTAAAAGACAATGATATATTAATGATTAAGGAGAAGCAGGATTATATTTTTGTTAATATGGCAGAAATCAATTATATTGAAAAGGATAATAAAGATCTTCTTGTTCATACCTATGACAAGAGTTATACAACCCGTTCTAATCTAGGAGAGATTGAAAGTAAGCTTCCTAAGAATTTCTTTAGAACCCATAAGTCTTATATTGTGAATTTGAAAAATGTGAGTAAAATTGAACCTTATGGAGATTCTTCTTACATTATTTATTTTAAAGAAACGGATGAGAGTAAGAATGCTCTTATTACTAAGGATAAAATTCATTTGTTAAAGGGTTAGTCTGTCTTTTTTATTAGGCAGACTTTTTTATACGCTCTTCTTTGTTATCCGTTGTTTATTTAAGAGATAAGCACTTAATTTGGCTGCCTTTCCTTTCAGCCGGTCGACGCCAAATTAAGTACTTATCTCTTAAATAAACTTGAAGATACGTGAGTGTGCCTTAGATTGGTTTCTTGGAATATAAATAGGTATTTGGGGTCTAAACACTCTGTTTTGAGGTGTGAAAAATCTTAACGAATATCATTTATAATGGTAGGATATAGGTAAGATATTTAATTGATTTTAGTAAAGGGGAGATTCTTATGATTAAAGAGATGATTAAAGTTCGTGGACTAACCAAGAGATTTAAAGACAAAGTTGCTTTAGATAATATTTCTTTTGATGTGAATATGGGAGAGATTATTGGGATTGTAGGACATAATGGTGCAGGAAAGAGCACTTTAATAAATTCAATGGTTGATATTTATAAGCCAGATGCAGGGGCTGTTGAATTTGTTTTTGATCACAAAAGTTTGTATGACCATATTGGGGTACAGATGCAAAAGAGTTTTTATGAAAGCAAAGCTAAAGTGATTGATCTTTGTAAATTATATAAAAAGTTAACCAATAGTGATGTGGATATTGATTTAATGTTAGAGGAATATGAGTTGATAGAAGAAAAAAACAATTATGTAAAGTTTTTATCAGGAGGTAAGGCCCAGAGGCTTTCTATATTATTAACTTTAATTCATCAACCAGAAGTTGTCTTTTTAGATGAACTTACTTCAGGGCTAGATCCTGTTGCTAGGAGAAAGGTTTGGGAAGTATTAAAAGAAATCAATCAAAAGAAAAATGTAACCATTATACTAACCAGTCATTTTTTAGATGAAATAGAGTATTTAGCAGATCGAATTATTATTTTAGATAAAGGTAAAATGGCATATATGGGCGGTGTTAGTGCTGCAATAGAGCAATATTCTAATGGTGAAAAGATCATAGAGTTTCAAATTAAGGATGATAAAGCCAGCTTTAAATTAATGAAATACAATGCCATTACATTAACAGATGGAAGATATCAAATTAGAACGAGAGAGGAAGAAAAAGTTCTAACTGAATTGATTAATGAGGTAGGCATTAACAATTTAGTGGTTAAATCTCCAACTTTAGAAGATGTTTTTTTAAGAATTGCAGGGTATAAATTAGATGAAGAAGGGAGAATTGTCCATGAGTAGATTAAGAGCTTTAATGATATATCAATTTAAATTACAAATAAGAGAGTATTTAAATATATTTTTTATTGTGGCATTTCCAGTTCTAATGTATTTGTTCTTTAGCAATATGTTAGAAGGAGAATTGTTTTATGATGGGAGTTTTGATGCAGTTTATTTTTTATTACCTGCGTATATCCCAATTGTTATCACCAACACCATTGTATTGGTTTTTGGTCAAATGCTTGTAAGTCATAAAGAGCATAACTTTTTTATAAAATATAAATTAATGGGGTATAAACCCGTTCAAGTAGCAGGAACACTATTTGTAGCTGTATTAATATTTCAATTTATAGGTATAATGGCTCTAATCGTTACTGCTGTTATAACAACAGGTGTGACCTTGCCCTATAACAATCTTATCAATGTTATTATTATAATTCTAATAATAAATATATTTCAGTTTGCGCTTGCTTTCTTTTTAAGTAGTGTCTTTAACAAAAGCAGTATTTATCAATCAGTTGCATTAATAGTATTTTATATTCAAATGTTCTTAGGTGGTATGGCTTTACCTCCTGAAATGTTTCCAGAAAGAATAAAAACCTTAGCTGAAATATTTAATCCAATCATTCATGGCTTATATGTTATGAGAGGGGTTTGGATTTCAGGAAAAAGCATCTTCGAATTTCCTATGGAAATAATTCTTTTATTAGGCGTTAGCATTGTTTTATTTTTATTAGGGACAAAAATGTTTAAGTGGTATGATTTACAGAGTTAGTAATATAATAATTAGAAATGATAGCGTTGGTATAAGCTATCATTTTTTTGTATAAAGTTTCTTTCTTAAGCAAGGGCACACTTTATTATATAGAACATAGTATATATAGAAGATGTTAAGAAATTGTAAAATTAGATATTTGCATTGACAGTACATAGATAATTATCTATAATATACATAGATGGTTGTCTATATAAGAGGTGAATTATGGAAAAAGATTATACAATAAATGCTAAGATATTTAAGGCATTATCTGATACAAATAGACTAAAAATAATTGATATATTATCTTGTGGCGAAAAATGCGCTTGTGATATTTTACAAGAGTTTGATTTTACACAACCTACATTATCTCACCATATGAAAGTTCTTATGGAATGTGGGTTAGTGAAATGTAGAAAGGATGGTTTATGGTGTCATTATTCACTAGATCATACCAATGCCAATAAACTGGTGTTGTTTTTAATGAATACCATAACCAATACAGAGGATTGTATCTGTAAAGATGAATGTCAATGTAAATAAAAATATTAATTATATAAATAAAGGAGATTATAAAAATGAAAAAAATAAGTATTTTTGATCCAGCAATGTGTTGTTCAACAGGTGTATGTGGTCCTTCAGTGGATTCGGAGTTATTAAGAGTTTCTACAGTTATTAATAATTTAGATAAAAAAGGCATTAAAGTAGAAAGAAATGGTCTTAGTACCAATCCAGAAATATTTATTACCAATAAAACCGTAAATGATTTATTAAACAAAGAAGGTATAGATGTTCTTCCAATTACTTTAGTTGATGGTGAAGTGGTTAAAACAAAGGAATACTTAACCAATGTAGAATTTTCAAAAATTTTAGATATACCAGTGGATCAATTACAAGGGCAAGTTGAAGAAAGTTGCTGTGATGATGAAGAGTGTTGTGACGACGATGATAGTTGTGGATGTGGATGTGGTTGTGATGATGAAGATGATGACCCAGGATGTTCTTGCGGAGATGGATGTTGTTAGGAAGAGGTGTTTTTTTGAGAAAATCATTTAGTATAAGCGAAATGAATCTAACAAAATATTTGTTTTATACAGGTAAGGGTGGTGTAGGTAAAACATCAACTGCTTGTGCTACAGCTGTCAATTTAGCTGACCAAGGCAAAAAGATTATGCTTGTAAGTACGGACCCTGCTTCTAATTTACAAGATGTATTTGAAACAGAGCTTAATAATAAAGGGGTTGAAATAGAAGCTATCCCAAATTTGGTAGTTGCTAACTTTGATCCAGAAGAAGCAGCAAGAGAATATAGAGAAAGTGTTATTTCGCCTTATCGTGGTAAGTTGCCAGATGCAGTAATCAATAATATGGAAGAACAACTTTCTGGTTCTTGTACTGTTGAAATAGCAGCTTTCAATGAATTTTCAAATTTTATCACTGATAAAAAAGTGCAAGAAAAATTTGACCATATCATATTTGATACAGCGCCTACGGGACATACATTAAGAATGCTACAATTGCCATCTGCATGGACGAATTTTATTAGCGAAAGCAGTCATGGTGCATCTTGTTTAGGCCAATTAGCAGGATTAGAAGACAAAAAAGAAATGTATAAAAAGGCTGTAGAAACATTAGCTGATGGTTCTAAAACAACTTTGGTTCTTGTGTCTAGACCAGAGAATTCACCAATAAAAGAAGCAGAAAGAGCATCAAAAGAATTATATGAGATAGGCGTTAAAAACCAAGTTCTCATTATAAATGGGGTTTTAACATCCCATGACGATAGCTTATCTAAAAATATTTTTAATAAACAACAAATGGCATTAGAAACGATACCAGAGCATCTTAAAAATATAAAAACCTATGAAATACCATTAAGACCTTACAATGTGACTGGTTTAGAGAATATCAGATCATTTTTAACGAAAGATACAATTGTATATAGTGATGATCAATTAGATGTTGATAATATACCAGCATTAAAAGATGTTATTGAAGATTTATATGAGACAGATAAAAAAGTAATTTTTACAATGGGTAAAGGTGGCGTAGGAAAAACAACTATAGCCGCTGCCATTGCTTTAGGTTTAGCCAAAAAGGGTAAGAAAGTACATTTAACAACTACGGATCCAGCTGCACATCTTAAATTCGTTCTTGAAGAAGCAGAAGGTATCACTTTAAGTCGTATTGATGAAAAAGAAGAATTGGAAAAATACAAAAAAGATGTTTTAAGTAAAGCAAGTAAAACAATGAGTAAAGAAGATTTAGAGTATATAGAAGAAGATTTAAGATCTCCTTGTACTCAAGAAATAGCTGTTTTTAGGGCTTTTGCTGAAATTGTAGATAAATCTCAAAATGAAGTTGTTGTCATTGATACTGCACCAACGGGTCATACTTTATTGTTACTAGACTCTACTCAAAGCTATCATAAAGAGATAGAACGCTCTCAAGGAGATATTCCAGAATCTATTAAAAAATTACTTCCCACTTTAAGGGATCACAATGAAACGGAAGTTATCATAGTAACCCTTGCTGAAACCACGCCAGTTTTTGAAGCTAAAAGATTAGAAGATGATTTAGCAAGAGCAGGCATTAGTAGTAAGTGGTGGGTAATCAATCAAAGTTTATATGCAACAAATACTACTAATGAAATTCTTAAGGCAAAAGCTAGTAATGAAATTAACTGGATTAATAAAGTGAATGACATATCAGATGGAAATCTTGCCATTATAGAATGGAAACCAGAAGAAGTAAAAGGCGAAGTACTAGAAGAAATCTTAAAGTAAAAGGATTGATAAAGATGAAATTTGCAGTAATAGGTGATATACACGGTAACAAATTTGCTTTAGAAAGTACTTTAAAAGATATTAAAGATAAAAATGTAGATTTTATAGTTTCAACAGGAGATTTAGTAGGCTATCTGCCTTTCCCAAATGAAGTCATTGAGATGATTAAAAGTAATAATATTATTACCATTCAAGGGAATCATGATGAAAAGATTGCCTTGGGGTCAAAACCAACTGAAGAGAGTATTGGTAAAATGTCTGAAAGTGAAATTCAAGGAAGTGCTTCAGGTGTTTTTACGAATTTAACCATTACAGATGAGAATAGAGAATATTTAAAAAGATTGCCTAAAAAAATGGTTATAGTGGCAGAGGCATTGAAAGTAATGTTGGTTCATGGTAGCCCTAGAAGCAATAAAGAGTATATGAAGGAAGATTCTGAGATATTAGATCTTTTAGCAAAGGAAAGCCACGCAGATGTTATTATTAGTGGTCATACCCATTTGCCTTATTATAAAAAGGTGGAAGATAAGCATTTTATAAATGCGGGTTCTACAGGTAAGCCAAAGCAAGGCAATGCTAATGGGGTGTATGTTATTGTTGATATTGATCATAATGAGGTTACGTGTGACATTGTAGAAGTGCCTTATGATGTGGAAAATATGGTTGCTGCAATTGAAGGTAATGATATGATTTCTAATGAGTTGATTGATAATTTGAGAAAAGGATATTAGAAATGAAAAGTGCTTTGAATTATGGAATTCATAGCACTTTTTTTGAGTTATTTGTGTTATTGTTTGAGAAAGTCGTACTTCAAGAAATATATAATATAGTTGGCTGCCTTACCTTTCAGCCGGTCGACGCCAACTATATTATATATTCCTTGAAGTACTTTGTGTCGGCTACGGGTTAAACTAAAAGCAAGTTAGTTCTTTGTACATGCTTGTTTATGATGATTGTGGAAGTTTAGCAATTTGTTCAGGTATTTTATTGTTGACACTGGTTTTGATGAGTGTCAGTAAGGTTGCGATTAATAGTAATACGCCTGAAAGAATATAGGATAAGGTGTAAGCGCCTGTTGCGTCTAGTATGGAGCCTGCTAGTAATGGTCCTATGATTCCTGCAACACCGAAGGATGTAAAGAGTAGTCCGTAGTTAACACCAAGGTTTTTTGTACCATAGTGGTCAGCAATGATTGCTGGGAAGATAGAGAATAAAGCGCCATAGCCTAGCCCTGCAATGGCCGTTCCTATGCCTAAAGTAATTGTATTGACGAATTGACTAAATAGGAACATATTGAGAGCTTGAATGATTAAAACTATTTGCAAGGATCTTGTGTAGCCAATCTTATCTGAGAGGATACCTGCCATTACTCTTCCCCCTGTGTTTCCTAATGCCAGTATAACGACCAAATAAAACCCTTTTTCCCAGTTTGCTTGTGCCACTGCGATTGGAGAGATATGACCAATGAGCATAAGACCTGCAGAAGCGGCAAAGGTATAAATAATCCAATATTTATAAAAAGCTAAGGTTTTTAGCATCTCATTCCAATCAAATTGTTTTAAACCTGAGGAGGTACCTTTTGAAGTTTGTGATTTATATGGATTATAATCAGATGGTGGATTAACAAGAAAAATAGAAAGTGTCCAGATAATTACTAAAGAGCCAACACCTAAAATCATAAATGTTGTAGATAATGGAAATAACGTCAATAACCAATTGGTAAGAGGAGAAATATAAACAGCAGCAAAGCCGACACCGCCAACAACGATGCCAGAGATTAACCCTTTTTTGTTAAGTGGAAACCATTTTACAGCTGGTGGTGTAGTTGCAGCATAACAAACACCAATACCTGAGCCACCCATTACGCCGTAAGTAAGTACCATTAGAAAGGGGCTTTCAATGACTAATCCAGAAAGAATTAATCCTGTACCCAGTAAAAAGCCACCAAGCAATGCACTAAGTTGAGGCCCCTTTTTATCTTGTAATCGACCAGCAAAAATCATTATAAAAGCAAAAACAACGATACAGACAGAATAGGGTAGTGATGCTTCAGTGCTAGACCAGTTATAGTTAGAAACCAAATTTTTGTTCATAATACTCCAAATATAAAGCATCCCTAAAACCAAATTAATACCTGTAGCAGCAAAAGTAACAAGCCAACCCTTTTTAATACCATTCATAAAAATACCTCCCTATTATATACAATTTATCACTTTCATACACTGTAAGTTTAAAGTGATAAAACACCCCTCTTAATTCTAGCATTCTATAGAATTTTTGTAAATATCATAAAGTTTAATTTATTTGTTTTTCTAAAGCAAGTTAAAAGTTAAATTCAGACTTGACAAATAATCTAGTTATGTTAAAATAATGATAATGATAATCATTATTAAGATGAGGAGGAAATGTTATGAGTATAGTAATTGTAGGTGGGCATGATAGAATGCATAAGGAATATAAGGGTATAGCCTCTAAATATGGTCATAAGGCAAAAGTTTATACACAGATGCCAAAAGGCTTTAATAAAATGATTGGGAGTCCAGATGGCATTATATTGTTTACAAATGCAGTATCCCATAATATGGTACATATTGCATTAAAAGAGGCAAAAAAGAAAAATATTCCAGTTGTTCGCTGTCATAATAGTAGTTGTGTTGCTATGGAAGAAATTTTAAAAGAACTTCAAAGTGTTGTAAGAAATGATACAGCTTTAGTAGCTCATTAAGCAAAATAAATAGAATAATAATCTCCTACACTTAATATAATTTAAAGAACTATACGTATTAGGACAAACTAAACTTTCTTTAAATTAGAATATAGGTATGATTACCTATGTAAGAGGAAGGTGTGAAGAAAATCAGGAGATATTTATTTCTATTTATTTTTTTGTGGGGTATAATGACGTTCCAAGCCTATGGTACGGAAAACAATCAAAGTATATTTATTCAAGGAACAGTTATAGAAATTTTAGATGACCATACAGATACCAATAATTACTTTAGATATCAAAAAGTCTTAGTTACATTAACGGATAAAGAGTATAGCAGTATGGAAATACTTATTAATCATTCTATTAATCTTGCAACGCTACATCATTTGATTTTAGAAGAAGGAGATAAAGTAATTGTATGGGCTAATGGTAATGAATCTAATTTCGATAATGCAAGAATTTATTCCTATTCTAGGGATAGTTACTTACTTTATTTGGTCATAGGATTTATTTCATTAGTGATTATAATTGGTGGGAAAAAAGGATTTTCTGCTATTATATCTCTTGGAATAACCCTTGGTTTAGTATTCATTGGTTTCTTTCCCATGATTATTAATGGTGTAAATCCAATTTTATCAGCATTACTAGTTTGTGGTATTTCTGCCATTTTAACTTTAATAATTATTGGTGATTTTAAAGGTAAAACTTATGCAGCAATAATAGGCACTCTTGGAGGCATTAGTGTTGCTATAATACTTACATATGTTTTTGGATATCTAACCAAAATACAAGGTATAGGGGATGAAAATGTTGAAATGTTAGCTTATATACCCAATTCAGCAAACTATAATTTTAGAGATTTACTATATGCAGGTATTATTATTGGTACTTTAGGTGGGGTTATGGATATATGTATGTCTATTTCATCTGCAATGGATGAAATACATCAAGCAAATAAAAGATCAACGAACTTGAACTTATTTTTATCAGGAATGAGAATTGGAAAAGATATCCTAGGAACCATGACGAATACACTAATTCTAGCATATGTAGGCAGTTCAATTAATTTAATTCTTGTGTTTTATACATATGGGTTAACCATTACTCAGTTTATAAATAGCGATCAAATTGCATCAGAAATTATTAGGGCTTTTGCTGGGAGCATAGGATTGGTATTTGCAATTCCAATAACAGCAGTAGCATATTTGGCTTTTAGAGATAAGAATAAAAACCATATGAGAATATAAATCTGTTAATTATAGAAAACTCGAACTTTGTTCGAGTTTTTGTAATTTAAAGGGTTTAAATATTCAATAATAAAATATATTTACAAAATAATAAAAAAAGCTTCAAAATCTGAGCCAATGCTGTTAAAATTACTATATACCTTTTTAAATAGATAGGTATCATAAAGGAAGTGATCCCATGGAAAAAGTATTGTCGAATAACTTGGACTTTGCGCCTATTGGTTATGCCTATCATAAGATTATATGTGATGAGAATAATGAACCAATCGATTTTATATTTCTTGATATTAATAAATACTATGAAAAGATTATTGGCATTAGTAAAGAAAATATTATTGGTAAGAAAGCAACAGAGGTATTTAAAAACATACCTCACGATTGGATTAAAATCTATGGAGCAGTAGCTTTAACCAGTAAAAGTATAGAGTTTGAAGAATTTTTTGGACAAGAAGATAAATGGTACAAGGTAAAAGTTAGTTCTCATGAAAAACATTATTTTATGACAATTTTGTATGATTTATCCAAGGAAATGATTCAATTAAGAGAATTAGAAAGATTTTTTTCAGTTAATCTTGATTTATTATGTATTGCTGACTTCAATAGTCAATTTATTAAACTTAATAAATCTTGGGAAAATATTTTAGGATATTCTATTGAAGAGTTAAAGGATAGAAGTTATTTAAGTTTTGTGCATCCAGATGATTTAGAAATCACCATTCAAATGGCCAAAGAATTGTCAGAGCAAAAAGAAGTGGTTAATTTTATTAATAGGTATTGTTGTAAAGATGGCAAATACAAATATTTGGAATGGCGTGCTAAACCTTTTGGAAATAATATTTATGCATCTGCAAGAGATGTTACAACTAGAGTTAAATCGGATGAGAAACTTATAAAATTAGCAAAAGAGTATGAAAAGGTGTTTAATGGGACTCAAGATGCTATGTTTTTAGTAGAGGTAATAGATGATAACACATTTAGATACATAAGAAATAATATAAAGCATGAAGAATATACAAGTGTATCTAATGAAATTATTCGGGGTAAAACACCGAGAGAATTATTTGGAGATGAAATTGGTAATGAAATAGTTTCAAACTATAAAAAATGTATTCAATTTAACAATGTTTATTCTTATGAGGAAACTTTCGATTTTTCAAAAGGCAAAAACACATGGTATACCACTTTAACCCCAGTGTACTCAAATAATAAAATTATTTATTTAGTAGGGTCATCTCAGGATATTACAGAGAGAAAAAAATTGGAAGAAGCTTTACATAATGAAAAAGAACATATAAGAATTACTTTAAAATCAATTGGTGATGGCGTTATTTCTACTGATTTAAGAGGCAACGTAACAATGATGAATGAAAGGGCGGAAGAATTTTGTTGCTGGGATGAGAAAGATGCAATTGGTAAAAAAATTAGTGAAATATTAACGATTACTAATGAAAATACTGAGGATATGGTATTTAAAGCGTTACAACTTCAAGAAGGTAGTTATGTCCTTGATGATACTATGTTAATATCAAAGAAATGTAAAAAAATGTCTATTGCACTGAATGTTTCTCCAATACAAGATCAAAATAATAATAATAAAGGTATCGTTTTTATTTTTAGAGATATAAGTTCTCAAAAAGAACAAAACAAAAGAATTGAGTTTTTAAGTTTTAATGATGCCCTTACAGGACTTTACAATAGAAGGTATTTTGAAGCTAAGTTAAAAGAGTTAGATAATGAAGATCAATATCCATTATCTATTATAATAGGAGATGTTAATGGGTTAAAGTTAACCAATGATGTTTTTGGTCATATCGAAGGCGATAGGTTATTAAAATCTGCAGCTGGCTTAATCAAAGACAATTGTAGAGAAAAAGATATTATTTCTCGTTGGGGTGGTGATGAGTTTATTGTATTACTACCTAAAACGGAAAAAAAAGAAGCACGACAGATTTATAATACGTTAGTAGAAGAAAGTGAAAAAACAAAGAAAAGTACAAAAGTCATTTCCATTTCTTTCGGATTTGCTACAAAAGAAAAAGAAAATGATGATATGATGCAGGTAATAAAAATTGCCGAAGATAAAATGTACAAAGAAAAATTAACAAATAGCAAACGTTTTAAAAATATGATTATTAAATCTATAAGAAATCAATTTGATAAAGCCAATCCAATAGAAAAAAAGCACACTAAAAATATTAATGAAATTACAAAAAGTTTTATTAATTATTTGGAATTACCCCCTTTAGACAAAGAGAAATTAGAGTTGTTAAGCAAGGTGCATGACATAGGAAAAATTGCAATTAACAAGGATTTATTAAATAAAAAAGAAAAACTTTCTATGGATGAATGGGAAGAAATAAAAAGACATAGTGAAATAGGTTATCATATAGCAAAAGCGTCATCAGAATTAGATTGTGTTGCAGAATATATTCTTTGTCACCATGAAAGATATGATGGGAAAGGTTATCCTAGAGGACTAAAGGGTGAAGAAATACCATTATTATCAAGGATTATTACAGTAGTAGATGCCTATGAAGCAATGACAAATGATCGTACATATAGAAAAGCAATGACAAAAGATAAAGCGATTAATGAATTACTAAAGAATGCTGGAACACAATTTGATCCTCAAATTGTAAATCAATTTATTATAATGCTAAATGAAGTGTAAAAGAAGCTCTTAGTTAAGTAGAGCTTCTTTTTAGTTAATAATAAATAAAGCGAATATCTGAATGATATAATCGTTTGTATAATTTATACTCTTTTTGTAATTCTCTTTTAGAAATAAATACGTTAGTAAAGAACTCCCATAAAAAAACCCATCCACCTATAAATATACCCTCTTGAAGTATTTTAAAGAACAAATTAACTTCACGAAAGAAAAAGCCTCCCGTTAGAAAGAAAACAGACAAAACTAAATATAAAAAGTTTTTTCTATTTAAGTTGGATTTAGATTTATTTAACCGACTTAAAGCATAGCTATAAAAGTTTTTATAAGCTGCTACTAAAGCAGTTTCTTTGTCTGTGTTTTTTTTCCCTTCGGGAATATAAAGATTTAACATTATACTATATTTAAAAGGAATATCTTCAGAAGAATTAACAATAAATTCATTAAATTCATCTTCTATATCTCTCTTTTTAAAAGGACTAGGGTCCCAATCATCATAAACATCATTATAATCATCTAGAGAGACTTCTATAACGAAAGCTTCCTTTTTATCATCGAATTTATATGCTTTTTGAAAATATGTTTTTGCCATAGATATCACCTTATTAGTTTATATTTAATAATATTACCAAATGTGTTCAATAATAATATATCATTTTATTTATAAAAATAATATAAGACTTACTAAAAATATGGTATAATATTTTTAGAATGCAAAGGCGCAGGGAATTCCAGCGCCTTTTTTACATGTTTGGAAGAAAGGAAGAAAAAACAATGAAAATTGCAATTGCAAGTACTGATGGAAAAGTTATTAATGCTCACTTTGGTCGAACGCCACAATTTTTAATATTTGAAATAGTAGATAAAGAATTTATACTTGTTGATGTTAGGATGAATCAACCAGCTTGTAGTAATTTAGTTCATCCTAAAGGAACCATGGAAGACACTATGGAACTAATTAGTGATTGCTCTTATGTGATAGCAAGTCAAATTGGCCCAGGAATGATTGAGAAATTAAAAGAAAAAAATATAGTAGGCGTTATTAATCCTAATTTTATCCAGGTAGGAATGGAAGAATTACTATTACAAATAACATAGAATACTGGTATAAAATAGAAATAGTCAAAATATAATTTCTAGATATTGTAGATGTACCAAATTATGGGTATAATAGTAAGGATGTATAATATTTTTTAAAAAATGGAGGGTTTAAATGAAAAAAAGAGGGTTAATATCACTATTAATTATAGTTTCGATGATGTTATTGTTAGCTGGTTGCAATAATACAGCTGCAATTGGTTACTATAATTTAACAAAAGAAGTACTTGAATTACAGACAAACAATATTGTTGAGAGCGAAGCAGAGATATCTTTTGAATTTAAAGATGTGCCTAATGAAATTTTTCAAGAGGAATTCTTTAAAACGGTACATTATTTACTAAAAGAGTTCTCTTTGATAGTAAATGTTAAGTCTGACTTGCAGAATGAATCCATGGTTACTGAATTACTATTAAAAAACAAGGTCAATGATCAAAAGCAAAGCTTGATCCAAATAATTAATAAACATGATGTTATGTATTTTAAGTTTGATGACTTAGTTGAGTTTATTAAAGCATTTAACATACAAGAGTTAAATGAATTAATAACTTTTATCCCAGAAGGTGTTAAGTATCTAAGACTTTCTCAAGGGGAATTAATTGAGCAGTATTCAATGGTGGTTCCTGAAATATCTGAATTAAATTATCAAATAGATACTTTAAGCTTACAACAAAAGACAATTGAATTATATGAAGGCATAATAGAAGCTTATTCAGAGTATGTATTTGATTATATTACTGAAGAAAATGGCAAATACACTATTAGTATTAATGCGGAGGAATTTATTCCTATAGCCTATTCCTTTATTAAGTATTCAATTACTAATATAGAAACCATAGGGATAAAACTAACAGATTTTGTTGATAGTTTCCAAGACGAAGAAGCTAAAGCATTATTTGGCTTTGATAAAGAAACTGTTATAAATGGTTTAGGATTTGTAATTAATGATGTTAAGGAGAATGAAAAAGAATATATAGCAGCTTTAACAGAATTTACAGAGATTGAATCTATGGCAATTGAGTTATTAGGTAATAGTAAGCTAGAATTTTCATTAGAAAAACTAGAAAAGGATATTTTTAAAGAAGTGATTAATCTTTTTGTAGATATTAATGCTGAAGGAGAAAACCTTAGCTTTAATCTAGATATAACTCAAACTACTAAAAAAATTGATTCATTAGATTTAGAGATTCCAACAGAAGGTATTTTAGACTTTATAGACGTTATGGAAAATCTTATGGATATTATTGGCGTTAATGATATTACTGTTATGTATGTAAGTCTAGATACAGGAGAATATATATTAAATAAAAATAATGAATTCCAACAAGATCAAGTAAATGTTATTTTGAAAGATCATAGATCTTATTTACCTTTACGTAAAGTTGCAGAGACATTTGATGAATACGTTGATTGGGATGAAGAATTAAGAAAACCTTATGTTGCAAGAAATGGCCATAAGATTTACATGGAAGGATTTATAGTAGATGGAAGAGCCTATGTAAAGGTTAGAGATTTTGAGACATATTTAGGATATTTTGTTGATTGGGAAGCAGAAACTAATGTAGCAACAATAATTAAATTATAAGAAATTGATAAAAGTGACATCAAACTTTTCTTTGATGTCACTTTGAATTTTTATTGAAAAGATAATAGATTTTATGATACATTTATTATTATAAATTTATCAAAATAAGCGTAATATATTAGATGAGTACAATAAAGATGTAATTTGCTTAATAGATGAGGGAGTTGATTGATATATGCCTATAAACTATGGCGTTTTTAAAGGAGTACCATTAGAGCCTATAAAACTAGGTAAAGATGAGAGGCATTTAGAAATATGTGCATTAAACTTAAAGGGAAATGAAAAATACTTTCGCACTTCTATTAATATTAAATCATATGGTTTTCCTTCTGAAGTATTATATTATGTAGAGGATAATTTTACATCTCCCCATATATCTTCTTTGCCACAGTTGCCTTTTGGGTATACAGAGATCAACCAAGAAAACAGGAAATTTGCCCTTGACTATGTTAGGGGAAGACTTTTTACACCATCTTTAATGAAACCATTACCTAATATAGAACCTGGTCCTGATAATGATTTAAATGAAAAATTATCTCAAGTTCTAAATGAAGCAATTAAAAGAAAAGGGATTTTATACGCATTTGGCGAAAGATGGGGGCCCATAGATAGACCAGATGAATATTTTAAGTTTTTACCCAGTAATGGAATACATAATATTCATATGAATCAAGGCAGTGTTGAGCCGTGGCGCAAGGATAATGGTATTTGGCAAGATGGAGGGTTATTAATTCATTTTGAAGAACAACGAAGGTGGGTTGGCATATTTTTAGCTTTTCAATCCCAATCTTGGTGTACAGATGACGAAGGACATGACACAGTCTATTGCAGTCATAATCAAAACGGAAATATTAAAAAATAGTATAAAAGTAGCGTATTAGATTAAAGTCTATTACGCTATTTATAAACTAATATTTAACAAGTTCTAGATATCTTTCACCTAATGCTTTTAACCCATCAACAATTAAACCTGCAACTGTAATAGCTCCTTCATAATTTAAATGGGTATCATCCTCTTTACCTTCTGGGTAGTTTTTATACGTACCCTTTTTTAAATGCATAAATAGTTTTCTTGATTCAGCATCTCCTATTAATTCAAATAAATTTTTGCTTTTATTACATAAATCAATAATAGGGACACCAAAGTCTTTTGCTAAAGCTTCCATGGCATCTGGAAAATCTAAATGTACTTTATCCTTTATATTACCCTTATCATCAAAATGACGTCTATATAATGGTGTAATAAAAATAGGATAAGCATTATGATTAATAGCAACATCGATATACTGTGATAAGTAATATTGATAAGTTGTAAAAGGTTCAGTACGCCTATGCTCTTCTTCTTTTTGATCGTTATGACCAAATTGAATCAATAAGAAATCATTTTCACTTATTTCATTTTCTATTTCATCTAATAACCCTTCATGTATAAAGCTTTTACTACTTCTACCATTTTTTGCATAGTTAACTACTTGAACATTATCTTTAAGGTACATTTGTAATACTTGACCCCAACCCGTTTGAGGGTATGTAGAAATGTCGTTATAGGCAACAGTAGAATCGCCTGCAAGAAAAACTTTTGTTTTAGCCATAAAATCATCCTCCATAGAGCCTATAAATACAATAGGTTATCTTTTGTTATAATTATATAAAATATTATTGTTAATATTATTATGGTAAAAGATTAAAGTAATATTAGTATATATTTTACCATAAAAATCAAATAGCATAAAAGTATTTATTTTACAATAATATATACTAATTAGGTTTCTGAGGTGTTTTATGTCTAAAAAAAAGGTTGATATCAGTGAAGTAATCATGGTTATTCTTGCTATTATTCTTATTCTAACCACAATCCCATTATTAATAAATCAAAATGAAACGGTACCTGCTAGTGTTAACAATAGTAATAATAGTTGGGGTTTAGGATATGGTGCAAACGGTCAACAACCAACAGGCAATTCAGATAAAGAATATCTTAAAAAATATAATGCCTACTATGTTGGTAACCCAGAAGATAAAGTACTATATTTGACTTTTGATGCTGGATATGAGAATGGGTACACGAGCACTTTACTTGATGTTTTAAAAAAACATAGTGTTCCTGCGGCTTTCTTTTTAGTAGGCCATTACTTAGAAGAGAACCCAGATCTGGTAAAGAGAATGGTTGAAGAAGGACATATAGTAGGCAATCATACAACAAAACATCCTGATATGACTCAAATTACAAGTATAGAAGGCTTTAAAAAAGAATTAGAGGGCATTGAAAACTTGTATAAAGAATTAATTGGTGAAGATATGCCAAAATACTACAGACCACCAGCAGGTAAATACAATGAGAGCAACTTAAAACACGCAAAAGAATTAGGTTATTATACAATGTTTTGGAGTTTAGCCTATGTGGATTGGGAAAATAATAATCAGCCGTCTAAAGAGCTGGCCTTTTCAAAACTATTACCAAGGTCCCATCCAGGAGCAATGATATTATTGCACAGCACTTCTAAGACAAACGCAGAAATATTAGATGACCTTTTAACAAAATGGAAAGATGACGGGTATACTTTTAAAAGTTTGGATTATTTTATTGAGAATAATTAAAAACAGTAACTATAATATATTAGATTTGCCAACGTCAGTTCAATATGGACTGACGTTTGTTTTGTAGATTAAAAATAAGCAATAGTGATATTTGTTTTATAAAAAAGTTGACAAAAAAACAAATATGTAATATATTACATATATAAAGGTAATACATTACGTATTGAGGTGAAAAAATGAATGAGTTAACAATAGAGGATAGACAAAAATTTATTTTTGGAAGTATATTTTTCTTATCCAACAAATTACAAGCATTAGGGGATCAGTATTTACTTAGTCGAGATATGACCACAAGACAATGGTTATTAATCGTTGCAATTTCTCAGTTCGGAAACGAATCGCCAACACTAAGTGAGGTTGCTGTGATGCTAAGTAGTACCCATCAGAATATTAAGCAAATAGCTTTAAAACTTGAGAAAAAAGGTTTTCTTAATATTGAAAAAGATAAAAAAGATAAAAGAGCACTTAGACTAAAATTAACTCAAAAAAGCAATGTTTTTTGGGAAGAGAGTCAACAAGAAGATACTTTATTTATTAAGGACTTATTTAAACATTTATCAGAAGAAGAAATTAACGGGATGTGTAGTGGTATAGACAAGTTAATGACAAGAATTTTTAAAATGGGAGAATCATATAGAAAGGAGTAAAAAAATGAAAGTTTTAAAATGTATTTTAATTGGATTTTTAGTATTAATCTTAATAGGCGTAGGGGGAATTGCTTACTTATCCAGGGACTTATCAGAAGCAGATCAATTAGTAATCAACAATGTTGATATAACTGATATGGCTGATGGCATATATTATGGTGAGTATGAAAGTGGTAGATTTTCTAATGAGGTTGAAGTCATTATAGAGAATAAAAGGATACAGAATGTAAATTGGATTAAAGATGTAACTTTTAAACGCTCGGATGTTACTAAAGAGCTTACACAAAAGATACTAGAGGAACAAAGTATTAATATTGACGGGATAACTGGAGCTACGGTAACAAGTAATGCTTATTTAAAAGCAATTGAAAATGCACTGACCAAATAATTTAATAGGAGGGCGTAGTGTGAAAGAAAAAACAGTCATTTTATATAAAACAAAGTATGGTAGTTCAAAAAAATATGCCCAGTGGATTTCAGAAGAAGTTAATTGTGAAGTATATGAGGTGACAGATATAAGTACAGATCAACTCATAAAGTATAATACAATTGTCTTTGTAGGGCCATTATACGCAGTGGGGATTCTAGGGTTTTCTAAAATTAAGAAAAAGTATAGCACAATTAAAAATAAAAAAGTTATTGTTGTATCAGTGGGGGCATCACCTGCTCATCCAGAAGCAGTTAATGATATAATAAATGGTAATTTTACAAATGAAATGAAAGAAAGAGTGGAATTTTTTCATTTAAGAGGGGCATTCAATTTTAATAAGTTAAATAGGATTGATAAATTTATGATGGCATTATTAAAAATAAAGTTAAAAAGAAAAAGAGAAGAGGATTTAACTAATGATGAGAAAGGGATGTTGGCTTCTTACAGTCGTCCTGTAGACTGGACGAATAAAAAAGCTATAATACCTATTATTGAATCTATAATGAGAAATTAAGGAGATGAGGGTTATGAATTTAATTGTATATGGAACTAAGTATGGAAGTGCAGAAAAATGTGTTGATAAATTATTAGGGGCATTAAAGGATCCTACGGATGTTTGCAATATTCAGAAAATGAGTGGTATAGATTTAGGAAAGTACGATACAGTAATAATCGGTGGGTCTATATATATGGGAAACATTCAAAAGGAAATTAAGACATTTTGTAGTCAAAATCTAGAAGTATTAAAAAGTAAAAAAATTGCACTCTTTATATGTTGTATGCAAACAGGAGAGAATGCATACAAACAATTGGAAAATGCTTATCCTAAAGAGCTAATTGAAGTGGCAAAAGATAAAAAAGTTTTTGGTGGAGAGATCAATACGAAAAAATTAGGGTTTTTTGATCGATTTATTACAAAAATGGTATCTAAAGCATCTAATAGTGGATTACCATCTTTAGATAAAGAGGGTAAAGCAAGTTTGATTTTACATGATAATATAGAGCATTTGGCAAGTGCTGTTAATAGTTAACACTTAAAAAGGGTATAGCCCTTTTTTGCTTTATAGGAAAATTCTAAAATTGACTGAATATATTGCAAATGATATACTTAATAGATACAGGAATAGAAGGAGAAATTTAATGATTAATGTATCTGGACTAGAATTTAATTATGAGAAAAGTAATAAAAAGGCAATACAAGGCATTGATTTTAATATTCAAAAAGGCGAAATATTTGGATTTTTAGGTCCTAGTGGTGCAGGTAAAACCACTACCCAAAGAATTATTATTGGTTTGCTTAGAGGGTATAAGGGTAATGTGGAAATTATGGGAAAGGAAAGAAGTCATTGGGGTAAGGATTTTTTTGAGAACATTGGTGTAGCTTTTGACTTTCCTAACCTGTATATAAAATTAACAGCAAAAGAAAATTTAGATTTAATAGGTTCTTATTATAAGAACCAATCAACTAATATCGAAGCATTGCTAGATACAGTAGGATTGTTAAAAGATAAAGATAAAAAAGTTGAGGGTTTTTCAAAAGGGATGAAGATGCGTCTTAATTTTATCCGTTCAATAATGCATAACCCAGAAATTTTCTTTTTTGATGAACCAACATCAGGTCTTGATCCTATTAACGGAAAAATAATTAAAGACATCATTTTAGACTTAAAGAATAAAGGTAAAACAATTTTCTTAACCACCCATAATATGAATGTAGCAGAGCAATTATGTGACAAAGTTGCTTTTATAGTAGATGGAAAAATCCCTACAATAGATACTCCAAAAGAATTAATGATAAGGCATGGGACTCAAACTTTAAAAATAGATTATTATGATGAAGATAATGAAATTTCTAGAGAATTTTCATTAGATAAAATTAAAAACAACATAGAATTTATGGACATTATAAATAATAAAGACATTAGAAGAATACATACTCAAGAAGCTACCTTAGAAGATATTTTTATTAAATTAACTGGGAGGGAGCTTAAATGAGAGTCGCCAATGCTTTGAAAGCTGATATCAAGTTTCAAGTTAAACAAGGATTTTACGGTGTATATATTGTATTAACTATAGTTTATATGGTTATTCTTAGTGCTATTCCTGAAGAGATAAGAAAGATTCTAATACCTTTAATTGTATTTTCAGACCCATCCATCGTAGGGTTTTTCTTTATTGGAGGTATTATAATGTTGGAAAAAGGGCAGGGGATTCTACAGTATCTGGCAGTTACCCCCCTTAGATTAAAAGAGTATATTTTAGGGAAGGTAATATCATTGTCTATTCTCGCTGTGTTAGCTGGATTTATGATTACAGCTGTTACCTATAGAGGGAGTGTAAACTGGATATTATTATTTCTAGGTGTATTTTTATCCTCTGCCTTTTGTACGCTACTAGGCTTTGGGGTGGGATTAAGGTCTAAAACGATAAACGAATATTTTATAAAGATGATACCAGGAATGCTTTTAATTGCAGTACCTTGTTTTTCTTTATTAATAAGTCATCCATATGGTATCGTTTTTAATATATTTCCAAGTGTATCAGGCTTAAAACTTGTATATGGTGCTTATCAAGGAATTGCTCCTTTAGAATTAGTAGGCAATAGTATTGTTCTAATGTTTTTTACGATAATAGCGTTAAATTGGATTGAAAAATTAATGATTAGAGGTGAAAGTCAGTGATGAAGAGTACCTCTTTTAAAGCAGATATGAAAATGATAGTAAGAGAGCCAATGCTGATTTTATTTATGATAATGCCTTTGTTTATATACATAATATTTAAACTTATTATTAGTTTTGGAGAGCCTTTATTTTTAGATTTAGGTGTTGATTTATATGATTATTATGTTTATATTTTAGGCTTAAGCTTTTTAATGGCGCCTATGACATTAGGAACAGTTGCAGGGTTTTTAATGATAGATGAAAAAGATGCTAGAATATATGAACTCATTTCCATAACACCTGTAGGGTATTTTAACTATATGGTAAATAGACTTTTATTACCTGTGGTAGGATGTTTTCTATATACATTTATTGCTTACTACATATTAAATATTTACGACATAAGCCAAGGTCTATTGCTTTTTATTGCTTTGTTAACATCCATTAATTCTATTATTATGGGATTATTATTATTTTCTCTTGCAGATAACAAAGTAAAAGGCCTAACTTACTCTAAGGGGTTTAGTATGTTTAATATATTAGCCCTAGCAGATATTCTCAACAATAAATGGTTTGCTATAATTGCTGCTGTATCTCCCTTTTATTGGGTGGTAAGGATTATAAAATTCAATGATTTTAGTACTGTTTTAATGGCCATAGGCGTGCATTTGGTTTGGTTGTTTAGTATTATAAGGTATAGTAGCACTAGAAATCAAAGTTAAGGCTATCAATAATAAAGGAGAAGCTAAATGACAGAAAAAACATATAATAAACTGGTAAGAGATGATATTCCAAAGGTTATTGAAAATAGCAGTAAACAGTGTTTCATTAGTGTGGTTAAAGGAGAAGAATTAAACCAATTGCTCAATGAAAAACTTAGAGAAGAAGTGGAAGAATATATTGAATCAGAAGAATTAGAAGAATTGGCGGATATTTTAGAAGTAATTCACGGTATTTTACATTTTAAAAACATAGATATAAAAGAACTGGAAGAAATTAGATTTAAAAAAGCAAAAGAAAGAGGTGGCTTTAGAGAAGGGGTAAAGTTAATCAAAGTAATAGAGAGAAAGTAGAGTTTTTAAATGTAACCATAATGTAATAGAAAACCTATTTATTTATAGAGAAATACAGTGTATCATTAAGAGGTAAGAAATGGACAACTTAGTAAGTACATACATAGGAGTGATAAAGTGGAAAAAGGAATCATTTTAGTTAGAAAAATGTTTTTAGTGATGATGAGTTTGGTTTTGTTCGCGATTAACATAGAATTCACTCATAGTGCTGAAATAGGCAGGTATGTTAACTATGCAGAATCACTTAAAAACTTAGGACTTTTTTGGGGAACGAATAATGGATTTGAATTAACAAGAAATTCAACTCGTGCAGAAGCTGCTGCAATGTTGGTTAGGCTACTAGGGGCTGAAAGCGAAGCTTTTAGTAATATTAAAGCTCATCCTTTTAAAGATGTACCACAATGGGCTGATCCCTATATTGGTTTTCTATATAATGAAGGATTAACAGTTGGTATTTCTGATATAAATTATGGGTCGCAGCAAATGATTTCTGCTAGTGAATATACCACTTTTTTACTTAGGGCATTAGGGTATAGTGATAGAGATGGGGATTTCTATTGGAAGGATTCATTAGAATTTGCTCAGTCAATTCATATGGTATCAGTAGAAGAGGCGAATAGTATTAAAGGGTTAAATGGGTTCACAAGAGATTATATGGTTAAATTCTCTTATAATAGCCTTTATACGTTGGGAAAAGATTCTAATGAGTTTTTAATTGATTCTTTATATAAAAAAGGTGCTATTTCTAATAATACGGAAAATGAAAAAAGAGAATTTAATATAGATAATGAAATGAGAGCTGTTTGGATTAGCTATTTAGACTTACAACCCATTTTTAGATCTAATGGCAAGGACGGTTTTACACAAGAAGTAAGAATGATGTATAAAAATATAAAAGACCTTGGGTTGAATACAGTTATTGTACAAGTAAGACCTTTTGGAGATGCAATATATCCTTCTAGTTACTTTCCATGGTCTCATATTATAACTGGTGAAGAAGGTAAAGACCCAGGTTATGATCCATTAAGTATTCTAGTTAAAGAAGCACACAACCAAGGGCTTAAAATTGAAGCTTGGTTAAATCCTTATCGACTTAGATCGAATAAAAGTGCTTTGTCTAACAACAATATAGGTTTAAAATGGCTTAATGATGGAAGCAACAGAGCCATACAGATAAAAGAAGGTATCTTTTTTAATCCAGGAAGTAAGGATGCTCAGAATTTAATTGTTGAAGGCATTAAAGAAATTATAAAAAAGTATGATGTGGATGGTATTCACTTTGACGATTACTTTTATCCAAGCATAGATTTATCTTATGATTATAATGATTTTCAAGAATACTTAGCAGCAGGTGGTACATTATCTCAAGGTGAGTGGAGAAGAGAAAATGTCAATTCCCTTATAAGAGGTGTATACAAAGTTATAAAGGAGATTAATCCAAATATATCATTTGGTATCAGCCCACAAAATGATATTCAAAAAAATTATGATCAATTGTATATAGATATTGAAAAATGGGTGAATACCCCGGGTTATATCGATTACATAGTTCCACAAATATATTTTGGTTTTGAACACAGTAAGTACCCTTTTGAAATAGAAGTGAAAGAATGGAATCATTTTATGAAGAATAGTAATGTACGTCTTTATATTGGACTATCTGCATATAAAATAGGTATAGAAGATAAATGGGCGGGTTCAGCAAAGTTGGAGTGGACGACGGAGTTGGAAATGTTAAAGAGAATGGTTATGATGAGTAGAGAGAACATTAATTATGATGGCTTTATGATATTTAGATATGATTCATTATGGAAACCAGGTAGAGGTGTTAGAGAAATGGTTGAAAATGAAAGAATAGCATTAAGAACCATTCTAACCTTTTAAAAGGCCTTTCCTTGTGCTAAAGAAGGTTTCAATGAAAGAGAATACTGGATAGGTGGTATTCTCTTTTGCGTATAAATAAAAATGAGGTGGTTTATATGTATACAATAGGAATTGATTTAGGTGGGACCAATATTGCAATTGCAATTACAAAAGAGGGGAAGATTCTTATAAAAAAATCTATACCTACATTTAATAAAAGAGATTATAAGGATATAGTCAAAGATATGGGTGATACTTCTTTGGCATTAATTAATGAAGTAGGGTTGTCCAAAGATGAAATCCAATCTGTAGGAATAGGGAGTACAGGTTTATGTGACTCCAATAGTGGAACTATAATTTATTCAAGTAATCTCAATTTTAATAATGCACCTATTAGAGAGGCATTTCAAAAATATCTCAATGTACCTGTATATATAGAGAATGATGCCAATGTTGCAGCTTTTGGTGAATACCACTATGGTGCAGGTAAAAAATACAAAGATTTAGTAGCCATTACTTTAGGCACAGGTGTAGGCGGAGGAATAATCCTTGATGGAAGGCTTATTACTGGAAGTTTTAACGGTGGAGGAGAAATAGGGCATATGGTTATAGAAGCCAAAGGCGAACAATGCAGTTGTGGAAGAAAAGGGTGTTGGGAAGCTTATTCTTCAGCAACAGCTTTAATAAGGGATACAAAAAAAGCGGCCTTGCAATTCCCACACTCAATGATTAATAAATTGGTTGAGAATGACCTTAATAAAATAAATGGTAAGACACCATTTGATGCAGCAGAATTAGGGGATGAAATAGGAAAAAAAGTCATCAAACAATACATAGAGTATTTGTCTATTGGAATGGCAAATATAATCAATATATTTCAACCTGAAGTTATTGTAATTAGTGGAGGAATATCCAATCAAAGAGATAAATTGATAGAACCTCTTAAAGAAAGAATATCTAAAAAAATTTATGGAGGCATTAAATACTTTAAAACCGATATAAGAGTAGCAGAGTTAGGCGATGAAGCAGGTGTTTTAGGTGCATCTATCTTAAATATAATGCATAATTCGTAATATTAGGTAATATAAATATTATGGTTTAAAAAATATTTAAATAGGTGAGGAGAAAACAATGAAGTCAATGAAAAAAATAGGGGTATTAAGTACAATAACAATTATATTCTTTGCATTCACATTATTTGTAAATGCTAGTAATGTATTTGAGACAATTAATGCAACTTTAAGAAAAGACATTAAGATTTTGATCAATGGCCACGTATTTCAACCAAGAGATCAAAGTGGAAAAGATATAGCACCTGTTATAATCAACGGATCTACTTATTTACCAGTTAGAGCAGTGGCAGAAGCCATTAATTTACCAGTGGATTGGGATGGAGAAACCAATTCTGTCATATTAGGCGCTCGAGTGAAAAGTAAAAATCTAATAGATTTTCAGATGAGAGGGTCATCGTCCGCTAATAAAATAGTAGATCAATATTCTTTAAGATTTCAAGTAGGCGATATTATAAAGGAAGAAAAGCAATTTGAGTATGGCATTGAAATTAGAGGCATAAACTCAGCTAGTAGGGATATTAGATTTACTTTAGATGGTGGATATACTTATTTTTCAGGGGTAATTGGGAATCCAGACCCTCATAGAACAAGTTTTCGTATTAGAGATTATGATAAAGATACTGTTCTTTACCAAAAGGTTTTAGAGCCAGGGGAATTCTTAGTATTAGAGGATATAGAACTTTATAATGTGAGAACAATTGAATTTACAGTTGTAAGTTCAGTAGGTGCAAATAATCACATTTATATATTAGAACCAACTATTAGATAAGATCATAGTAAAGAAGAAAGTGTATGATATTTCATATACTTTCTTCTTTTTTTTTGCTAATTAAATTGTATAAAGTACTTTTTAAATAATTAATTTCTTCAATAGATAGTTCAGTGCGACAAAATAATTTATAAGGTATGTCAACAGCCTTATCTTTTAATCGAAGGCCATATTCTGTTAAAGTAATAATGACACTTCTTTCATCAGTGACATCTCTTTGTTTAGTAACCAAATGCATTTTTTCTAATTTTTTTAAAAGAGGCGTTAACGTACCAGAGTCTAATAACAGTTTGATGCCCAGTTCTTTTACTGAGATTTTCTCATGCTCCCATATGACTAACATTGTAATATATTGGGTATAGGTAAGCCCAAGTTCTTTTAAATAGGGTGTATATACTTTTGTTATTTCCTTAGAGGCTGCATATATTGCAAAACAAAGCTGATTATCTAATTTTAAAGCATCATAATTATCCATATAAACTCCTATAATAACTTTTCTATATCGTCAGTAATCTTTTCAGGAGATGTAGTTGGCGCATAACGATGAATAACTTTTCCATTTCTGTCTATGAGAAATTTTGTGAAATTCCATTTTATCGATTTACTTAAAAGGCCAGGTGCTTCCTTTTTCAAATAAACAAAAAGGGGATGAGCTTCATCTCCATTTACATCTACTTTCTCCATTATAGTAAAAGAAACACCATAATTCAAGGCACAAAAAGATTCTATGTCGTCATTGCTACCAGGTTCTTGATTTCCAAATTGATTACAAGGGAAGCCAAGTATTTCAAGACCTTTTTCTTGATATGTTTTATAGAGGTATTCTAAACCTTCATATTGTGGTGTTAAGCCACATTTGCTTGCTGTGTTAGCAATGAGCAATACCTTTCCTTTATAATTTTCTAAAGACACTTCTTCACCTCTAATATTTTTACATGTAAAATCATAAATACTCATAATTTGTCCTCCTAAATAAATTTTATAAAATTTAATTGCATACAATTAAAATAACATCTTTTGCAGTTTATGTCAATAAAAAAATAAAATGTTAAGGAAATTTTAATTTTTAGTTAAAAAATATTTTTTAATCATTTATTTTATTAGACCAGAATAGAATAGAAACTGTATGAAAATTACTTTCACCTTCAAAGTGTTATTTGAGAGGCGAAAAACAAAAGTCAATATGAGAATGTAATTTACAAACTTGCTCGCAAGGATTTGGAAAATATATTTTCAACGAGGATTGTGTCTCTTACCAAGGGAGGCATAAGCTGAGTTAAAATGAAATGAGGGGAAGTCTACGATGAAAAGTTTTAGTGATTACGATTTACATCTATTTCACGAAGGTAGTCATTATAAAGCTTATGAGTTTTTAGGGTCACGTCCTTTTGAAGTTAATAAGAAAAAAGGGATATTGTTTTCACTATGGGCTCCTAATGCGAAAGAAGTTAGTGTTATAGGGGATTTTAATAATTGGGATGGGAATTCCCATAAAATGAAAAAAGAAATGAATCAGGAAGTTTGGACGCTGTTCATACCAGGAATGTTAGTAGGTGACTTATATAAATATGAGGTTGTAACAGAAGATAATCAAATCCGTGTAAAGGCTGATCCATATGCTTTTTATTCAGAGTTAAGACCCAAGACAGCTTCTATAGTATATGACTTATCAGGATATAAATGGGAAGATGAAAATTGGATAAAAGCAAAAAGCATAAAAAATGTCTATGAAGAGCCTACAAATATTTATGAAGTACATTTAGGTTCTTGGAAAAAAGACGGTGAAGAATTTTTAAATTATGGTCAATTAGCTGAAGAATTAATACCATATGTAAAAGAAATGGGGTATACCCATATAGAGTTATTACCTATTACTGAACATCCTTTTGATGGCTCTTGGGGGTATCAATCAACAGGTTATTATTCAGTAACGAGTAGATATGGAACACCACATGATTTTATGTCTTTTATTGATCAATGTCATCAAAGAAACATTGGTGTTATTTTGGACTGGGTGCCTGGACATTTTTGCAAAGATGATTTTGGGCTAGCTAATTTTGATGGTACTAAACTATATGAATATAAAGATGTAAATAGAAGTGAAAACTATGGTTGGGGAACCTTAAATTTTGATTTAGGTAGGCCAGAAGTCCTAAGCTTCTTAATATCAAATGCGTTATTTTGGTTGGATAAATATCATATAGATGGTATTAGGGTAGATGCTGTGGCAGCTATGCTTTATTTAGATTATTGTAAAGAGCCAAATCAATGGGTACCTAATAAATTTGGAGGCAGAGAAAATTTAGAAGCCATTCAATTTATGAAAAAGTTAAATGAAGCTATTTTTAAATACCATAGTAATTGTTTAGTGATAGCAGAAGAATCAACCGCTTGGCCACTTGTTACAATGCCTACTTATTTAGGTGGTTTAGGTTATAACTATAAATGGAATATGGGTTGGATGAATGATATTTTATCATATATGAAAAAAGATCCAATACACAAAAAGTATAATCATAATATGTTAACATTTTCTCTTACCTATGCATTTTCAGAAAACTTTGTATTGCCATTATCCCATGATGAAGTAGTGCACGGCAAATGTTCCTTAATTAATAAAATGCCTGGAGACTATTGGCAAAAATTTGCAAATCTTCGCCTTATGTATATGTATATGACAGGCCATCCAGGTAAAAAGTTGTTATTTATGGGAAGTGAATTTGGTCAATTTATTGAATGGGATTATAAAAAAGAATTAGACTGGTTTTTATTAGAATATGATATGCATAAAAACACCCAAAGTTTTGTTAAGGATTTGAATCATTTTTACCTCGAGGATTCTTCTTTATGGGAACAAGATCAGGGATGGGATGGATTTGAGTGGATTGATCCTAATGACTATAGTCAGAGTGTCATAAGTTTTATAAGAAAAGGAAGAGAAAAATCTAATTTTACTATTGCCATTTATAATTTTACACCTGTTGTAAGAGAGAATTATAGAATCGGTGTACCCTACATAGGGGAGTATATTGAAGTTTTAAATAGTGACAATAGTCAATATGGAGGTTCTAATCAAACAAACAATTTAATAATATCATCAGAGGCTATTCCTTGGCATGGGAAAGAAAATTCTATTGAAATAAAACTACCTCCTCTCGGGAGCGTATTTATAAAAATGGTAAATCAAACTAGAAAATTAAAAGGGGCGTTATAAATGAAGAAAGAGATTTTAGCAATGATCCTAGCGGGTGGTCAAGGAAGTAGATTAGGAATACTAACAAAAACACTAGCTAAGCCAGCAGTTTATTTTGGCGGCAAATATAGAATTATAGATTTTTCCTTAAGCAATTGTAAAAACTCAGGGATAGATACTGTAGGGGTGTTAACTCAATATAAACCTCTTCTGTTAAATAATTATATTGGGAAAGGTGAAGCTTGGGGGCTTAATCGTAAAGATGGAGGTGCTACCATATTGCCACCCTATATGACAGAAGAAGGGGGAGAATGGTATAAGGGTACTGCAAATGCAATATTTCAAAATATTGGTTATGTAGATATGTATGACCCAGAATATGTGCTCATTCTATCAGGGGACCATATCTATACGATGGATTATTCTTTAATGCTTAAATACCATAAGGAAAAAGGTGCAGATGCGACAATAGCTGTAATGGAAGTTCCTATTGAAGAAGCTAGTAGATTCGGCATAATGAATACTAGAAGTGATGGGCGAATAAAAGAATTTGAAGAAAAACCTAATGTACCTAAAAGCAATCTAGCATCCATGGGTGTGTATATTTTTACTTGGAAGGTATTAAAAGAACATTTACAAAAAGATGAATATAATCCATATTCTAATAATGATTTTGGGAAAAATATTATACCTCAAATGCTTAGAAATAATAATAAAATGTTTGCATACTCATTTGATGGCTATTGGAAAGATGTTGGCACAGTTCACAGTTTATGGGAAGGGAATATGGATCTTCTAAAAGAGACACCAGAATTAGATTTATATGATTCAAAATGGAGAATTTACTCCGAGGAAACTAATGAATCACCTTCTTTTATTGCTAAAGATGCAGTTATAAAACAATCTATGATTAATGATGGATGCACTATTTATGGGAATGTTGAGAATTCTATCATATTTGAAGGAGTTTATATTGGTAAAAATACAAAAGTAAGAAATTCTGTATTAATGCCTAATGTTCGAATTGAAGAAGATGTGGTAATTGATAAAGCTATTATCGGAGAAGATGCAATCATTAAAAGCGGTTGTTATATCGGCAGTTTTGATCAAGATAGCCTTGAATATAATATAGATGTAACGAATAAAGATGTTGTTTTAATTGGTGAAAAAACAATAATTGATGAAGCATTAAAAATAAGTATCAATTCTATTATTTGTGAATATGATGAGGATGAAATTATAAAAGAAACATTAATGAAAAAGAAAGGGGTAGCAATTTAAATGGATGTAATGGGGATTATAGACCTGAATGAAGAAATAGGGGATTTAAAAGAATTATCAGAAGGAAGAGCTATGGCAGCTATTCCAGTTGGTAGCAAATATCGAGTGATAGACTTTGTATTATCAAATATGGTCAATTCTGGAATAAAGAATATTGGGTTACTAAAAAACACCTTGTGCAGATCTTTAATGGATCATATTTACTCAAAAAAAGAGTGGGGTTTAGATAAGAAAGATGAAAGGTTACATTTTTTAAATGGTATTTATGAAGGTAATTCTAGAAAAAAAGATAAAGGTGTTTTAGAAGCATTACAAATTAATTTAGATTATCTTATAAAGAGCAAAGAAAAATATGTTGTTATTTCAGGAAGTAAAGTTATTTGTAATATAAATTATTCTGAGTTAAAGGACTTTCATATTAAAAACAATGCTGATATTACAGTGGTGTACAAGGAAATGGGAAATGAAGACTGTAAACTTAATAAGTTTAATGTCCTTATATTAGATGAAGGTAAAAATATTAATAAAGTACAAATAAAAAGTAAGCACAATCAATCTAACAAAGTATTAATGGGGATGTACTTTTTAGAGAAGACATTGTTAATAGATATTATTAATAAATGTAATTCCAAACATAAAGATTTTCTTGTGAATGGTGTCATTAATAATATTGGGAAACTTAAAGTGTTAGGTTTTGAATTTAATGGTTATATGAAAAAAATAAGTTGTATTGATAGTTATTATAACTTTAATTTTGATCTACTCAAAGAGGATACAATAAAAGAACTTTTATATGATAATGGTTCTATTATAACAAAATCTAAAAGCGATGCCCCTACAAAGTATAAAGAAGGTGCAGAAGTTTCTAACTCTTTAATTGCTAATGGATGCATTATAGAGGGAAAAGTAGAAAACTGCATCATATTCAGGGGGGTTAATGTGAAAAAAGGTGCATATATTAAAAATAGCATTATAATGCAAAATACTATTATTAATGAAGAAGCAGTTGTTGAAAATATAATCTTAGACAAAGAAGTAAAAATACAAAAAGGTACAACTCTAATTGGAAATTTAGAAGCGAAAAGCATAGTACCTAAGAAAACTGTTGTTTAAGCGGGGGATAAATATGAATGTTTTATTTGTAGCTTCTGAAGGGGTACCCTTTTCAAAAAGTGGTGGGTTAGGAGATGTAATAGGCTCCTTACCCATAGAGCTTTTGAAAAATGGCACTGATGTAAGAGTGATATTGCCTAAGTATGATTCTATACCAATTCACTTAAAAGAAAAGATGCATAAAAAAGCAGAATTTTATGTTCAACTAGGTTGGCGCAATCAGTATTGCGGCATTGAAGAACTAGAATACAGGGGCGTAAAATTTTATTTTATAGACAATGAATATTATTTTAAAAGAGACGTTCTTTATGGATATTATGATGAGGCTGAAAGATATGCCTTTTTTTCAAAGGCGGTTCTAGAGGGACTTTTGTATTTAGAATTTGATATAGATATCATTCATTGTCATGATTGGCATTCTGGAATGATTGGTTTTCTTTTGAAGACAAAGTACAAAGACAATCCTTTATACAATAAGATTAAAACCGTATATACAATACATAACTTAAAATTCCAAGGAATATATTCAAAAGAGATATATGAAGATTTTTTTGAAATGGAAGACAAATATTATAACTCAGAGGAACTTGAATTTAACGGCTGTGTCAATTCTATGAAGGGAGGATTAGTATTCTCCGATGCCATAACGACAGTAAGTGAAAGTTATGCATTAGAAATACAATATCCTTTTTTTGGTGAAGGCTTAGATGGGGTTTTAAGAAAAAGAGAGAGAGATGTATTTGGAATAATTAATGGAATAGATTACGAGGAATTCAATCCAAGTATAGATGATAGAATTTATAAAACCTATGACAGTGAAAATATATATTTTAAAAAGGATAACAAAGAGAAATTACAAAAGGAATTAGGTTTGGAAGTAAACAACAATATACCTATTATTGGTATTGTTTCAAGGTTGACGGACCAAAAAGGAATGAATTTAATAGAATGTGTATTAGAAGAATTATTAAATAAAGAAGTACAAATGATTGTCCTAGGTACAGGCGATTACAAATATGAATCATTATTTCATTATATGTCTGGTAAGTACCCAGGTAAAATCTCAGCCAATATAATGTTTAATGAAGATCTTGCACATAAAATATATGCAGGAGCAGATTTTTTATTAATGCCATCTTTATTTGAACCTTGTGGTTTATCTCAATTAATTGCTTTAAAATATGGAACAATTCCAATTGTAAGAGAAACAGGAGGGTTGCGAGATACGATCACACCTTACAATGAATTCACTGGAGAAGGCAATGGATTTAGTTTTGCCAATTATAATGCCCATGAGATGCTTTATACAATAAACAGAGCCATTATGTTTTATAACGATAAAAATATACTGTCAACTATTAGAAGAGCTGGAATGGAAAAAGATTTTAGTTGGAGTAGCTCAGCAAAAAAATATATTGAGTTATATAATAAATTATAGGGATGGTTCTTAATAACAAGTAAAAGGGTGGTTGTGTGAAAGATATAAAAAGCGATATAAAAGAAAATTTTATTGAAAAGTTAAAGAGTTTTCAAGGCAAAAGTCTTGAAGATGCCAATAATATAGATAAATATAGAGCATTAAGTGGAATGGTTAGAGACGAGTTAGGAAAAAGATGGGTTGAGACCAATAGTCAATATAATAAAGAAAAGATTAAACAAGTGTATTATCTTTCTATTGAATTTTTATTAGGCAAACTATTAATATCGAATCTAATCAATCTAGATTTATACCATAATTATAAAGAAGCACTAGAAGAGTTGGGTATAAATATTGATGAAATAGAAGAAATAGAACCAGATGCAGGGTTAGGAAATGGTGGTTTAGGACGATTAGCAGCCTGTTTTCTTGATTCAATGGCTACGTTAGGCATTCCAGGTCATGGATGTGGTATTCGATATAAATATGGATTATTTGATCAAAGAATTGTGGATGGTCAACAAGTTGAATACCCTGATAATTGGCTAAAAGATGGTAGTATGTGGGAATATAGAAAACAAGAAAAAGAAGTAGAGGTCAAATTCTACGGTAATTTTTGGGCAGAAAAAAAAGATGATGGCTATGAAACTCATTTTGAAGACTATCAAAGTATACTAGCAGTACCGTATGATATACCGATTGCAGGGTATAAAAATAACACGGTCAATACATTAAGGCTATGGAGTGCAGAAGTTGCAGAAAATGAATTTGACTTTTCAGAGTTTAACAAAGGGGATTATCTAAAAGCTGTTGAATACAGTCGCTCAGTAGAGGCCATCTCTGAGATTCTTTATCCGGATGACAATCATTACCAAGGAAAAGAATTAAGATTAAAACAACAATACTTTTTTGTTTCTGCTAGTATTCAAAGTATTATTAATAGATGTAAAAAAAAGAATCAATCCATTGCACATATTGATGAATTGGTAGCCATCCATATTAATGATACTCACCCTGCAATAGCAATTGCAGAACTTATGAGAATACTTATGGATGATGAAGGGTTTGAGTGGAATGATGCTTGGAGGGTTACTACAAACACCATTTCTTATACCAATCACACAATAATGCCTGAAGCATTAGAAAAATGGCCAATCGATTTATTTAAAAACTTATTACCAAGAATTTATCATATTATTGAAGAAATCAATAAAAGATTTATTGAAATGATATCCATTAAATATCCTGATGATTTAAGAAAAATAAAGGCAATGTCTATTATTGAAGATGGTCAAGTAAAAATGGCTAATCTAGCAATTATCGGTAGTAATAGCGTTAATGGCGTAGCTAAAATACACAGTGAAATTCTTAAAAAACAGGTTTTTAAGGATTTTTATGACTGGTGTCCTTTTTTATTTAATAATAAAACCAATGGTATAACCCATAGAAGATGGTTAATAAAATCTAATCCAGAATTAAGCGATTTAATTACCCGTACAATAGGTAACGGTTGGATAGACCATCCAATAGACTTAGGAAAAATATTAAAATATGAAAAAGACTCAAAATTTCAAAAAGAAATTTCTAGTATTAAATACAATAATAAAGTTATATTAGCAAAATTAATAGAAGAAGAAATGGGGATTAAAGTAAACCCTAAAGCAATTTTTGATGTTCATATTAAAAGAATACATTCTTACAAAAGACAATTGTTAAATCTTTTTCATATAATAGATTTATACAATAGGTTAAAAGAAAATCCTAATTTAGAGATCCATCCTAGAGTGTTTATATTTGGCGGAAAAGCTGCACAAAGTTACTATATTGCTAAAGAAACCATAAAACTCATTCACTCTGTGGCAGAAGTGATTAATAATGATGAGGAAATTGAAGATAAAATTAAAGTTATATTTTTAGAAAATTATAGAGTATCATTAGCTGAAAAACTATTTCCAGCGGCAGATGTAAGTGAGCAGATTTCCACAGCAAGTAAAGAGGCATCCGGAACTGGTAATATGAAATTTATGATGAATGGTGCAGTAACCATAGGAACAATGGATGGGGCAAATATAGAGATCCTAGAGGAAGTTGGTGAGGACAATATCATTATATTTGGTTTGTCTGCTAATGAAGTTATGGACTATTATCATAATGGTGGCTATAATGCTTGGGAAGTGTACAATAGTGATATTAGAATAAAAAGAATAATGGATAGTTTAGTAGATGGCACATTTTCAAAAGGACAAAAAGACAAATATAGAAACCTATTTAATTATTTATTAATTAATAATGATGAGTATTTTGTATTAAAAGATTTCGATTCATATATAAAAGCACAAAACAAAGTAGAGGCCTTATTTAAAGATAGAAATACTTGGAATAAGATGTGTATTAATAATATTGCAAGATCAGGTAAATTTTCTAGTGATAGAACCATTAATGAGTATAGTGTTGGCATTTGGAAGGTAGCACCCTTTGTTGTGAAAAATTAATTTGAGTATAGTAAAATTGTTGGAAGGTGTTCTATGATTAATCTGATTTATTATAATTCACAAGATAAATATTATAAAGACCCTTTTGGTGCAGTAGAATGTGGTACAGTTATGAAGTTAAGAATCAAAATTAACACAAAAAATGTACCAGATTCAGTGTATTTAAGATTATGGGAAGATAATGAAGAGAAAAGATATAAGATGACACTTGATAAAGAATATGAAGATTCTAAGGAATACGTAATACAGATTAAAGCCCCTAAAAAACCTTCCTTAATTTGGTATTACTTTATAGTCATACTATCAGGAGAAATTTTTTACTATGGCAATAATGACAATAATTTTGGAGGTGTTGGATTGGTTGGAAAAACCAATCCAAAATCTTATCAAATAACAGTGTACAAGACTAACTCAACGACACCTAATTGGTTTAAAGAGGCTATTATGTACCAGATATTTGTAGACAGGTTTTATAATGGCAATGAAAACAATAGAATCTCAAATCCCAAAAAAGAGTCTTTAATACACCCTAATTGGAACGACACGCCCATATACATAAAGGATCAAGAAGGTGGTATCTTAAGATGGGATTTTTTCGGTGGTAATCTGTTAGGCATTATAAAAAAACTCAAGTATCTTAAAGAATTAGGTATTAGTGTAATTTATCTTAATCCTATATTTGAGGCAGAAAGCAATCATAAATATGATACAGGTGATTATAAAAAGGTTGATCCAATGTTCGGAGACGATGACATCTTAAAAGAATTATGTGTAAAAGCAGATGCATTAGGTATAAAAGTCATTCTAGATGGTGTTTTTAGTCATACAGGGAGCAATAGCATCTATTTTAACAAAGAAGGACAATATGATTCTATTGGTGCGTACCAATCAAAGGAATCCAAATATTATAAATGGTATCGATTTAATAAATACCCTGATCACTATGATTGTTGGTGGGGGGTTCATAACCTGCCCAATGTAAATGAGATGGAAGATTCCTATTTAGATTACATCATTAGAGATAAAGACAGTGTGCTGAAAAAGTGGGTGAATTTAGGGATTAAAGGTTGGCGTTTAGATGTTGCGGATGAATTGCCAGAGGGCTTTTTAAAACTTTTTTATAAGACATTGAAAGAAGTAGATGAAGAAAGTATCCTTATAGGCGAGGTATGGGAAGATGCTTCTAATAAAGAAAGCTATGGTGAAACGAGAGAGTACTTACTAGGAGATGATTTGGATTCTGTAATGAATTATCCTTTAAGAAATGCTGTGATTGATTTTGCTTTGGGTAAAAACCCTGGTGATTATACAATGTCCTCAATAATGAGTTTAATTGAGAATTATCCTATTCATAATTTATATGCCGCTATGAATCATATTAGCAATCATGATTTGCCAAGAATTATTACTGTTATAAAAAAGCATATAAGCAATCAAGACATTGAGTTTAAAATATTGAAATTGATTACTTTGTTTCAATTGACTTTTCCTGGTATTCCAAGCATTTATTATGGCGATGAAGCAGGTGTTGAAGGCGGAACAGATCCTGAGAATAGAAAAACATTTCCTTGGGGGAATGAGGACTTAGATATTTACAATTGGTACAAAAACATTATAGCCTTAAGAAATGGCAATGATGTTTTAAAAACAGGGGGATTTAAACCTCTCTATTCACAAGGTAATGTATTAAGTTACATGAGATTTATTGAAAATGAAAAAGATCCCTTTGGAAATATAAAAGAGAATGGAAAGATTATTATAATTTTAAATAGAGCCATTAATAATGTAGAAGAATTTGAATTAGAAATTGATTCTAATAAGGAATTTGTGGATGTATTTACTAAAAATAGATTTAAGTTTTTTGATAATAAAGCTAAGATCATACTTCAACCTTTAGAGTATAAAGTTTTAAAAGAAGAGTGTTAGTAAAAGGGGAGATACAATGATTTTTAATAAGTCTAGTGGTATTCTTTTGCATATTACTTCATTGCCTTCTAGGTATGGAATAGGAGATTTTGGTGATGCAGCACATCGGTTTATTGATTTATTAAAAAAAAGCAAGCAAAGTGTATGGCAAATTCTTCCTTTAAATCCCATTGGATTTGGTAATTCGCCATATCAGTCGTATTCTGCATTTGCAGGAAACCATTTACTTATTAGCATAGATGAACTTATCAATGAAAAACTTTTAGATCCTAATGATATTATTGATTTACCTGCTTTTAATGATAAGCAGGTAAATTTTCTAGAAGTTAAAAAATACAAGGAAAAACTATTGGAAAGAGCATTCCAATCATTTGAAAAGAATAACCAGGATTATAATAGATTTAACCAGGAAAATAATGAATGGTTAGAGAATTATGCCTTATTTATGGCTTTGAAAACTTACTTTAATCATCTTCCTTGGAACAAGTGGGAAAAGGGTATAGCATTTAGAAATGAAAAGGTTATTAAGTTGTATAGAGAGAAGTTAAAAAAGTCTATTGAGTATGAAAAATTCATTCAATATATCTTTTTTAAACAATGGGCTAAATTAAAGAAATATGCCAATTCAAATGGCATAAAAATCATTGGCGATGTGCCTATTTTTGTTTCTTATGACAGTTGTGATGCTTGGTCAAATCCTGATTTATTTAAGTTAGATGAACTTGGGAATCCTATTGTGGTTGCAGGAGTACCGCCTGATTATTTTAGTGAAAAGGGACAATTATGGGGAAATCCTCTGTATAAATGGGATCTTATGAAATCAGATGGGTATAAATGGTGGGTAGAGCGTATAAATTTAAATCTAAGGTGTTTTGATAGTATTAGATTAGATCATTTTAGGGGATTTGAAGCCTATTGGGAGATACTTGGAGATGCTGATAATGCAATGAAAGGAAAGTGGGTTAAAGGTCCAGGAGAAGATTTTTTTAATAGGGTGATTAATGCATTAGGGGATGTATCTATTATTGCTGAGGATTTGGGAATTATTACTGATGATGTTATTAAGTTAAAAGATAAGTTTGGATTTCCTGGTATGAAAGTCCTTCAGTTTACTTTGGAAGATTTGGATTCAGATGATTTTTATCCAGAAAAGTTTGATGAAAATACTTTTGTTTATACAGGGACCCATGATAATGATACCATTCTTAGTTGGTATGGTTCTGTTGACGCGGTTGTAAAAGAGTGTATTGAGATGTGTTATGGTATTAGTGAAGATATGGTTGAGGAAGAAGTAGTTTGGCGGTTTATTGAGCTGGCTTTTGGAAGTAATGGGAGTGTGGTTGTTATTCCACTTCAGGATGTTTTGTGTCTTGGAGGGGAGGGGAGGATGAATACGCCTGGGACTGTTGGGGGGAACTGGGAGTGGCGGTTTTCTTTTGAAGAGTTAAGTTGTGATCGGGTTAAGCGGTTAAGAGTTTTGACTGAGAGGTATAATAGAGTGGTGGAGTGAATGAATGTGGGCGGTTAGGAAGTGGTTTATATAAGATTTATTGACCCTTGCCCATCCTTGGGCAATAGGGTCAAGATACGCCATCCGTGGCTACGCTGTATAATCTTATATAAATCACTTCCTAACCTTTGTCGTGGCGTTTTTCAGGTTTCAAATTTAAAATCAAAATCCAAAATCCAAAATTTCAGAATCTCAGAATCTCAGAATCTCAGGCATAAAATAGGGACGGTTCCACAAAATTTGATTGTTTAATATTAAAAGAGAGATAACATTATTTTTGTTATCTCTCTTTTTTAGGAAAAGTCCTCTTTATTATATTTTATAATCTACTTCTTAAGTACGTGTTACCCATTAGGTATTCGTCTATATATTTTGCTGCTGAGCGGCCTTCGCTTATTGCGTGTACGACTAGGGATTGGCCTTTTCTCATATCGCCAGCTGAGAATATGCCTTCTATACTTGTCATAAATTTGTTATTTGCAGCTACATTGCCTCTTTGGTCGTATTCTACACCTAGGTTTTCTAACATGCCTTTATGCTCTGGGTGAAGAAATCCCATTGCGAATAGTACTAAGTCAGCTTTGATAACGAATTCACTACCTGGAACTTCTTCCATGTTCATTCTTCCATTTTCGTCTTTAGTCCATTTTAGTTTTACACAATGAAGTTCTTTTACTTTTCCATTTTCCCCTGAGAAATGTTTTGTAGCGATACTGTATTGTCTTGGGTCGTCACCATATACAGCAGCAGCTTCCTCTTGGGAGCTAGAAGTTCTAAGGACCATAGGGTATGTTGGCCAAGGGCAGGCATCTGTTCTTTCTGTAGAAGGCATTGGCAATAGTTCTAATTGAACCACATTTTTAGCCCCTTGTCTTACAGATGTACCCACGCAGTCAGATCCAGTATCTCCACCACCAATTACAACCACATTTTTATCTTTAGCCGTTAAGCCAATGCTTTCATCAATGGTTTTGCCAGCAACTCTTTTATTTTGTTGTGGAAGAAAGTCCATAGCAAAATGGATACCATCCAAATCTCTACCTGATACCACTAAATCTCTTGGTTGAGTAGAGCCACCTGTTAATAAGAGGATATCAAATTCATTTTTCAATTGGTTAACATCAACATTAACACCAACATTGGCATTGGTTTTAAATGTAACCCCTTCTTTTTTCATTTGATCCACTCTGTTGTCTATTAATGATTTTGGCAGTTTGAAATCAGGGATACCATATCTAAGCAGACCACCGATTTCATCAGCTCTTTCAAATACAGTAACAGTATGACCTACTCGAGCCAATTGTTGTGCAGCAGCTAAGCCTGCTGGACCAGATCCAATTATGGCAATTTTTTTATGTGTTTTTACAGCTGGTGGCTGAGGTTTTACCCACCCCTCAGACCAGCCTTTTTCAATAATAGCCAATTCCATCTGTTTAATTGTTACTGCTGGTTGGTTAATGCCTAGTACACATCCTGATTCACAAGGAGCAGGGCACACTTTTCCTGTAAATTCAGGAAAGTTATTGGTTACATGGAGTACTTCTAAGGCTTTTTTCCATTGGTCTTGATAGACAAGATCATTAAAGTCAGGGATGATATTCCCTAAAGGACAACTGTAATTACAAAATGGAACACCACAATCCATACAACGAGATGCCTGTGTTTGTATTTCTTTTTCATCTAAAGGAATATAAATATCATCATAGTTTTTTATACGTTCCTCTATAGGTTTATAGCTTCCTACTTTTCTTTCATATTCTAAAAATCCAGTATCTTTTCCCATAGCGAAACCTCCTAATTAGCTACAGCTACTTCATTAGCAGCTCTTTTTTGTTCTAATATTTGTTTGTATGCTGGTGAGATGACTTTTACGAACTTTTCAACATATGAATCCCACTGCTCTAAGATTGCTTTAGCTTTAGGACTATTAGTGTATTTAGCATGGTTGCTAATTAATGTTTTTAATAGTTCTATATCATCATTTTCTTCAACTTTTTCAGTTATAACTATTTGAGTGTTACATCTATCGGCAATAAAATCTTCACTTTCATCTAAAACGTAAGCAACACCACCGCTCATACCAGCAGCAAAGTTTCTACCTGTTGCACCAAGTATGACAGCAACACCGCCAGTCATGTATTCACAACCATGATCCCCTACACCTTCAACAACTGCAGTAGCACCAGAGTTACGAACAGCAAAACGTTCTCCAGCAAGACCATTAATATAAACTTCACCAGAGGTAGCACCGTATAATAGTGTATTACCTACGATGATGTTTTCTTCAGCTTTAAATGGTGAGTTAGCTGGTGGATAAACAATTACTTTTGAACCAGACAGCCCTTTTCCAAGGTAATCATTACAATCTCCTTCTAATTCAAAGGTTATCCCTTTCATACCAAAGCAAGCAAAACTTTGTCCAGCTGTTCCAAAAAATTTGTAGTGAATTGTATCCTCTTCAAGACCATCAGCACCATATCTTTTTGCCACTTCACCACTTAACATGGTTCCTACAGTACGATCAACATTTTTAATAGAATATGTTTTTTCTACTTTAAATCTATTATCTAATGCTGGCATAGCATCTTTAATTAATTGTTGATCAAGAACTTTTTCTAAACCATGATCTTGAGAAAAAATTTGTCTTGGTTTTATTCTTGATGGAAGTTCTGGCTTGTATATTATAGAACTTAAGTCAAGGGTTTTTGCTTTCCAGTGTAAGTTATCATCTGTTACATCTAATAAATCTACACGGCCAACCATTTCATCAATAGTACGAACACCAATTTCTGCCATAATTTCTCTTAAATCATTTGCTAAGAATGTAAAGAAATTAATAAGATCTTCAGGTTTTCCTTGATAATATTTTCTAAGTTCAGGATCTTGTGTTGCAACGCCTACAGGGCAAGTGTTTTTATGACATTTTCTCATCATAATACACCCACAAACAACTAGAGCAGCAGTAGCGAATCCAAACTCTTCAGCACCAAGTAATGCTGCTATTGCAATATCTCTACCCGTTTTTAATTGGCCATCTGTTTGGACAACAACACGGCTTCTTAAATCATTTAATAGCAATGTTTGTTGTGTTTCAGCTAAACCAAGCTCCCAAGGAAGTCCAGCGTATTTAATAGAACTAATTGGAGAAGCGCCTGTACCGCCGTCATGACCACTGATTAAGATAACGTCTGCATGGCCTTTAGCAACACCAGCTGCTACTGTACCAACCCCTACTTCAGAAACTAATTTTACATTTATTCTAGCACTTGGATTAACATTTTTTAAATCAAATATTAATTGTGCCAAATCTTCAATAGAATAAATATCATGGTGTGGAGGTGGTGAGATTAAATCAATTCCTGGTGTAGAATGACGCACTTTAGCTATAGCTTCAGTTACTTTATGACCAGGTAAATGACCACCTTCTCCTGGTTTTGCGCCTTGAGCCATTTTAATTTGTAATTCCTCAGCATTTACAAGATATTCTGTTGTAACACCAAAACGTCCTGATGCAATTTGTTTGATGGCACTTTTTTTGTTGTCTCCATTAATATCGATTTCGTATCTTGTAGCATCCTCTCCACCTTCACCAGAGTTGCTTTTACCACCAATTCTGTTCATTGCAACGGCTAAAGTTTCATGAACTTCTTTGCTTAATGATCCAAATGACATAGCACCAGTAGCAAATCGTCTAACCATGTTTTCTACAGGTTCTACTTCATCAATTGAAATAGGGGAGTGGTTTTTTAATTTTAACATACCTCGGATCGTTCCAAGCTTTACGGATTGGTCATTGATTATATTTGCATATTCTTTATATAAATTATAATCATTTGTTTTACACGCATGCTGTAATTTATGGATAGAATCAGGGTTGAATAGGTGATTCTCCCTATTTGCACGCCAGTGGACATTGCCACCTTCTAGTAGATTTTTATATGGATTTCTTAATTGTTTAAAAGCCAATTCATGTCGAAGCATCACTTCTCTAGCTATGATTTCTAAGTCAATACCTTCAATACGAGAAGGTGTTCCAGTAAAATACCTATCAATCACTTTCTTACTAATACCAACGGCTTCAAAAATTTGAGCCCCTTGATAGCTTTGTAGTGTACAAATACCCATTTTTGAGAGTATTTTTAGAATACCATTTGATAGAGCTTTAATATAGTTTTTGTAAGCATCTTCTGGTGTAATGTCCTTAGTAACATATAGTTTGTTTTTTACTAAATGTGTAATGCTATCTAAAGCCACATATGGATTAATGGCATTGGCGCCATAGCCAATAAGTAATGCCATATGCATAACATCTCTTGCATCACCAGATTCAACAATTAAATCTACTTTTGTTCTTAATTTCTTTTTGATTAAATGTTGATGAACACAACTTAGTGCAAGTAAACTTGGTATTGGTGCATTGTATTTATCCACATTTCTATCAGTAAGAATAATGATGTTATAACCATCTTCAATACTTTGAACAACTCTTTGGCAAAGTGCATCTAATGCATTTTTAAGACATCTTCCACTGTTGTTAACTGGAAAGAGCATAGGTATTTTAGTGGTTCTAAAATCTGTATGATCAATATGACGGATTTTTTCAAAACTTGCATTATCTAATATAGGCGATTTAAGTTCAATAAAATTATGGTTAATTTCAGGATTTAAATCATTAAGTAAATTGCCTCGATCACCTAAAAATTGTATTAAAGACATTACCAGTTCCTCACGAATTGGATCAATAGGAGGGTTTGTTACCTGGGCAAATAGTTGTCTAAAGTAGCTAAATAATAATTGAGATTCATCAGACAAAACGGCAAAAGGTGCATCATTACCCATTGAACCAAGGGCTTCCTTACCATTTTCAGCCATTGGTGCAATAATACGTTTTAATTCTTCTTCAGTATAATTAAATAGAGTTTGATGATTTAGCAATAAATCAGCACTAAGGACTGAAATCTCATGTGGTAATGGAAGGTCATCAATCGTTAAACGGTTATTAGCAATCCATTGTTTATACGGTTTTTGTTGAGATAATGTCTGTTTGATTTCATCATCTGAAATAATTCTACCTTCTTTGGTATCAATTAAAAACATTTTCCCAGGCTCTAAACGCCCTTTTTTAACGATGTTTTGTGATTCAAAAGAAAGAACGCCAGTTTCCGATGCCATAACAACAATATCATCTTCTGTAACCAAATATCTAGCAGGTCTTAAACCGTTACGATCAAGGGTTGCTCCGATCTGAATACCATCAGTAAAAGCAATAGCTGCTGGACCATCCCAAGGTTCCATTAAACCAGCATGGTATTCATAAAACCCTTTTTTATCTTCATCCATTATATCGTTTTTTTGCCAAGCTTCAGGAATTAACATACAAACAGCGTGAGCTAATGATTTACCACTTGCTAATAATAACTCAAGAGCATTATCAAGATTGGCTGAGTCTGAACCATTTGGCGTGATGATAGGATAGATTTTTTTAATATCATCACCAAAAACATCTGACTCTAAAATACCTTCTCTTGCATTCATCCAATTAACATTTCCTCGTAATGTATTAATCTCGCCATTATGAGCTAAATATCTAAAAGGTTGAGCACGGTCCCAAGATGGGAATGTATTCGTGGAATATCTTTGATGTACTAATGCAATAGCACTTTCCATATCTTCATCCTTTAAATCAGGGAAGAATTCTGGAATTTGGTGTGCCAGTAATTGTCCTTTATAGGTCATTGTTTGACTTGATAAACTACAAACATAGAATGATTCCATATATGGTTTGTTAGATGATTCAATGGCTTTTTCTACTAATTTTCTTACTATATATAATTTGCGTTCAAAGGTTATACTATCATAATCATCTTTTGCAATAAATATTTGATGAACAACTGGTTGTGTACCGCGAGCAGTTATACCAGTAGCACTTTCAACGATAGGAACATTTCTCCAGCCTATTAGACGAAGATTTTCTTCTAACATAATTTTTTCAAAGATTCCTTCGCAATAAATTCTTGCATTTGGTTCTTGAGGTAAAAAAATCATACCAACCCCATATTCCCCTTCGTTTGGAAGTGTAAAACCAAGTTCAATAGCTTTTTTTGAAAGAAACTTGTGAGGAATTTGTATTAATATACCAGCGCCATCACCGCTATCGGCATCGGAGCCAACAGCGCCTCTATGGGTTAAGTTAACTAATACTTCTAAACCTTGACTTACTATGCTATGAGATTTTTTGCCTTTCATATGAGAAACAAAACCGACACCGCAACTATCTTTTTCTTGTGAAGGGCTATAAAGGCCTTGTTGTGTTGGAAGACCGTAATTTTTTTGTGACATATGATGTGCCTCCTATCTTAAAATCAATTTGGTTTTTTTATTATACCACCAATTATTAGATAATTCAATACAATGAAAGAAAAAATATTAAAACATTCATATAAAAATATTTCCTTTTAATTATCATATTTTGCAAATGCCTCAAAATCCTGGTAAATGCGCTATTGATTTATTGTCCGTAAAACAAAACTAATTTTAAGAGTCATATGATGCAAAGGAATAAAAAACATTCATCAAAACTCAAGTATTAAGAGATGCGTAAGAAAATAACATTCTATTAACAAAGTATGTTTAAAACCTTTATCATAGAAGAAAAGAGTAATAGTTTATGAAAGTAATAAAAAATTAATAATGAAAGTTAGCAAATACTAGTATAATAATAAAGTGGGATATAAATATAAAGTCTGCATTGTTATATCACAAATACAAAGGTATAAAAATACAAGACTTGCTAAGGAAGGATTGAAAGTATGAAAAAAATATTTTTTATATTAGGAGTAATTTTGTTGTTAGTGGGATGTTCAACAAGAATAGGTGAAGAAAAAAAGAATGATAACTTTCAAGAAAAGGAAGAAGAAAAGATCATTGAAATACCGAATAATGATGGTGGTCTTAGAGTAATTGAAGGTGATAAACCAATAAGCCGGGCGTTAGCAGCTAAAATGGTTGCCCTTGGAAGATATTCTAGAACAGAAGTTAGTCACTTTGATAGAGAAATCCCTTATCAAGACACAGATGCTTCATTATGGTATGACAAGTACATAAATGTAGTTACTATTTATAATTGGTTTGGTGACGAGGGTGATTTTTTCAGACCTTTAGAGTTATTAACTTATAGTGAAGCTTTAGAGATAGCAGATAGAATAGAAGTTTCTTTAGAAGAACTTAATATGGAAGTAAGGGATGATACGTTAAATACACCAATAAAATATAAAGATTGGTTTAGTATTTACTCAAAACTGTTGGAAGAACTAGATATTGATGAACAAGTACGAAGGGATAGCTTGGTAGTGGTAGGCACACCAGCTAATATTAGTAGTTTGAATGCTTGGGAACTAGTTTCTGATAAAGGGAAATATGCTTTTGAAGGGCTTACCATGGATCAATTTATTGATAATGAAATAAGAGTATTAAGAAGAGAAAATGATATAATAGGTGTTATTGATATAATAACCAATGAACCTGTTATTACAAATGTTTGGATTGAAAAAATAGACGATGTAGAAGGACTAATTTTTGTTGGAGGAGAGTATAGAACTTATAATATAAATAAAGAGGTAGATTCAGAAGTAATTGGATTGATTGGGGATATACACATTAAAGATCGACAAATCGTTGACTTTGCGTTAAAAGAGGAAACAATATCAGGTAAAGTGTTAAGGATTAATAATAATGAAGTTCTATTAGAGGGATTAGGGAGTTTTCCCGTGGCATCAGATAGAAAAATATATAGTAACATCAATAATAATTTACAATGGCGTACTATAAGTCAAGTTCTTGTAGGATATAATTCTGCTGATTTTGTTATTCAGGATGGTGAAGTTCAAGGTATTGTAATTAGGAAAAGAGTAGAAATTGAAAACATAAGAGTAGCCATAAGGACTACAGGTTTTAACGCATTGGTTCATAATGAAATTCAGTTGACAAGTGATGTAGATTTTACTATTAAATATGGTAATGAGATTGCAGTTTATGAAAAAAATAAAGTTGTAAGGATAGATAGTCAACATCCTGTTTTGGAAGATTATATAACCATAACACCAAATGATCCAAAGGGAAAAATAGAAATTTTATCTATAGAAAGAGCTTATGGAACGCCTCGTTATAGAGGGGTTATGGAAATTGCTAGAGCAAGTAATGGCTTATATTTAATCAATGAGCTGCCAATGGAAGAATATCTTTATTCTGTTGTTCCAAGTGAAATGCCTACCTCCTATGGTTTGGAAGCTGCTAAGGTGCAAGCAATTTGTGCAAGAAGTTATGCATATTCACAATTTTATTCTAATAGATATAGTAGCTATGGTGGGCATGTAGATGATAGTGTTTCTAGTCAGGTTTATAATAATTATAGAGAAAATGAAATATCAATACAGGCTGTAAATGAAACCAGTAAATTAGGTATAACCTATAATGATAATGTGGTTTCAGCATTCTTTTTTTCTACATCAAGTGGTCACACGGCAGATTCAGGAGATGTGTGGGCGAATTGGAGCACAAGAAGTTTTCCAACAACTACACCTGTATATTCTAGAGGGAAACCTCAATTTAATGGAGAATTTAACTTAGATTTAACGGTTGAAGAGGATTTTGCTGCTTTTATAAAAAATGATAATTATAATGCTTATGATAGAAATATATCATGGTATAGATGGCAAGTTACAATGACTAGAGAGCAATTAACGAAAAGTATCAATAACAATCTGGTTTCTCGATTTGAAGCTTCTCCACATTCTATAAAAGTATTAGGGGAAGACAATTATTTCAGAACTAGACCTATTGAGACTATAGGAGAGTTAATAGATATAAGAGTATATAGTAGAGGTAACAGTGGCGTATTAACAGAAGTTTTGATTATAGGAACAGAAAATACAATAAAAGTTGCAACAGAATATAATATTAGATTTTTATTAGCACCTAAAAGATACTCAGAAAATGAAGAAAATATTATAATTACAAGAAAAGATGGTAGTACCGTTAGTAATTATAATTTATTGCCCAGTGCCTTCTTCACTATGGATAAAAAATTCACTCCTCAAAATAATTTAGCAGAAATAACTTTTTATGGAGGAGGATTTGGTCATGGTGTTGGGATGAGTCAAAATGGTGTTAAAGGAATGGTAGACTTAGGGTATTCATATGATGAAGTCTTAAAACATTTTTATACTGGAGTTGAAATAAAAAAAATATATTAAAGAAAAAAAAGTACCTTTTAAGTATGAAAAACTATAAAGGTACTTTTTTAAATGAAATTATATCCAAAGTAAGTATTAACAATTAAAAAAGATGATTAGTTGACTTGAAAATATTTCAATTTGAGGAAATAGTTTTCTTGTTATTTCTTTTTTCTTTGTGCTCCACAAGTAAAGCGTTAATTTCTCCACCGATCATAATTATATTAGAACAAATATATAACCACAGTAAAAGAACGATTACACCAGCTAGGCTGCCGTACATATAAGAAAAGTTACCAAAATTATCCACATAAAAAGAAAAGGATATGGACAAGGCAATCCAACCAACTGAAGAAAAAAGGGCTCCAGGTATAGCTTCTGAAAGGGAAATTTTTCTGTTTGGTATAGCATTATATATAACAGTAAAGAAGATTAATAAAATAAATATAATGAAAATGTATCTAATGAGTTGTAATAAGCCAACAATATTTAAGGTTGCTGGAAAATACGTTACTAATAATGATAAGAGATTATTTCCAAAGATAACCAATATAAATGTTAGTAATATTATAGTGGCAAAGATTATTGTGTAGAAACAAGAGATAATCTTTAAATGTACAAATGAACGCGTTTCATCAATTCTATATGCTATGTTTAAAGATCTTACTATTGCAAGGACTCCTTTAGAGGCAGACCAAATTGTAAGGATAACAGTTATGGATAATAGAGCATTACTTTTGTTGATGGCTATTTCGTTTAATATGGCAACTATAATATTACCGATATCCCCAGGAAAAATCTCTCCAATACTTAAAACTACTTCTTGTTGAGTGATGGGTGTGTAACTTAATATTGTTAGTAAAAACATTACAAAGGGAAAAAAAGATAGTAGTAAAAAGTATGTTAATTGAGCAGAAAGGGCTGAAATATTATCCTCTGTAACTCTCCTTTGTAACTGAAAAATAAAACTTATTAACTTTCTAATCATTAAACCCCTCCAATATATATATATAGAAATATTACATAATTAGTATACTATTAAATCTAGATAAATTATACAGTCAAATTTAAATTGCATAAAAGGGAGTGGTGTATTTATTGTGAAAGTTAGAAGTGTCAAATTTACTTGTAAAAATTTGGAAATTACATTTTCAAAGAAGCTTCTGACTCAGAAAGGAAAAGGTGTAGGTTTCGTTAACATGCTAGTTTATAAAATAGTACATTGGTAATTTATACTAAATTTTTTTGACGTTATATTTTAAACAAACCTAAAAAAAGGCTGTATAAGGAAAAAACATATCTAGTATTAAAGTCTTATCTACAAAATTTATTTTGATAATTATGTAAATAATAGTAAAACAAACTAAAAATACGATTTAATGTTCAAATGTATTGACAAAATAGCACAACTTATACATAATTATATTAAATAAACCGAACAGTTAAATAATTCAGTAATAATATTGAATCGTCTTTCAAGTGATTGTGGTAAAAAAAACTATTATTCTTAAAAACCTATCTTGAATAAAATCCTAAAAACAATACAAATATGCATCTCAATAAGAAAATCCATCAACATTACTAAAATGTTATTAAGAATTAAATATAAATGATTTTTTACAAAATCATTATATTATATATTGTAAAGATTTTTTCTTTACCGTTAAATTTCCCTAGAGGTTGGTGATGCCTATGTTGTAATATGTATGGAACTTGTAAGTTGTTTAATTTTAAGGAGGGTTTTTAATGAGGAAAGGTATTAGTTTTATAAGTGTTTTATCATTATTTTTTACTTTATTGTTAGGGTTTAATTACACAACCACATTAGGGTCAACAATGATTTATAGTGATGATTTCTTAGGTGTAACTTCTGGCAATTTGTTTACAACATCTTATAAATCACTCCCCAATGATCCATCTAAGCCGATGTATCTAAAAACAGGTGGAACAGTAATAGCAGGTTCAAGTACTGTAACATTAGATGGTGGAAGAATGACTATAGGGGCTTTATCAACGAGTTCAACCTCTTCTAGTTCTACGCCAGGAGGTGTTTTTGACCTTAGTGGGAATTATAGGATAGTCCTAAACGTATCTAGTAAAGGTGGAACATCAAGTAAAAAGTTTCAAGTATACGTTGATAATAATACAACGTCACAATCCAATTCAATACACGGTGGTGCATCAAAAGTTTATGAAGAAACAATAGGAAACTTAAGCACAGGTAATATTATAATAGACTCCAATATAGGGACTCAAAACTCCTTTATTCAAATTAGAACTGAAAGTGGTGGGTCTGTAACAATTAATGAAGTAAGAATAGAAACACAAGGAGGAAGTTCGCCACCGCCCTCCCAACCAGGTTTTTCTCCTAATGATGAATTCAGAATTATAAGTAGATTTAGTGGAAAGGCATTAGATGTTATAAATGCTTCACAAGAAAATGGTGCAGAAATAGTACAGTGGGACTTTAATGGCTCTAGTAATCAAGTATGGCATTTAATTCCTGATGGACAAGGGTATTACTCAATTGCAAACAAAAATAGTGGAAGAGTTATTGATGTTTATAATTGGTCAACAGCTAATGGGGGTCAAATTGTTCAGTGGGATAGTTGGGGTGGAGATTGCCAACTTTGGTCAGTGAACGATCTTGGGAATGGATACTATTCAATCATAAACAAGTTTAGCGGAAAATCTTTAGATGTTTATAATTTTTCTCAACAGAATGGTGGAATAATAGCTCAATGGGAATATTTGAATGGACATAATCAACATTGGGCAATAGAAAAGATAAGTGGAGGATCAAATCCACCTTCAAATCCAACGCCACCTCCTAGCGGCAGTATGTTTGATCTTGTGGGTTATGCAGCTCTTAATGGAGGCACCACTGGTGGAGCAGGTGGAGATGTAATTTATGTTGATAACGGTGCTGATTTATATCAAGCATTAAGACAAAAAAGAAATAATAACACACCATTAACCATTTATATAACGGGTACAATCACACAAGCAAATTCATCTCACAGTAAAATAGATGTAAAAGATGTATCGGATGTATCTATTATTGGTGTTGGTACAAGTGGTGAGTTAGATGGTGTTGGAATAACCATATCTAGAGCCAATAATATTATCATTAGAAACTTATCTATTCATCATGTTCGACAAGGGTCTGGAACAGCTATAGAAATAACGGAGTCAAGCCATAATATATGGATTGATCATAATGATTTCTACAGTCAAACGGATGTTCATAAAGATTATTATGATGGATTAGTAGACATAAAAAGAAATGCAGAATATATCACAGTTTCTTGGAATAAATTCTATGACCATCACAAAGGAATGTTAGTGGGTCATACAGATAATGAAAGTCTAAAAGCAGATAAAATTACTTACCATCATAATTATTTTTACAATATTGGTACAAGACTTCCATTAATTAGATATGCAGATGTCCATATGTTTAATAATTATTTTAAAGACATTTTTGGTTCTGCTATTAATGCAAGAATGGGAGCGAGAGTTAGAGTAGAAAATAATTATTTTGATAATGTAGGTTCAGGTCAGGTAGATACCCATGCTGGCTATATTCAAGGGCCAATCGGGTGGTTCTACGGAAGTTCACAAACAGGATACTGGCATGTTATTGGTAATAAATTTGTTAACTGTCCAGTAAGTAATTACACTTCAACAACTACATTTAATGTACCCTATAATTATTCTAGTGTGCTTCATACAGCAGATGAAGCTAAAGATTTGGTTTTACAATATGCAGGCGTTGGCATAATTAATTAATAATTCAATAGGTAAAATTATCTACAGGTATAAGTTCCAGGGAATTGTTGAAAAATCTTTACAATTCCCTGGATCTAAAATTAATCTAGAGAAAAAGCAAACATAATTTAGTTAAAATTATACAAAGATGATTTAGATATAAGAATTGTTAGTTAAAAAAAACTGAAATAAGCACAAAAAAATAATTAAAAATACATAAAATATGTATAATATTTAAACTGTAACTAGAAATAAGTTGACAAAATATGGCAAAAAACACATAATCTAATTAATGAAATTAAACACATTAACTTTTTAAAAAAATATTTTCTAATCTTCTCAGCAAATAGTCTTAGTAAGATACCAATCTAAAAATAATGCATATACACACTAGTTATCTCTATTAATATTTCACTAATTACTCTAAATAATATTTAGCAAAGTAATGTTTTTTATAAGCTAAGAAAGCATTGTTTTCCCACCTTATAAAAAAATTATATTTAAATGGGCTACTTTTTTCTCACGTGGGTGAAGAAGATAGATGTCCAAGAACAAGTGACTTTACCAAATGCTGTTGCAATGAATTTTAAATGGCGTACAGGTCCTTGTTCAATAAATTACATTATTTTGGTTCCCTTAATACATTTATTTAAATGTATTCAAAAAATGTATTCCAAATAATTTTAAAAGGAGGGTTAGGCAAGAAATTAACACTTAATAAAATAGAATAATGGAGGTATTTTGCGATGAAAAAATTAATTAATTGTTTTTTAAGTATGGTATTAACAATTGTAATGGTATTAGGAAGTGTATCAATTGTATCAGCTGGAGGTAGCGAGATATTTTTTGAAAGTTTTAATGGTGCTACATCTAATAATCTATTTACTACTGGATACAGATCATTACCAAATGATTCAAGTAAACCAATGTATATTCGAACTGGTGGAACAGTAACAGCTGGTTCTAATAGAGTTACATTAAATGGTGGTAGAATGACTATTGGTGCTTTATCTAGCTCATCAACAACAGGTAGTTTTACACCAGGGGGAGTTTTTAATCTAAGTAATCCATATAGAATAATCATAAATATTGCAAGTAAAAGTGGTGATTCTTCTAAGAATTTTCAAGTTTATGTAGATAATAATACTACAGGAATGAATAATTCTATCCATGGAGGAGCATCAAGGGTTTACTCCCAGACAATTGGAAATCTAGGTACAGGTGATTTGGTGATTGAGCCTTCTGTTGGGACGAGTAATTCATTTATACAGATTCGTACAGAAAGTAATGCTACGGTTACAATAAACAGTATAAGAATAGAATATTTAGATGGTTCTGGACCAGTGCCGCCAACTGGACCAACACCAACGCCACCAGGAATTCCAAGTGGTGATAGAACATTCTATGTAGCACCAAATGGTAACAACAATAATAGTGGTACACAAGGTTCTCCATTTGCAACCCTTAATAAAGCAATTAGCGTCTCTCGTGCAGGAGATGTTATTGTAATGAGGGGTGGAACTTATAACCACAATGCAAGAATTGATATTAATAATAGTGGTACAGCGAGTAAACCAATTATTATTGTGAATTATCCAGGAGAAACACCTGTATTAGATTTTTCTGCTCAAGAGGAATTAGCAGGAAGAGATGGTTTAAGATTAAATGGAAATTATTGGCATATAATAGGAATACATCTAAGAAGAGCAGGTGGTAATGGATTTAGAATCCATGGTAGCCATAATAGAATCGAAAGATGTGTAGCTTATGAAAACCGTTTAACAGGTATTCATTTAGAGGATGGTTCTCATAACTTAATTTTAAACAATGATAGTTATAGAAACTTTAACCTAAGAGGAAGAGTAGGGAATATGGCAGATGGGTTTGCTGCAAAATACGAAGCCCTTGGACCAGGTAATGTTTTCTATGGAAACCGCTCTTGGGAGAACTCTGATGATGGATTTGATTTCTGGATGGTAAGAAATACTCTTGTTGTGGAAAACAACTGGTCTTTTGGTAACGGTAATCCACAATTTTGGAATCATCCTGAGTTTGATGGTGGAGGAAATGGTTTCAAACTTGGTGGAAATCATATCCCAGGAAATCATATTGTAAAAAGAAATATGTCATTTGACAATCATGGAAAAGGTTTTGATCATAACAATAATACTGGTGCATTAACATTAATTCATAATACAGGTTATAACAATGGTATAAGAATAAATGGTCGTAACTTTGATTTTCCAAATAATCCATCAAGTGGGCAACATACATTTATAAATAATATAAGTGCTATGGCGCCAGTACAAGACAGATTTGGTAGCAATTCTATTCTACAAGGAAATAGCTGGCAAATTGGTAATGTAACATCAAGTATGTTTTATAGTGTAAATACAGCATTAGCAAAAAGCCCACGTCAAGCAGATGGGTCACTTCCAAATATTAATTTATTTATGCCGCGCCCAACCAGCTTCTTAGTTAATGGGGGAGTTAATATTGGAGAACCATTTAACGGAAGTGCACCTGATATTGGTGCAAGAGAATATGGTAATTAAATAACACTCACAAAAAAGAAATTAGGCTTTATCCCTGAAGCCTAGTTTCTTTTTTTGGAACTTTCTAATTTTCAAGGATATAAATAATGAGTTTTTTTAACAAGACTCTTGTTTTATAAAAGTAAATATAGTACTATATAAAATATATGTAAATAAAGGCAATGAAAGTGTTAGTAGATAATTGTTTTCTATAAGAGAGAGAATGTCAAAGGCTGAAAACATTCTTTAGTTCAAACAATTATTGAATTTCCCACTGGAGCTGCATCCTTGAAGTAATAGTAGAGGATGACGTTTTGGCACGTTACGCTATCTAAGTGCTTCTTTTTATAAAAAGAAGAATTAGGGTGGTACCGCGGATAACTCCGTCCCTTTTGTGGGATGGAGTTTTTTTATTGCAAAGAAATCGAAAGGAGTTATATTTATGAAAGAAATATTACAAAACATTAAAGAAAAAGCTATAACGTCTATAAATGAAACAACGAATTTAAATGATCTTAACGACATTAGAGTAGCTTATTTAGGGAAAAAGGGAGAATTAACTGCAATTCTAAAAGGAATGAAGGATTTAAGCCAAGAAGAACGCCCAGTAGTGGGGCAAATTGTTAATGAGGTTAGAGAGATTATTGAGGAAGCTCTTGAGTCCAAAAAGGTAAAATTATCTAAGGAATTGAGAGAAAGTCAATTACAAAATGAAACCATTGACGTAACTTTACCAGCTAAAAAGGTTGAGATTGGTCACCGTCATCCTATGAATATTGTCTTAGAAGATATTAAAAGAATTTTCATTGGAATGGGATATGAAATTGTTGAAGGACCTGAAGTTGAAAAAGACTATTATAATTTTGAGGCTTTAAATATCCCGGCGAATCATCCAGCAAAAGATGAACAAGACACTTTCTATATAAATGGTGAGTACTTACTAAGAACACAAACATCACCAGTACAGATTAGAGAAATGGAGAAGAAAACACCTCCAATTAGAGTTTTAGCACCAGGAAGAGTATTTCGTTCAGATGAAGTAGATGCAACCCACTCACCTGTTTTTCATCAAATAGAAGGATTGGTAATTGATAAAAACATTACTATGGCGGATTTAAAAGGTGCTTTAGCAGTTTTTGCTAAAGAGTTATATGGAGAAAAAACCCGTGTAAAATTTAGACCACATCATTTCCCATTTACAGAACCTAGTGCAGAAGTTGATGTTTCTTGTGTAATGTGTGAAGGAAAAGGCTGCCGTATGTGTAAAGGAACAGGCTGGATTGAAATTCTTGGTTGTGGAATGGTTCATCCTAAGGTTCTTGAAATGTGTGGGATAGATCCTAATGAGTATAGTGGCTTTGCCTTTGGAATGGGATTAGAGAGAATTACGTTGCTTAGATATGAGATTGAGGATATGAGATTGTTGTTTGAGAATGATGTGCGTTTCTTGAAGCAATTTTAGGTTGTTGCAGACCTTCCGTATGAGAAGATCTATTCAAAACAGTTCCATTAAATACTTTAAGAAAAACTAAGTTCGTGCCTAGCCATATTTCTAAACCTTAATAAACACCCTTTGGTCAAACAATTAAGGTTTTTAACGAAATATGGATAGTCCCGAACTAAGGTTTTCTATTGAAGGATTTAAAAGTCACTTTATTTGTATAGAGCCTCACATACTAAGTAGTGCAAATTCGTATATATAGCTTGCCTACGCGTTGCTTGGCAAATTTTTAAGAAATTTAAGGAGGAAGATGTATGTTAACACCGATTTCTTGGTTAAGAGATTATGTAGAAATAGATTGTGATATTAAAACATTTATTGATGAAATGACGATGTCAGGCTCTAATGTTGAGGGTTATGAAGAGCTTGGTAAAGAGATAGATAAGGTAGTTGTAGGAAAGATATTGACTATTGATAAGCATCCTGATGCGGATAAATTAGTTGTTACCACTGTTGATGTTGGTAGTGAAGTTGTTCAGATTGTTACAGGTGCTAATAATATTAATGTTGGTGATTATATTCCAGTTGCTTTGGTAGGGGCTACGTTGCCTAATGATTTGAAAATTAAAAAAGGTAAATTAAGAGGTATTGAATCTAATGGAATGATGTGTTCCGTTGAAGAGTTAGGTTTTGATGCAGAAGATTTTCCAGATGCACCTGAGCACGGTATTTATATTCTTGATAAAGAATATGAGCTAGGAATGGATGCTAAAAAAATATTTGGATTAGATGACACGGTTGTTGAATTTGAAATCACATCTAATCGACCAGATTGTTTTAGTATAATTGGAATGGCGAGAGAAGTTGGGGCCACTTTTAGGAAGACTTTTAACTATCCACAAATTCAATATAACGAAGTAAGTGGTAATGTTAATGAGGCAAAAGTAAGTATTGTAGATAAAGATTTATGTAAAAGATATGCTGCAAAAATTGTGAAAAATGTAAAAATAGAACAATCTCCAAAATGGATGCGTCAAAGACTTTTAGCTTGTGGTGTAAGGCCTATTAATAATATAGTTGATATTACAAATTATGTCATGCTTGAGATGGGCCAACCAATGCATGCTTTTGATTTAGATAAACTTGATAACAGTGAGATTATAGTAAGACGTGCTAAAACGGGAGAAAAGATTCAAACATTAGATGGAGAAGTAAGGGCATTAGATGATTCTATATTGGTCATTGCGGACTCTAATAAACCTGTGGCTATTGCTGGGATTATGGGTGGAGACGAAACAAAGGTAACTGAAGAAACAAGAACACTATTATTCGAGTCTGCTAACTTTGATGGCACTAATATAAGGTTATCCTCAAAAAAACTGGGAGTAAGAACAGATTCATCCTCAAAGTTTGAAAAAAATCTTGACCCTAATAATGTTGAAGAAGCAATGAATAGAGCTTGTCAACTTATAAGCGAATTAGGAGCAGGAGAAGTTGTTGAAGGGATGATAGATGTTTATGAAAACAAACGTTTATCAAAAGAAATACCATTTAATTCAGAAGATATCAATAAATTACTAGGTACAAATATTGATAAAGATGAAATGATTAAATACCTTAATAGTGTGGAATGTGTTGTTGACACAACTAAAAATATAGTTACTATACCTACTTTTAGACCTGATGTTGTAAGAATGGCTGATTTATCTGAAGAAGTTGCAAGGTTATATGGTTATAACAATATACCAACAACTTTACCAGCAGGGACAACGGTGGGTAAGAAAAATTTCAAACAATCTATTGAAGATGTTACAAGAACAATCATTGAACAATATGGTTTTAATGAATCTATGAATTATTCATTTGAAAGTCCGAAAGTGTTTGATAAGTTAAAGATTGAGGAAGATAGCCATTTAAGAAATGCTATCACTATAATGAATCCTCTTGGGGAAGACTTTAGTATTATGCGTACCACTACTTTAAATGGATTGCTTAATTCATTGTCAACAAATTATAATAGAAGAAATAAAAAGGTAAAACTATACGAATTAGCAAATGTCTATATACCAAAAGCATTGCCATTAACAGAGTTGCCAGACGAAAGAATGCAATTAACATTAGGTATGTACGATGCTGGTGATTTTTATGATATGAAGGGTGTTATAGAAATTTTATTTGAGAAATTAGGATTAACAAGTGATATAGAGTATAATCCAAACGCTTCATTACCATGGTTGCATCCAGGTAGAAAAACTGAAATTATTTACGATGGTGACGTTATTGGTTACCTTGGAGAAGTGCATCCAGATATATGTGACGCATATGATATTGAAGAACGTGTATATGTTTCTGTTCTTGATATGCCATTATTGACTAAATATGCTACTCTAGACAGAATATATGAATCTCTTGCAAAATATCCTGCTATGTCAAGAGACTTAAGTATTGTTGTTAAAGAAGATATTTTAGTTGGGCAAATTGAAAAGATTATCAAACAATTTGGTGGGAATATATTAGAGTCTATAGAAATATTTGATGTTTACCAAGGAGAGCAAATAGAAAAAGGATACAAATCCGTTGCATTCTCAATAACTTTCAGAGCTAAAGATAAAACCCTTAAAGAAAAAGAAGTAAACAAAGTAATGGATAAAGTCTTAACCACATTAGAAAAAGAATTAAATGCTCAATTAAGGAAATAATCTTAAGTAGATAAGAAGAACTATAGGTTTATTTGTAATTTTAAGTAGATTTTTAGATAAAACCCCCTTATAATATGTTATAAGGGGGTTTTATTGTGAAGAAAAAATTTTTACTATTGATACTTATAACTTCTTTATTTATTATTCCATCATCCTATGCTACAAGTAGTGAAGATATTATACTTAGAGTGGGGTTAAAGGCTTTATATGAAAGAGTACCTATGATTCAAATTAATAATACAACTTTAGTTGTTGGGTATATGGTGGAAGACCAGTGGAGAAAAGAAGTTTTACTCAATAGTGCTAGTGGTTTTAAATTTACTCCAGCCAATAGAAGCTACCTTATATCTATAGAGTTCTTTAATAACTACGAAGCTGCTAAAGAAGTAGTAAGACATTTGGGTCTTGAAGGTATTAAAGCTTATCCAGGTTCTATTTCTCTAGGAATGTGGAAGATTTTTGTAGAGAATGATAATGAGACAGTAATGGATCAGGTGAATAATCGATTTGGTCTAACATATCATCAAATAGAAGACAATGAATTAAGAGTAGTTATGGAAGCTGATGAATATGGCGTAATATTTGATAATGGATTTATCCATCCTGTTTTTGAAACCATAGATACGATAAATGGCATAAGAGTATTTGATTTGGGCGAAAGAAAATATAGAGGTAGGATTGAAATAGGTAGATACAAAAGTACAGAGATAACAGCAATAAACATTGTTACCCTGGAGGAGTATTTATATGGTGTTTTACCTGGTGAAATGAGTCCTAATTGGCCAATGGAAGCATTAAAGGCCCAGGCAGTTGCTGCCCGGACATATGCAAGATATTATAGGGATGTTGCGCCCAAATATAGATTTGAGCCGTATGATGTATGTGATACAACGAATTCACAAGTTTATAAAGGTTTTAGTGTTGAGCATGAAAGAAGTAATTTGGCAATAGATTCAACTAAAGGTGTAATGGTGTATTATGGTAATAACTTAATCCCTACGTATTTCTTTTCTACTAGCGGTGGTCATACAGAAAATAGTGAAGATGTATGGTCAGCAGCAGTTCCTTATTTAAAAGGTGTACCAGATATATATGAAACAGACCCCAGTCGTAGACCTTGGGTTACAGTTTTAACACCAGAATCTATTAAAGATTCTTTAAATAGACGTAATGTAAATATTGGTGATATATTAGACGTAAATGTTGTAGGATATACAGATGCTGGAAGAGTAACTAGCTTGAGAATAATAGGTACTGGTGGAGAATATGTTGTTAATAATGAAACCACCCGGATTTGGTTTGGATTGTATAGTAGAAAGTTTAAATTAATTAAAGAAGACTCTCAATTACAACAAGTGTTTAATGTAATTAATAGAACCAACACAACAGTACAACCCGTAGATGATTTATATATGATTAATGGTGATGGTGTTACAAAAAAGGTAATGGATGCAAAGGATCAATTCATTGTTCTAAGTGCCAATAATATTAATAACTACCCAACTATTAAAGGCGTTAAAGATCAGTATATTGTTGTTGGACAAGGTTTTGGTCATGGAGTTGGAATGAGTCAATCTGGAGCTAAAGGAATGGCTCAAAATGGCTATACATATGATCAAATTATTGAGTATTATTATACAGGTGTAAAAGTGAGATAGTATAAAACCCTAACAAACAATCGTTTGTTAGGGTTTTATGATGAAGTTGGTCTTTTTTATAAATACATACTTGATTCTTTTAATGATGTAAAGTATTATTGTACAGAGAAATAATAGATAAAATAAGCATAAATGAAAAACAATATATGAAATCAAAGGAGTTTATTTATGAAAGTTGAAGATTTTAACTTTGAGCTACCAGAAGAATTAATAGCTCAAGATCCTATAAAAGAGCGTACAGATTCAAGATTATTAGTGCTTAACAAAAAAACAGGGAAAGTTGATCATAAAATATTTAAAGATATTATAGAGTGTTTAAATCCTAATGATTGTTTGGTGTTAAATAATACAAAGGTTATACCAGCAAGGCTAATAGGTATTAGAGAGAAAACAGGGGCAAAAATTGAGTTTTTACTTTTAAATAGACAAGAAAATGATCAATGGGAAGTAATGGTTAAACCAGGGAAAAAAGTTGTTATTGGTGAGAGAATAATATTTGGTGAAGGTTTATTAATTGCCAATATTTTAGAGAAACTAGAAAATGGCAATAGGATTATTCAGTTTGAATACAAAGGTATTTTTGAACAAATTCTTGATGAGTTAGGAGAAATGCCTTTACCCCCATATATATCCCACCAACTGGAAGATAAGGACAGATATCAGACGGTGTACGCAAAACATGCAGGGTCAGCAGCTGCACCCACAGCAGGGCTGCATTTTACCAATGAATTATTAGAGAAAATTAAAGGTAAAGGTGTAGAAATTGCATATATAACTTTACATGTAGGGATTGGAACTTTTAGACCTGTAAAAGTAGACAATATTGAGGAACATGATATGCATTCTGAATTTTATTGGATTACAGAAGAAGAGGCAAGTAAGATAAATAATGCCAAGGCAAAGGGTGGAAGAGTCATTGCTGTTGGGACAACAAGTTGTAGAACACTTGAAACCGTTGCAAATGACAATGGTACAATTAATGAATCCAAAGGATGGACAGATATATTTATTTATCCTGGATATAAATATAAAATGGTTGATGCATTGATAACAAATTTCCATTTACCGGAGTCAACATTAATAATGTTAGTATCTGCATTAGCAGGAAAAGAAAATGTAATGGGAGCCTATCAAGTTGCTATTGAAAATAAATATAGATTTTATAGCTTCGGTGATGCTATGATGATTTTGTAAAGATAGAGAACAAAAAAAGGGCTATGCCCTTTTTTGTTCTCTATCTTTAAGTAATCCTTCATAATTAATTAATTTAGTAAACTCACCAAAAACAGTATCATAAAGCAAATCGTAACCTGCTTTTGATAAGTGAATGCCATCTTCTTGGAATAACAATGCCTTAGAAGGCGTGTTACAGGTAATTGAGAAAAAGTCGATTACAGGACAAGAATAAGTGTTACCTAATTGTTTTGTAATATGTACATATTGATGCAATCGATTATTTGATTTGTCAGAATTTAGATCTTCTTTAATAATACAAGGAGGTGTTATTAAAAAAGGTATTGGAACACAATTGTTTAATCCAGTTCTATTATTAAATTCAGAAATAAGTTCTAACATATTCTGTGTGTTTTTTTCAAATTCATCAATAGTTCGGTGCATTGCATTATCTAATGAAATATCATTAGTGCCTAACATAATCATAACAATATTTGGTTTAAGTGGTAAAATCTTATCTTTTAATAAATCCAATCCCTCGCGAGTGGTAATACCAACTTTGCTAATATTATGGATACTCCATAATATTGAAGGATAGTACTTAGGTAAGTATTTTTCTAATCTGTTAATATAATTATCCCCACCTATCATTCCGTAACCTGAAGTTAAACTATCTCCTAGACCAACAATAGTTGTTTTAATCATTAAATTACCTCCAAATGGAATAAGTGTACAATTAATAAATTTAGTTTACTTAGATAATTTCTCTAAATCATTAAAAAATCCTGGGTAAGAGATGGCTATACAGTCACTATCATTAATCGTTGTTGAACCACTAGCAGATAAGGTTGCAATGGCTAGAGACATGGCAATTCTGTGGTCATGGTAACTTTCAACAGTTGCCCCTTTTAATTTGTTATTGCCATTTATAATCATGCCATCATCTGTAGCAACAATATCAACATTCATTTTTGATAAGTTTTCCACCATAGCATCAATTCTATTAGATTCTTTAACTTTTAACTCTTCTGCATTTTTAACAATGGTTTGACCATCTGCATATGCAGCAGCAACAGATATAATTGGTATTTCATCAATAATATTTGGTATAATATCTCCTTCAAGAACAATACCTTTTAATGTACTAGTTTCAGCTAATATATCTGCTACAGGTTCCCCGTTTTCTAATCGTTCATTTAGAATCTGTATATTAGCATTCATTCGTCGATAGACCTCTAATATACCATTTCTAGTTGGGTTAATACCTACATTTTTAATAAGTATACGTGAATTAGGAACAATTAATGCAGCTGTTATTAAAAAGGCAGCTGAAGAAATATCACCAGGTACAATGATTTCTTGAGCTTTTAGCTGATTAACTGGCTCTACTGTAGTTTCTAAGTCCTTTGTAGTAATTGTACCACCGTAATATTCTAACATAATTTCGGTATGATTCCTAGATGGAGCAGGTTCAATAACAGTTGTTTTACCATCAGCATACAAACCAGCTAATAAAATTGAAGATTTTACTTGAGCTGATGATACAGGAGATTCATAAGTTATGCCCTTTAATGGTTGGCCTGTTATTTTTAATGGTGCACACCCATTATTATTGATGCTTTCAATTTTTGCTCCCATTTTTGACAATGGATCCATAACTCTTTTCATAGGGCGTTTTTGAATTGATGAATCGCCAGTAACCATTGAATCAAAGGCTTGTGCAGACAAAATGCCTGTCATAAGCCTTAATGTTGTGCCGCTATTGCCAACATCTAAAATATCAACAGATGGTTTTAACCCATGAAGACCATTTCCTTCAACTTCAACAACATCGTTATTAATTATAATATTGATGCCTAGTTGTTTAAAACATCGTATAGTTGATAAACAGTCATCACCTTGTAAAAAGTTACGGATAATGCTTTTACCATCAGATAAGGAACTGAACATTATTGCTCTATGAGAAATAGATTTATCTCCTGGTACAGATAATTCACCAGATATTTTGCTAATTGGATTGATAATCAAATTAGTACCTCCTAACGTAGATAAATTGTATAATTAAGTAATTTTAAGATATCTATACTTTTTAATTGACTTTTTTCATCGTAAAAAACAATTTTCAATACACCTTGTTCATATTCACGGTTATGAACAATTCCTATGTTTTTTATACTGATATTATGATTGCTTAATAAAGTAGCGATTTTTGCAATGATTCCTAATTCATCCGGAATATCTACCATAATTTCATAAGATTTTTTTATACTGCCCAAGGATGGATCTAAAAACTCTGATCTGTAATCATTAGCTTCATCAAAAAAATTAAAGATATAGTTGGTATCATCAGTATCTAACATAACCTTAAACTGTTCTAATATCTTAATATATTCTGATATAATTTGCAATATCTTATCTTTATTGGATAAGGTAATTTGCTTCCATAAACTTGGAGAGGAAGAAGCTATTCTTGTTAAATCTTTAAAACCACCAGCTGCTAATTGTTTCATAAGACCCTTGTCATCTAAGAGTTTAACTAGATTTACTAAACTAGACGCTATTATATGTGGCACATGGCTAATAGCGGCAGTAGCATAGTCATGGTCTTCCCAATTTATAATGACTGGGATTGAACCAAAAGCTTCTACTAAATCATATAATTTTTTTATTTTATCTTCGGATACAGAAGAAGTGGGTGTTAGTACATAGTATGCATTTTCTAATAAAATATTAGTGGATGCATTATACCCAGATTTTTCTGATCCTGCCATTGGGTGGCCGCCAATGAAATATTTCTCTAAATCCATTTCAATAATGGAACTATGAATCATTCCTTTAACACTACCAACATCTGTTAAAATGGTTGTGTCAGAAATACAGTTTTTAAGGATTGATAATACTTCGTTATTATATTGGACTGGAGCACATAAAAAAATAATGTCTAATTCTTGAAACCTACTATTAATGTCATCGAAATAATCATCTATTATACCTTCATCTTTTGCTTCTTTTAGAGTGTCTACATCTGCATCATAGGCATATATGTTAATAGGCAGGTTCTTAAAACGTATTGTTTTTGCTAAAGACCCACCTATTAAACCTAAACCTATAATACCTATGTTTTTAATTGATATAAAGTTTTTTTCCTGAAAGTTCAGCATAAGGCTTTAATTCCTTGCATAGAGCTTCGAAAGAATCGAAGGTTAAAGATTGAGGACCATCAGATAATGCAGTTGCCGGATCTGGATGAACTTCAATCATTAAACCATCTGCTCCTGCTGCAATAGAAGATTTTGATAAAGGTGCTACATAATCTTTTACACCTGTAGCATGACTAGGATCGACGATAATTGGTAGATGACTTTTTTCTTTGATAACAGGAACTGCACTTATATCTAAAGTATTTCTTGTTGCAGTCTCAAAAGTACGAATGCCTCTTTCGCATAATATGACATTTCTATTGCCTTCACTCATGATATATTCTGCAGCATTTAACCATTCATCAATTGTAGCTGCCAAACCTCTTTTTAGTAATACTGGTAAGTTTGTTTTACCTACTTCTTTTAATAAATAGAAGTTTTGCATATTTCTCGCACCAATTTGTAACATATCTACATATTTAACAGCAGATTCAACAGATTTAAGACTTGTAACTTCGCAAACTACGGCTAAACCGGTTTCTTGTCTTGCTGTAGCCATAAATTGTAAGCCTTGTTCTTCAAGGCCTTGGAATGAGTAAGGAGAAGTCCTTGGTTTAAATGCACCACCTCTTAGAATGGTTGCTCCAGCTTTTTTTATGGCGTGTGCTGTTTGGAGAAGTTGTTCTTCACTTTCAATGGCACAAGGTCCTGCCATTATAGCAAGTTCATCTCCTCCAATAGAGGTATTACCAACTTTAATGACAGAAGGATTAGGATTGAATTTTTTATTAGCCAGTTTATAGGATTCTGTAACAATAACGATTTTTTCAACGCCATCCCATAACTCCACATTACAATCACTTAGTTGTGATTTATCTCCAATTACGCCAATTATAGTAACTTCAGAACCCTTTGATAGATTTGTTTGTAATCCTTTAGATTCTATACGAGATATAGCGCTCTTAATAGCTTCGTCTTTTGCGTGTTGTTTCATTACAATAATCATAGAGCTCACTCCTTATATATAGATAAAAGTGGCTAAGCCACTTTTAAAATTTAAACTTATTTAAACAAGTAATTCTGTTAATTCAGTAAAGAAAAATTCCATTTGTTCTTGAGTGCCAAGAGTAACACGTAACCATCCCTCTAAGCCAAGGAAACAGCCAGGTCTAATAATTACACCTTTTGATTGTAGTTTTTTAAATGTGTCTAATGTATCTATCTTAATATTGATCATAATAAAATTACCAAAAGTAGGAATATACTCTAAACCTAGTGTTCTACATTTATTGTAGGTCCATTCTTTTATTGTATTATTAAGGGTTATGGATTTCTCTAAAAAAGCTTTATCATTCAAGCTAGCAATGGCTGCTTCTTGAGCTGCTGAAGTAAGATTGAATGGTCCTCTTACTCTATTTAGCAATTCAATAACTGGTTCTTTTGCAATGCCATAACCTACACGCAGTGATGCTAACCCATAAGCCTTGGAGAATGTTTTTAATAATATAATATTTTCATATTCTGCTAATAAAGGAAGTGTGTTAGGAAAACTCTCATCTTCAATATACTCAGAATAGGCTTCATCCATTACTAATAATATATTTTTAGGTACCTTTTTAATAAAATCAAGTTGTTGTTTTTTGGTTATAATGGTTCCAGTTGGATTATTTGGATTGGCAATAAATATGACCTTAGTATGTTCTGTAATAGAATCTAAAATACCATCTAAGTCAAAAGTGAAATCTTTAAGAGGTACTTCTATAATAGTTCCACCCATTAATTTTACAGCAGATGCATATCTGGGAAAACTAGGCGTACAAGTAATTGCTTCGTCTCCTTCTCCAATAAATACCTGAGTGATGAAAGTTATAAGTTCATCTGAACCTGCACCAAAAATAATTTGCTCATCTTTAATATTAAAATGGTTTGACAAAGTTTTTCTTAATTTTGTAGCATTACCATCAGGGTAGATGGCTACATCTTCAAGAGATTTAATAATTGCTTCCTTTGCTTTTTCTGAGCAACCTAGAGGATTTTCATTAGAAGCTAATTTAATAACTTCTTCTAGTCCGTATTCTTCTTTTACATCATCGATAGGTTTCCCAGGTATGTATGGTCTTAAAGTTTCAATAGATTTTCTGCATTTAATCATAACACAAATCCTTTCACTAATATACTATAGTATTTAATATAATCTAGTACAGCTATTCTTTCTAACATTTTACACGTATAAAAAAGGCATGTCAATACTATAATGCGTTAAAGTCTAAAAGTCAACGTAATTAAGAAATTTTAATGTCAAAAGAGATTATATAGTCAAAATTTAGGTAAAAATATATGTATAAATCAAAGTAATATTAATTAACAGTAATAAATTTCACAAAAGAGTTGATGTATAGAACTGTTTTTAGTAGAATATATAATATAAGTGATTTAATTATTGAAGATTGATTTATATGACCTTTTTAATAAATAATTGTACAACCAATTCTGAAATTTTATTAAAAAGTTGTATACAATCGGAGGTAATATAATACAATACTTATGATTTGCATTTAATTACTTTAATTTAACATAAAATGTTCCAACTAGTTAAGTATAAAATTATCTTAGATTGGAGGAAGTAATATGAATGTTTATTCTTCAGATCAAATTAGAAACATTGTTATTCTTGGTCATGGTGGATGTGGAAAAACGAATCTTGTTGATGCAATGGCATTTGTAACAGGTGCTATTAACCGTCAAGGAAGGGTAGAAGAAGGCAATACCATTAGTGATTTTGACAAAGAGGAGATGAAACGAAAAATTTCAATAGGAACTTCTATTATACCTGTAGAATGGGAAGGGTGTAAAATTAATGTTTTAGATACACCTGGATGTTTTGATTTTGCAGGAGAAGTTAAAGAAGCTATTCGAGTAGCAGATGGAGCAATCATTGTAATATCAGGAAAATCAGGTGTAGAAGTAGGTACAGAAAAAGCTTGGGAATATGTTGAAGAAATGAATATTCCTAAAATGTTTTTTGTAACGGATATGGATGATGAGCAAGCTAATTTGTACGATGTAATTGATAGTTTGAAAGAATTGTATGGTAAAAGAATTGCGCCATTTCATATACCCATAAGAGATGAAGGTAAATTTGTTGGATTTGTAAATGTAACAAAAATGGAAGGAAGAAAATTTGTTAAAGACCATGTAGAAACCTGCCCCATACCTAATGATTTAATAGATGAAATAGAACCCATTAGAGAAATGATTCTTGAAGCAGTTGCTGAAACAAGTGACGAGCTTATGGAAAAGTATTTTGCACAAGAAGAATTTACATTAGAAGAAATCCAATCTGCCTTACACAAAGGCGTCGTTGATGGAGAAATTGTACCTATACTATGTGGATCAGGAATGAATAATACAGGCGTTCAAGTTTTGTTAAGTTCAATAGTAAAGTATATGCCATATCCAAAGGAAGAACATCCTTTTGTTATAGGGAAAAATCCAGAAACTTTAGAAGAAATAGAAGTTATATGTGGGGAAGAGCAACCCTTATCTGCTTTTATTTTTAAAACGATAGTAGACCCTTATATTGGGAAATTATCATTGTTTAGAGTTTATTCAGGCGTATTTAAGTCTGATTCAATGGTATATAATGCTAATAAGGATATAGATGAAAAAGTTTCACATCTCTTTTGTTTAAGAGGTAAGGAACAAATTGAAGTAAAACAGCTTGTTCCAGGGGATATTGGAGCAGTAAAGTTAAGCAATTCTTCAACAGGCAATACCTTATGTGATAAAAAGAATCCCGTTTTATTAGAGGCCATTAATTATCCAGAATCATTAGCCGTAATGGCTATTGTTCCTAAAACCAAAGGTGATGAGGAAAAAATATCTGTTGGATTACAAAAGTTAATGGAAGAAGATCCAACAATCAAAGTTGTAATGGATCCTGAAAATCATCAAGAATTATTATACGGTACAGGAGACCAACATTTAGATGTAATTGTTAGTAAATTATCAAGTAAGTTTAAAGTAGAGGTTGATTTAGTAAAGCCGAGAGTGGCTTATAGAGAGACCATTAAAGGAAAAGTTAAAGTTCAAGGTAAACATAAAAAACAATCAGGTGGGCACGGTCAATATGGAGATGTACACATTGAATTTGAGCCATCAGGGGACTTGGAACATCCATATATTTTTGAAGAAAAGGTATTTGGCGGTTCAGTACCTAAAAATTACTTTCCAGCAGTGGAAAAAGGCTTACAAGAATCTGTTCAAAGAGGCGTGTTAGCAGGCTATCCAGTTGTTGGTGTAAAAGCAACATTAGTGGATGGAAGTTATCATCCAGTTGATTCTTCTGAGATGGCTTTTAAAATTGCTACAACTGTGGCATTTAAAAAAGGGTTTCAGGAGGCAAAGCCAGTTTTACTTGAGCCCATTGCAAGTGTTAAAATTTTAGTGCCAGATGTATATATGGGCGATATAATTGGTGACTTAAATAAAAGACGTGGTAGAGTTTTAGGAATGCTTCCAATGAATGGAAAGCAGGAAATTCAAGGAGAAGTTCCTATGGCAGAAATGTTCGGTTATTCTACAGATTTACGTTCCATGACTCAAGGACGTGGGACATTTACAATGAAATTTGAAAGATATGAGCAAGCGCCTTCAGATGTTCAAGAGAAGGTAATAGAAGAAAGTAAAAAAGAAGCTTAATATAGAAGGCTTTTTAAATTTAAAAGGTCTTGACCAGGATATTTTAATATGATAGAATGCTTTTAGTATTATAAGGGAAAGACTGGGAAAAGGAGTAGTAAACAGTAGGTCGATTTTAGAGAGCTGTTGGTTGGTGTAAAACAGTATTGAACTTTGTTGAACTCGCCTTGGAGTCCTTTAGCTGAAACTTAGTAGGTTAAGGCGGTAACTTGCCGTTATAAGTATTAAGGGTATTCTGTCATTACTAGACTATAGTCTATTTTTGCAGGGTAAATTAGAGTGGTACCGCGGAAGTTAACTTTTCGTCTCTATTTATTTAGAGATGAAAAGTTTTTTTGTATTTCAAAAGGTTTATTAAACGTAGCGTCGGATGCCGCGTTAGTGGCTTCGCCAGAATAAAATTAAACCAGAGTTAAAACACCAAAATTCAAAAAGAACATACTTAGGAGGTTACTATGAGTTTTACGTATAATCATAAAGAGATTGAGAAAAAATGGCGTGATAATTGGGATAAGAACCCAGTTAATGTAGAAACAGAAGATAAGCCAAAGTATTATTGTTTGGACATGTTTCCTTATCCATCTGGAAGTGGATTGCATGTTGGTCACTGGAGAGGTTATGTTTTAAGTGATGTTTGGAGTAGATACAAATTACTTCAAGGGTATTATGTGCTACATCCGATGGGGTGGGATGCATTTGGTTTACCAGCTGAGAATTATGCTATAACCCAAGGGGTTCATCCAGCAATTGCTACAGCTGAGAATGTTGAGAATTTTAAGAGACAGTTAAAAGAAATTAGTGCTATTTATGATTGGGATAAAGAAATTAATACAACAGATCCTAATTATTATAAATGGACCCAATGGATTTTTGTAAAGATGTTTAAAGAAGGATTGGCTTATGAAAAAGAAATGCCAATAAACTGGTGTCCTGATTGTAAAACAGGTCTTGCAAATGAAGAAGTAGTTAATGGTGAATGTGAACGTTGTGGATCTGATGTTACAAAGAAAAATCTTAGACAATGGATGTTAAAAATAACGGCATATGCTGAGAGATTGTTAACTGATTTGGACCAATTAGATTGGCCAGAAAAAGTTAAGAAGATGCAATCAGACTGGATTGGTAAAAGTTTTGGTGCAGAAATTGATTTTGACGTGGATAATAATGAAGAAAAAATAAAAGTATTTACTACAAGACCAGATACTTTATTTGGTGCAACTTTTATGGTTTTAGCACCAGAACACCATTTAGTGAATAAAATTGCAACAGATGATCAAAAAGAATCAGTAGAAGATTATGTGTTTAAAGCTTCGTTAAAATCTTCAGTAGATAGAATGCAAGATAAAGAAAAAACAGGTGTATTTACAGGAAGTTATGCCATTAATCCATTAAACGGGGAAAAATTGCCTATTTGGATTTCTGACTATGTTTTAGCAGATTACGGTACAGGGGCTATTATGTGTGTGCCTGCCCATGATGAAAGAGATTTTGATTTCGCTAAGAAATTTGAGTTGAAAATAACACAAGTTATTGCTAAAGAAGAAGATGATGTTAATAAAGAATTAAAAGAAGCTTATACAGAAGATGGTATTATGATTAATTCAGGTGTTTTTGATGGCATGAAAGCTTCAAAAGCAAAAGAAGCAATCATTAACTATCTAGAAGAGCATGAAATAGGAACAAAAACAACCAATTACAAATTGCGTGATTGGGTATTCTCAAGACAACGTTATTGGGGAGAGCCTATTCCAATCGTTCACTGTGATAAATGCGGTGCTGTTCCTGTTCCAGAAGAAGAATTACCAGTTAAGTTGCCAAATGTTAAGTCATATCAGCCAACAGGAACTGGAGAGTCACCTTTAGCAGCTATTGAAGAGTGGGTGAATACAACTTGCCCTACTTGTGGACAAAATGCAAAAAGAGAAACCAATACTATGCCACAATGGGCAGGGTCATCATGGTATTTCTTAAGATATGTTGATGTTCATAATGATAAAGAGTTAGTGTCAAAAGAAAAAGCAAAAGAGTGGTTACCAGTTGATATGTATGTTGGTGGTATTGAGCATGCGGTATTACATTTATTGTATGCTAGATTCTATACTAAGTTTTTATATGACATTGGTGTAGTGGATTTTGCTGAACCATTTAAACGTTTATTCAATCAAGGGATGATTTGTAAAAATGGTGCTAAGATGAGTAAATCAAAAGGTAATGTTGTATCACCAGATGAGTTGGTTAATGATTATGGTTGTGACTCTTTAAGATTATACGAACTATTTGTTGGACCACCTGAATTAGATTCAGAATGGGATGATAGAGGGATAGATGGCGTATATAGATTTATTAACCGTTTCTGGAATTTAGTAATAGATAGCAAAGATAAAAATGTGCAACCAACGAAAGAAATGGAAAAAATAAGACATAAGATGATTTATGAAATTACTAATCGTTTAAATAATGTTAATTTAAATACTGTAATAAGTGGTTTTATGGAATATACAAACAAACTAAATGATATAGCAAAACAAGAAGGTGGTATAGATAAAGAAACCATTGAAAAGGTTATTACTTTAATTGCACCTTTTGCACCTCATATAGCAGAAGAACTTTGGGAAATAACAGGTCATACGGATAGTGTGTTCAATACATCTTGGCCAGAATATGATGAAGAGAAGATGAAAGATGACTCTGTTGAAATGCCTGTACAAGTTAATGGAAAAGTAAAAGCAACCATTACAATAGGCTTAGAAGAAGATAAAGATTCTGTGTTACAAAAAGCAAGAGAAGCTATTGAAAATAAATTAGAAGGCAAATCAATTGTAAAAGAGATTTATGTGCCTAATAAAATCATTAATTTAGTTGTTAAATAAATTATAATAAAACCAATAAACTAAAGTCTTAGGACTTTAGTTTTGTTGGTTTAACATACTCATCATATTAATCATCATATCAATTTTATTTCTTTCAGCAGGAGATAATCCCTCTTTTAAGGAGTTCATAATTAAGTTGGTTTCGTTTGTAGTGAATTGAAGGCCCATTTGCTTCATTTTCATACCATAAGAAAATAATACTTGGATTTTTTGGTCTGTTGGCTTGGATCCCATTTCATTAAACATTTCTACTAAAACCTGAAGTTTTCTAGGATCAATATTTCTAAATGCCTCATTATTTAATATATTACTACTCATTTTTATCATTCTCCTTTTGATTATTATTTATTGAATTCATTTTCATCATTGTACTAAACATATCTACCATATTTCTTTGTTCTGGAGACAGCATACTTTTTAAACCTTCTATCATTGTATTATCCATTGAAGGTTTATTTTCTGATGGTGGTGGCGGTGTTTGTTGTTGCGGGGTGTTAAAATTAAAGGGGGTATTGGACGTAGTTGTTTCAGTCGATTCATCTTTTACATTAGTCTTTGGTTCTTCTTTCTTTAAGGTTTCTTGTTGGAGCCTTTGATAATTCTGCATTAATTTGTTGATGTTTAACATGTTTAAAACGATATCAACTAAGTTTTTATTGCAATCAGAACAGACTGATCGTATATTGCTTAACATAGCTTCACGGTTGTTGCTACCCAGATTTAGTTGTTCTACTTGCTTATAATTGTCATTATTATATAAGTTAAAAGTATTTTTAAGTTCTAAAAATTTGACCATTATTGCCAACTGTTTTTGCATATTATGTTCTAAAAATGGAATAGCTGCTTTAATAATCTGCATATGTTCATTATTGGTTACTTGGTCCAAAGCAGATGCTTGAGCAAGATATTTGGGAGGGGATGGAGTAGGTGATTCTTTAGGAAGCATATTTAATAATTTATTTATATCAAAACTAGTGTCTTGATTACTTTGATTAAATTCACTCATTTCTATATGACTCCTTTCTAGACAAAAGTCTATTTATAAAAGCATACTATGTCATAGTAATATTCTATGTGTTAAAGTCCAAATACTTGACTAATATTGGAAAGTTTTATAAAAAAATAGGCAGAACAAAGTTCAGCAGAATATTTTTGGAAGTCATTTTGTTCTGTGTACATTAAATTATATGAAGAAAAAGTGTGCTAAGATTAAGGAAAGTTTTTTATATATTGAAAAGAAATAATGGGTTCAGGGCATATAAAAAAAATAAAGGTTTTAGTTGCAAAATTATGGGCATAAACATATATTGAATTAAGATATTTATATTGGAGAGAGTGAGCTTGGGCGAAAGAGAGAAAATAGAAGATATCGTTAATATTATGAGTGGGCAAGTGGATATGTCAGATTTTTTTAATGAAATCGTATCAAACATTAATAAAGTAACACAAGAAAAGTTTTTAAACGGCATTAAAGAAACTGTTAATATGTATAAAGAAAAAAGCATGCAAGAATCTATGAAAGAAATTAACTTGCTAAATGCAATGAAAGCTTTTATGCCTGAAAACAGTAGAGGTGAAATTGATAAATTCACCAATATGATGGGGGAAATCAAAGCAATAACTGGTATTTTAAATGATGTTCAACAAACTCAAATTAAATCTCAAGAGAAGAAAAAAGAAGCAGTAAAAGAAGATTTAGATACATTGATTATTGAAGGCAATACCGTTTATGAAATAGATAAGGATTGCCAGGGGCGCGTAAACAGTACATCAGCTATTGGAAGTCATAATATTTTACCCTTATTACTTATGTTTATGTTGATGGGAATTAAATAAAGCATTAATAGGAAAGTTTTTCTAATAAGAAAATAACTTTCCTATTTTTTTATGTAAAAATATATGTAAAAAAAAATCCCTAAATGAATAGGGATTTTTTCTAAGTAATTTTTAGCAAACGCCGAAACCAGTTCCTAAGCCGCCGCCAAATAACATCATAATGATGATAAGGATAAAGAACATTGAATTGTCGCCTGCTCCTGCTCCACCAAAGAGTCCGCCTAAGCCGCCGCCGCCTTGGTTAAATAATAATAAGAAAAAGAACAAGAAAATAATGTTAGATCCTCCACCAAAACCAAATTGAGTTGAAGATACATCAGCCATAATTCATTCCTCCATATATTTGCTTTCAATTTATATTATGAGCCACAGCTTGTATACTTGACAATAATTTTTGTTTTTTTAAAAAAACATTTCCTAGACATTTAAATTTAAAGATTAAAGAGTTTGTCTTTGTAGGATTTCTTTACTATATCAGTGAATAAATTATATATAAATGAATACTATGTATTAAAGTAAAAGATGGGTGATCTAAAATGAGTAATATGTTTATATACTTGATACCTTTTATATTAGGTAGTTATAACAAAAGCAATAGTAAAAAAGTAACTGCAGCGAACATTACAAATAGGAAAATTTTTGGAAGTGAAAAGGAAGAATTAATTCAGGTTATTGTTAGTGGAACAGATTTCAATGATGAAGAGAAGCATATACAAGGAATAGGTAGTGTTAAATATAAACTTCCTATGATCAATTCATATGTTGTAGAAGTGCCAAAAAGTAAAATTGGTCAGTTAAGGAATATAAAGGGTATTAAAAAGGTAGAGCAAGATGCACATATAACCGCTCAAATGAATGTGGCTAGAGAGAGTATTAACTGTAGATGGGCACTTGAGAATAATATTACAGGCAGGGGAATCGGTGTTGCTGTTTTGGATACTGGGATTTACCCACATAAGGATTTAACAGGAAGAAGAAATAGAATCCTTGCTTTTAAAGATTTTGTTAATAACCATAACGAACCCTATGATGACAATGGTCATGGGACACATGTTACTGGTATTATTGGTGGCGATGGATATAGTTCCTCTGGAAAATACATGGGAATTGCACCAGATTGCCACTTTATTGGCGTTAAAGTATTAGATGATAAAGGCGCAGGTAATATTTCTGATGTGTTAGCAGGCTTGCAGTGGGTTATTGATAATAAAGAAAAATACAATATAAAAGTAGTAAATATATCTGTTGGAACAGAAGATAAAGATGGAGAAGGAGAGACCTCGGCTTTAGTTAGAGGTGTTGATGCAGTTTGGGATAATAATTTAGTGGTAATCGTTGCAGCAGGTAACAATGGTCCTAGAACTATGTCCATAACGACACCAGGGATTAGTAGAAAAATTATTACAGTTGGATCTTCAGATGATAAAGAGACTGTAAATATTTTTGGTGAGAATATAACAAATTATTCTGGTAGAGGACCAACGAGTAATTGCATAAAAAAACCTGATGTAATAGCACCAGGCTCTAACATTGTTTCTTGTAATACAGACAAAAAATATAAGAGTGGCGTTATTCAAGATGTTGGTTACACAACAAAAAGTGGTACCTCTATGGCAACTCCAATTATTTCAGGAGCTGTTGCGTTACTTTTATCAAGACATAGAAATATTAGTAATCGAGATATAAAACTGAAGTTAAAAGAATCTACTGTAGATTTGGGATTCATTCAATCTCACCAAGGATGGGGAATGATAGATATAAAAAAATTATTATCATAATAAAAACCTAGGTCAGTATGACCTAGGTGAGTTTTTGTTCTTAATAAACTAAATATTTTTATTTGCTTAATAGAACATTTATAATGTAGCATAGCCACTTTTTTTATAAAATAAGCACTTGTGATTGTTACATTTAAAAAGGTTTTTATTAAGGAATGTTAAATGCCAAAGCCTATGCCGCCGAAAAGCATCATAATAATTATTAATACAAAGAACATACTATTTTCAGCTAAAGCACCTTTTCCACCTAAAAAGCCACCTGTGTTAAACATTAATAAGAAAAAGAATAAAAAGATAATATTAAATTGACCACCTGCGAAACCTGCCATTCTTGTATCCTCCTTTCAATAATTAAGAACTTAGATACCTATATGTTTTTTTTGTTAAGGTATAATACATATTATGAAAAGAGGTTTAATAATGTGATTATGTAATTTGAAATTTCTTTAAAAAATTTGGGTATTATAATTTGCATTATTATTATCTAAGAATAAAAGTAAAAGTAATAGAGTTAACAGAGTTTCATTGTTGTTATTACTATTTATTATTTGATTTTTTACATTATTAGAATGGCTGGTATTTTTATTGACCTGGAATCTTTTAGAGTTAATAGTCTCTACTAACGAACTATGACGTTTAAAAGCATCTGGAATATCTTTAAGTAAATAATAATCTTTATTATTATCTAGCATTTAATAACCCCCTTCAATAGATTATATTCATACAAGCCCATAATTTATTCTTTAAAATTCAAATACAAATAAAAGTTAAAAAATGTTAAATACTGTAAAAAAGTTGTCCGTATATATGAGAATGGTGTCAAGTTTTTTGAGATATAATAATAAAATGTGAATAAGTATGTGGATATTGTGGAAAAGATGAAATTAATACAGACAATTCGACACTAAAAACCAATATTTGTTATAAAATTACATGCAAATTAATACTGAAGACCTATAAAATTTGATTAACAGGTCTTAAGAACTGTTTGTATAGGGTTAGTTTGGTTAGCATTATGATGAAATGAAGTTAACTTATATTGACAATTATAGTATAATTGTATACAATAATACTATTGTTGCAGGAATGAGATTGTAATCTTGCGTAAAAAAGACTAGCTATATTTTCTTTGATAAAGATCTTAACAATTCTTAGGGCTTATCACTTATATTCCAAATTAAGAAAAGCAGGTATTAGATTCTAAATTAGAACTATAGCTATAAGGAGGCATTTATGTTTGGTTTTAGTAAAAAAACTAACTTAATTGAAAGAACAGAAACTGAGTATCCTTTACAAGATGTAAAGGAACCAAATATGTTTCGTAATTTATTCCCATATAATGAACCACCTAAAATAGCATTTAATCATCGTTTGGTACCTATAAATATGCCAGATGAGATTTGGATTACAGATACTACTTTTAGAGATGGTCAACAGTCAAGGGAACCTTATACAACAGAACAAATAGTTAAAATATTTGATTATCTGCATCATTTAGGTGGACCAAAAGGTATTGTTCGTCAAAGTGAATTTTTCTTATACGGCAAAAAAGATCGTGATGCAGTTTATAAATGTATGGAAAAGGGTTATCAATTTCCTGAGATTACAAGTTGGATTAGAGCATCTACAAAAGATTTTCAACTTGTAAAAGAAATAGGGTTAGAAGAAACAGGCATACTAGTTAGTTGTTCTGATTACCATATTTTTGATAAACTTAAAATGACAAGAAAACAAGCCCTTGAACATTATATTTCTATTATTAAAGAATGTATAGAAGCTGGGATAAAACCTAGATGTCACTTAGAAGACATAACAAGAGCTGACTTTTATGGATTTGTAGTACCTTTTGTCCGTGATTTGATGTTGTTAATGGAAGAAACTGGTATGCCAATTAAGATAAGAGCATGTGACACAATGGGTTATGGTATAAGTTTCCCAGGAGCAGTATTACCAAGAAGCGTATCAGGGATTATATATGGGTTGAATCATCACGCTAGAGTTCCTTCGGAGTTAATTGAATGGCACGGTCACAATGATTTTTATAGAGCTGTTCAAAATTCATCAACAGCATGGTTGTATGGAAGTTCCTCTGTTAATTGTTCATTATTTGGAATTGGTGAAAGAACAGGAAATACACCGTTAGAGGCTATGATTTTCGAATATGCTCAACTCAGAGGAACCCTTGATGGTATGAATACCAGAATTATAACTGAAATCGCAGAGTACTTTAAAAAAGAAATAGGATATGAAATACCGCCAAGAACACCATTTGTAGGAGATGAATTCAATGTAACTAGAGCAGGGATTCACGCAGATGGCATTTTAAAAAATGAAGAAATCTATAATATATTTGACACAGAATTATTACTCAATAGACCTATAAAGGTTGCTATTACAAATACTTCAGGTATTTCTGGAGTTGCTCATTGGATCAACACTTATTATAACTTAACTGGTGAGAATGCATTAGATAAAAAACATGCATTAGTTGAAAAAGTAAAAGAGTGGGTTGATTTAGAATATGAGTCTGGTCGAGTAACAGCTATTACTGACAAGGAGTTGTCTATAGTTGTTAATGAATATAAAGAAAAATTAGGTTTCAAATTTTAGACAATTTATGGTAAAATAGATTAGGAAGTAATAATATAAGTGAATCATAATATATCTTTACTTACAGAATGTGAATAATTGGATTGAATCTTACACAAAAACATATTAAATGTAACAACCAAACAAGTATTATTCGTAAGCTTTAATTTGGTTATTATAAAGGTAGCCATTTAATCATAATTTTTGTATGCTGGGAAGGGTAGTAGTTTCCTATGTAAATAAAACTATTTTCATTGTAGTTGGTGATGGAAAATCATAATATTTCCTAGTGTATAAAAAAGGAAAGAAGAAGAAAATATACAATAAATAGGAGGAATTAAAATGGATTATTTAAAGCAATTCGAAACAATTGTAAAAGAACAACTTGAAAGAGTAGAGAGATTAAAAGAACAGAAAGATTTTCTTGACTATAAGTCATTAGATACTATTGTTATTGGTGTTGTTGGTGGAGATGGTATCGGTCCAGCAATTACTGGTCAAGCTCAAAGAATTCTTGAGTTCTTATTAAATGATGAAGTGAATAAAGGAAAAGTAGAATTTAGAGTAATAGAAGGTTGTACTATTGAAAAAAGAGCTGAAGTTGGGAAAGCTATTCCTGATGACGTATTAGAAGAATTAAAAAAATGTCATGTAATATTAAAAGGTCCTACAACTACACCAAGAAAGGGCGATCCATGGCCAAATGTTGAAAGCGCCAATGTTGCAATGAGAAAAGAATTAGACTTATTTGCAAATGTTCGTCCAGTAAAAGTTCCTGAACTTGGTATTGATTGGACTTTCTTTAGAGAAAATACAGAAGACTCTTATGCTTTAGGAAGTCAAGGGGTTAATGTGTCTGAAGACTTAGCAATTGACTTTAAAGTAATTACAAGTCAAGGGACACAACGTATTGCAGAAGCTGCTTTTGACTATGCTAAAAAGAATGGTAAGAAAAAAGTAACAGTAGTTACAAAAGCAAATGTAGTAAAAACAACAGATGGTAAATTCTTAGATGTATGTAAAGAAGTATCTAAAAATTATCCAGAAGTTGAAATGGATGATTGGTACATCGATATTATGACAGCAAAACTTATTGATGAAAAAAGAAGAACTCAATTTGAAGTATTTGTATTACCTAATCTTTATGGTGATATTTTAACAGATGAAGCTGCTGAATTCCAAGGTGGCGTAGGTACAGCTGGAAGTGCAAATATTGGTAAACAATACTCAATGTTTGAAGCGATTCACGGTTCTGCTCCAAGAATGGTAGATGAAGGTAGAGATATCTATGCTGATCCATCAAGTGTTATTAGAGCAGGTGCAATGTTATTAAATCACATTGGCTATATAGAAGAAGCAGATAAATTATATAAAGCATTAGAAATCTGTTCTCAAACTGAGAAAAAACTTGTTATGACTGGTAGAGATACAGGTGCAACAAGTGCGGCTTATGCTAATTATATTATGGAAACAATTGATAAATTAGGGTAATTCAAGGAGGCGCCTCTGTTGAGCGAGTATAAGGTCCAAGATGAAGTAACAGACAAATATTCTTTAAGAGGAAGAGTCTTTCATAGGATTAGAGAAGACATTCTGACAGGAAAATATAAAGAAAATGAATCCTTAAAAGAAACATCTATTTCTAATGAACTAGGTGTAAGTCGTACACCTGTACGTGAAGCAATTCGTCAGTTAGAATTAGAAGGACTAGTTAGTATTATACCTAACAAAGGTGCCGTTGTTATGGGTATTAATGATAAAGATATAAAAGATATTTACGCAATTAGGTCTCTCCTAGAAGGATTGTGTGCAAGATGGGCAGTGGACAATCTTACAGATATAAAGCTAGAGAAGCTGGAAGAGATCATTTGCTTGTGTGATTTTCATATAAGTAAAGGACATTTTGAACATCTATATGAACTAGACAATAGATTTCATGAAGCCTTATATGATGCTGCTAATAGTAGAACTTTAAAGCATATTTTATCGGACTTTCATCATTATGTCCAAAGGGTTAGAAAAGCTTCATTGGCTTCAACAGATAGAGCTATTAAATCTATTGAAGAACATAAAGCTATATTAGAAGCAATAAAAGCTAAAGATAAAGATAAAGCAGAAGAATTGGCTAATCTTCATATTAAAAATACATCAAAGAATGTAATAGACAACAAATTATGAATAAAAAAAGCACAGCTATGTGCTTTTTTTATCAATATATAAATTAGTAAACTTATACAGGAGGATGAAAAGCAAATGGTAAAATTATATGACACAGGTGCTTATCTATTAAATGGTAAAGAATTAATTGCTGAAGATGGAGATGCGGCTTCAATAATCAAAAATAAAATAGGTAAAGAAATTACTAAAGAAGATGCGAAAAAAGGGACGATAACTTATTCAATTCTTAAAAAACATAATACATCAGATAGTGAAAATGATTTAAAAATGAAATTTGATTCATTAACCTCTCATGACATTACATATGTAGGTATCATTCAAACGGCAAGAGCAAGTGGAATGACAAAGTTCCCAGTACCATATGTATTAACAAATTGTCACAATAGTCTATGTGCTGTTGGAGGGACAATTAACGAAGATGACCATAAATTTGCTCTATCAGCAGCAAAAAAATTCGGTGGCATATATGTGCCTCCAAATATAGCGGTTATTCATTCTTACAATAGAGAAATGATGACAAAATGTGGCAATATGATTCTTGGATCAGATAGCCATACTAGATATGGATCTTTAGGGACAATGGGTGTTGGAGAAGGTGGAGGAGAGATAGCAAAACAACTTCTAAGCCAAACTTATGATATAAAAAGACCTGAAGTAATAGGGATTTATTTAACAGGAAAACCACAAAAGGGTGTTGGACCTCAAGATGTGGCTCTTCAAATAATAGGTAATGTATATAAAAATGGTTATGTTAAAAATAAAGTGATGGAATTTATAGGCGATGGTGTTGAGAATCTTGATATTGAGTACCGTAATGGTATTGATGTAATGACAACAGAAACAACTTGTTGGTCATCCATATGGTGTACAGATGAAAAAGTTAAAGAATATTATGATATTCATGGAAGAGTAGAGGATTACTCACAGTTAAATCCAGATGAAATCGCATATTATGATGGTATTGTATATGTGGATCTTTCAACTATTGAGCCTACAATTGCATTACCTTTCCATCCAAGTAATATATATACCATTGAAGAGTTTAAAAAGAATCCTATAGAAATTATGGAAAAAGTTGAAAAAGAAGCAAAAGAAATCTTTGGTTCTTCAGAGATTAACTTTGATCTTAAAAGCAAAGTTAAAGATGGTGAAATTTATGTGGATCAAGGTGTTGTAGCAGGCTGTTCAGGTGGTACTTATGACAATATAATCGCAGTAGGAGACATTCTAGACGGTAAATCAGTTGGAAATGGATTATTTCAATTAAGTATATATGCAGGAAGTCAGCCAACATACTTAGATCTTGTGAATAAAGGGACTATAGGAAAAGTAATGGAAGCAGGTGCCATTGTTCGTTCAGCTATCTGTGGCCCTTGTTTTGGTGCTGGTGATACCCCAGCCAATCAAGAATTTTCTATAAGACATACAACAAGAAACTTTCCTAACCGTGAAGGTTCTAAACCTGGAGAAGGTCAAATATCCTATGTGGCACTTATGGATGCTCGCTCAATTGCAGCGACAGCTATTAATGGAGGCAAGTTAACTTCAGCTACTGAATTAGATGTAACATATACAGAACCTAAATATACCTTTAATCCTGCTATTTATGAAAAAAGGGTTTATAATGGTGTTGGCAATGCACAACCAGAGGAAGCACTTATTTTTGGTCCAAACATTAAAGATTGGCCTCAAATACCAAGTTTAACAGATGATTTATTGTTAAAAGTAGTAAGCTATATCACAGACCCTGTTACGACAACGGATGAGCTTATTCCTTCTGGGGAGACATCATCATTCAGATCAAATCCTCATAGATTAGCAGAATTTACACTTAGTAGAAAAGACCCTCAGTATGTTGGTAATTCAAAAGAAGTTCACAAGCTTGAAATAGATAGAGAAGAAGGCATTAACGTTACTGAAAAATATGAAGAGCTTAAAAAGGTATATGACAACATTAGAAAAATAGATGGATATGAAAACATTGATCCGAGTAATATTGGTATTGGAAGCACTATTTTTGCATATATGCCAGGTGATGGTTCAGCCAGAGAACAAGCAGCATCTTGCCAAAGAGTTATTGGTGCTTGGGCTAATATTGCAAAAGAGTATGCAACAAAAAGATATAGATCTAACTTAATTAACTGGGGTATGGTTCCATTTGAAATCAAAGAGGAAATACCATTTGGTAAGAATGATTATATCTTTGTTCCTAAAGTAAAAGAAGCAATTCTTAATGGTGAAGCACAAGTAAAAGCCTATGTTATTGGAGAAGATGCAAAAGAGTTTACTCTTAATATTGGAAGTTTAACAGAAGACGAAAAGAAAATTCTTGTTTCAGGATGTCTTATTAATTTTAATAGAGTCAACTAAATCCAAAACGTAATGAAAAATAATAAGGTTCAAATTTTCATTCTAGATTAGAATGAGAATTTGAACCTTTTATATGCTAATTGTTTATTCTTCTAAATGGGTCTCCCATAGATCATATAAACTTAATAGGGTCATTTCTAAGGCGCTTTTTTCATCATTTAATTCATTTAAAATAATATGATTGGTATAATTTTCTTCTAAACAGAGAGCAGCATCAATCTCTTCAATCCTTTTCTCTTTTTCAAGAATGCTAGCTTCTAATTTTGATAACTCTGCTAGTCTTTTTCGTTCTTTTGCTTGATTTTCTTTCTTCTTGATCCAATCGTCTTTTGTAGAAGCCATTGATTTAGGATCTAGCATATTTTCGTTAGAAATTTCTTTGCTTTGTGTTTCTTTCTTTTCAACAAAGTAATCATAGTTTCCTAAGTAATTGGTAACGCCAGTAGGGGTTAATTCTAAAACCCTAGTAGCGGTTCGATTAATAAAATATCTGTCATGTGATATATATAAAATAGTTCCTGTATATTGGTTTAAGGCATTTTCAAGAACCTCTTTAGAGAAAATATCTAAGTGGTTAGTAGGTTCATCTAAAAGAAGAAAATTGGCTTCTGATAACATAAGTTTTGCAAGGGACAATCGTCCTTTTTCTCCACCACTTAATTGATAAACTTGTTTAAATACATCATCGCCAATAAATAAAAAAGCAGCCAAGATATTTCTGATTTCACCAGTTTTCATATTTGGATAGGCATTAGAGATTTCTTCAATTAAATTATTTGAATCTGTTAAAGAAGTATATTCTTGGTCAAAGTAACCACATTTAACTTTAGATCCTAATTTAACATCACCTGTGTTTCCTTCTAATTCTCCAAGAATGATTTTTAATATAGTGGTTTTACCTGTTCCATTATCTCCAATTAAAGCAATTTTGTCCCCTTTTTTAATATCAAAAGAAATATTTTCAAAAATCATCCGATCATCAAAGGATTTGCTTATGCTATTTACGGCTAAAACATCATTTCCACTAATGACCTGTGGTTCTAATTGAAGATTCATATCTGTTTTTAATTCTTGAGGTTTATCTAATACATCTATTTTGTTAAGAGCTTTCTCCCGACTTCGAGCACGTTTAACAGATTTTTCTCTGTTAAAAGAACGAAGCTGAGTGATAACTTCTTCTTGTTTTTTTATTTCTTTTTGTTGATTCATATAATGTTTTAATTGAACATCCCTGTCAATAGCTTTTTTTTCAGCATAGTCACTATAATTACCAATAAATATTTTGCATTGAGTATTTTCAATCTCAATGATTTTATTAACTGTTTTATTAAGGAAGTAACGATCATGAGAGATAATAATTAAGGAGCCATCATAGGTGTTTATGTAATTTTCTAGCCAGCTAATAGAATTCATATCCAGATGATTTGTAGGCTCATCAAGGAGTATTAAATCAGGTTTCATTAATAATAGTTTTGCTAAAGAAACTCGTGTTTTTTGCCCGCCAGAGAGGGTGTTTATGGTCTTAGAGTGATCTTCTGTAACAAATCCAAGCCCTTTTAAAACCCCTCTAATTTCACTTTGATAGCTATAGCCGTCTAAATCTTCGAATTTTTGTTGTAATTTAGCATACTCATTCATAAGGGTTTCAAGTTGAGTACTAGTAGCTTCTTTCATTTTCTTTTCAACCGTTTTAATTTTTATTTCTAGTTCAAGAATGTCCTTTTTTGAATCTAACATTTCATCATAAATTGTACTATTAGAGTTTAAATCTTGTTCTTGTGATAAATACCCCAAATTAATTTGATTAGGTATGATAATTTGACCTTCGTCTGGAGTTATATGACCTGATAGTATTTTAAACAGTGTTGTTTTTCCTGCACCGTTTACGCCTACTAAGCCTATTTTTTCTCCTTTTTCTATATGAAATGATACATTATTTAAGATTGGTGTAATACCAAAAGATTTGCTGATGTTTTTACAAGCAAGTATCATTTTGAAACCTCCATAATTCATCTTTTGTCATAGTATATGATACCATTCAAAGTGAATAATGAAAAGGTTATAATTGACTTTATGTTCATAAAATAATATAATAATTTAAAGGAAACAATAGTGAGGGAGTGACCAACATGTTACCAGAAAAAAAAATATCAACAGCAGTAATAAAAAGGCTTCCTAGATACTATAGGTATTTAGGGGATTTACTAGAAAATGATGTTGTAAGGATCTCCTCTAAAGAGTTAAGTGAAAGAATGAAAGTAACAGCGTCTCAAATAAGACAAGACTTGAATAATTTTGGAGGCTTTGGACAACAAGGCTATGGATATAATGTTGAGCATCTTTATAAAGAAATTGGTAAAATATTAGGACTAGAAAATAAGTACAATGTTATTATTATTGGAGCAGGTAATCTAGGACAAGCTTTGGCAAATTATACAGATTTCGAAAAAAGAGGATTTATTGTTAAAGGACTTTTTGATGTTAATCCAAGACTCGTAGGTGTAGAAATTAGAGGATTAGAAATTAAAGATATAGATGAAATAGAAAATTTTGTTATAGAAAACAATATTCATATAGCAGCCCTTACTTTACCAAAACAAAAAGCACCAAAAGTTGCAAGTGATTTAGTAAAAGCAGGGATTAAAGGGATTTGGAATTTTGCTCCTATCGATTTAAACTTACCAAAGGATGTAGTAGTAGAAAATGTACATTTATTAGATAGTTTGATGACATTATCTTATACCATAAGTAGAAAAGAGAAAAAGAAAAAACAACAAAAATAAAATACAGTGTGCGTACAAATAAAAGAAGGTGGATATACCTTCTTTTTCTTGATGGGTGAATTCCTATTTAAATAATTCATATAACTCATAGTAAGATATATGAAATAAGATATAATAGATTATAAGGAGGGATGATGATGTTATTTTTAAACCATAAAAAAACTATTGATATACCTATAAATAAGAAAGTGCCTCTACTAACCCTAGATAACCGATGGCATGAGCTGTTTCCAAGTAATAATAAACCTAAAAAAATAGTAGAATTAGAAAATAAATTAAACAAACTTATTCAAGAACAAGGGAAAGTGAATACAGAGTTTAAAGAATATACGTTACTAAAGAAAAAATTCGTTTCAGAAATAATGAATAATATGTCAGAGGCCTTTGAAAAAAAAGATGAAAATGCGTCTAAAAATATGGAAAAAAGCAAAAAATACATAGATGAAATAAATGAAAAACTTATAAAATACGAAATGATTTTAGATGAGTTACCACACAAAATAAAAGAGACAAATGAAGAACTTCTAAAAGTTAGCGTTAATATATGTTATAATGATATGGAGAAAAGCAAAAAAGAAATAGTGAAGTTAAATGAATGGATTGAAGAAACTAAAAGCAAATTAAAAGAAAACATAATTATAAAACAAGAAAAAGAAGAACAAAATCAAAAAGTGTATACATACTTACATGATTTATTAGGATTTGAAATAATTAACTTATTTGATGATGATTATGGTGATGAAGAATGATAAAAGGGATAGGAACAGATATCATAGAGCTTTCTAGAATAGAAAAAGCAATTAGAAACAAAAGTTTTGTAAATAAATACTTTACAGAAAAAGAAATTAATCTATTTATAGAAAGAAATTGGTCTGTTACTACTATTGCAAGTAATTTTGCCATAAAAGAAGCTGTTTCAAAAGTGTTGGGAACAGGTTTTAGAGCAATTGAATTAGTACATATAGAAGTATTAAGAGACTCTTTAGGTAAACCTTATGTCCTTTTATACAGTAAAGCCAAAGAGTTGCAAAAAGAATTAGGAATACAGACTCTCTTTGTATCTACGTCTCATAATAAAGAAAGTGTTGTAGCATTTGCCATTGGAGAAGGTGACTTATGATAAAATTAGTAACTGGAGAGGAAATGCAATTAATTGATTCTTATACCATAAAAGAAATAGGAATACCATCTATGGTACTTATGGAAAGGGCTGCCCTGGGAATTGTAGACCATATATTAAAAAGAAAGCATATTGAAAACGAAAAAGTCTTTATACTTTGTGGTTCCGGGAATAATGGTGGAGATGGGTTAGCTATTGGCAGATTATTGGGTAACAAAGGGATTCGTACTAACATAATGTTACTAAGTGAAAATTATACACAAGAAACATCTATGCAATTAAAAATATTACAGAACTTAAATATAAAAGTAGACAAATATGATGCTGATCAACTAAAGAAGTATATTAGTGAATCAGATTTAATAATAGATGCTATTTTTGGAACTGGGTTAACGCGAGAGGTAATTGGGCATTATAAAGACACTATTCAGTGTGTTAATAATGAAGATAAGTTTGTAATTTCTGTGGATATCCCCTCAGGAATTTGTTCTAAAAGTGGAAAAGTTCTTGGAGTTGCGATAAAAGCAAACTTGACAGTAACTTTTGGACTTAATAAATTAGGTAATGTTTTATATCCTGGCACATTATATGCTTCAAAAACCAATATAGTAGATATAGGATTTCCTAAGAGAGCTTATGATTCTAGAATGCTTAAACATTTTACTTTTGATGAAAATGCCCTCCAAAAATTACCAAAAAGAGAAGCAAGAAGCAACAAGGGAACTTTCGGAAAGGTTCTTGTAATAGCTGGAGCCATAAATATGAGTGGTGCTGCTTTTTTATCAGCTATGGCAGCTTATAAGATAGGTGGTGGTCTAGTTAACATTATGACTCATGAAGAAAATAGGGTTATAATACAAACAAGTATACCAGAAGCAATAGTTACAACATTTAATACGTTAGATAACAAGGAATTAGATAAAACATGTTTTATAGAATTTAAAAGTAGTATTAAAGATGCAAATGTTATCGTAATAGGTCCAGGTTTATCACAGTGTAAAGCAACGAAAGAATTGCTAGAATATGTAATAAGACATTCAAAGGTGCCTATTATCATTGATGCAGACGGTTTAAATGTATTGTCAAATGAATTATCACTTATAAAAGAGCATCAAGTGGAAATCATAATTACACCTCATCCAGGTGAAATGTCCAGGTTGTTAGGGGTGTCAATAAAAGAAGTAACAGAAAATCTAATAGAGAACGCTAATTTTATAAGTAAGAAATACAATATAATTTGTGCTTTAAAAGATGCAAGAACAATAGTTACGAATCCTTTCGATGATGTATACATTAATACTTCAGGAAACAATGGGATGGCGACAGCAGGAGCAGGAGATGTATTGACAGGCATAATTAGTGGCTTAATTGCACAAGGATTAAGACCATATGAAGCTACTTGTTTAGGTGTGTATTTACACGGTTTATCAGGAGATAAAGCTAAGGAACGAGTAGGGGTATACAGTATGATGGCTAGGGATATAATAGAGGAGATTTCTAAAGTTACAAATATAAATTAGCATTTAAGTGGGATTGTTTGAATATAGAAAAGCTGTAGGAAGTATAATATAATAAAGAATTTACAAAGGTTGGCTTTTACAGGAGGAATAAAAGATGGATAAATACTATCGTGTTTTTGCCCATATTGATATGGATTCCATCATACATAATTTAAAAGAAATTATTAGCATTAAGGATAAGAGTACAGAATTAATGGCAATAATCAAAGCAGATGGTTATGGACATGGTGCTGTACCTATTTCAAAGGTTTTAGTGGAAAATGGAGTAGATCGATTAGGCGTGGCGGTAATTGAAGAAGGAATTTCATTAAGAAAAAGTGGCATAACGGCACCTATACTAGTGTTAGGATATACACCAGAATATCAAATACTACAGCTATTAAAATATGACTTGATTCAAACGGTGTTCAAGCGTGAAATGGCAGAAGCTATCTCAAAAACAGCAATAGAGCATTCTCTGATTGCTAAAATACATATAAAATTAGATACAGGTATGGGGCGTATTGGATTTTATCCAAATGAAGAAACATTAGAAATCATAAGGTATATAAACAGTCTACCTAATTTAGAGATTGAAGGCATTTTTACACATTTTTCAACAGCGGATGAAAAGGATAAAACATTTACCATTAACCAGGTTGATTTATTTAATGGTTTTATTTCTAGACTAGAACAATTTGACATTAATATACCAATTAAACATGCTTGTAATAGCGCCGGGTTAATAGATGTTAAAGAGGCACATTACCAATTAATCAGAGCGGGCATTTCTATATACGGGCTATTTCCTTCAATGGATGTTCAAAGAAATGTTAAGCTTAAACCTGCATTATCACTTAAAAGTCATGTTATCTACTTAAAAGAGTTAGAAATTGGCAAACCTGTAAGTTACGGTTGTACATATATTACTGACAAATTAACAAAAGTTGCAACCATACCAGTAGGATACGGTGATGGATATCCAAGGGCGTTATCATCAATAGGCAGAGTACTTATTCAAGGGCAATATGCGCCTATAATAGGAAGAGTTTGTATGGATCAATTTATGGTTGATGTGACACATATCGATAATGTTAAAGATGGAGATGAAGTTGTGCTTATAGGAACACAAGGGGAGAATACTATAACGGTTGAAGAGATTGCAGAATTAACAAATACGATTAATTATGAAATTATATGTGGGTTAGGAAAAAGAATACCAAGGGTGTATACGAGTAAAAGCAATTTGATTCACACGATAGATTATTTTTAAGATGAAAGTAATAACAAAGCATCTTTCAATAAAATTTATATCTCGTGTCAAGTAAGAGGCATAAGGCGTTAAAGTTTTTGGTTAAAGGTTATAATTTGCTTTTTCATATTCTAAAAGTATATGAGAATAGTTTTTGGGAATACTAATAATAAATAAAGATTCTCTTAATTATTTCTAATATTATTAATTAGAAATTGATTTGATGAATGGAGGCAATCGACTTTGTAATATGTATTTATGAAGTAGGAAAGAAATATGACTTTCTAACTTCACATAAAAATGTACTTAGCTACATTTCTTATAAAAAGTGAGGTTGAAACTACATTCAGCAGAAAATAGCGGAGTGTGAATAATGTGATTGTAAAAAGAGGAGATATATTTTATGCAGATTTAAGACCAGTTATTGGTTCTGAACAAGGAGGCATACGGCCTGTTTTAATTGTTCAAAATGATATTGGTAATAAGTATAGTCCAACTGTGATTTGTGCAGCTATCACTTCACAAATTAATAAAGCGAAACTCCCAACACATGTAGAAATAGATGCAAATAAATACGAGCTTGTAAAAGATTCAGTAATATTACTAGAACAAATTAGAACAATTGATAAAAAACGATTAAAAGAAAAAGTTTGTCATCTAGATAAAGATGTTATGGAAAAGGTTAGTGAAGGATTACTTATTAGTTTTGGGATTGATACATAGAAAAAGTAAATTACTCAATAATAAAGCGTGCACTGCACGCTTTATTATTGAGTAAAATATAAAATAAGAAAAAACTAAAGGAGTTACTTTGAAATGGATTTTTCATTAATATTTAATCAATTATTAGTATTATTTTCTCTAATATTCCTAGGGTATATTTTAAATAAATTAAACATCCTTGATTTACATACAAATAAAAAATTATCAAGTTTTGTTGTTAATGTCAGTGCACCAGCTTTGATTATTGCATCAATGAGTGATCCTACTATAGATAGACAAGAGATTAATCTACTATTAATTATCTTTATCGCGTCAATTTGTTACATATTTCTTTACATATTAACACTTTTTATTCCAAAACTAATAAAAGTTCAAACAGAAGATTATGGTATATATAAATTTATGATAATGTTTTCAAATGTTGGTTTTATGGGTTTTCCTGTTATTGCATCTATTTATGGTAGAGAAGCAATTATATATGCATCTCTTTTTAATTTACCATTTTACTTATTAATATATACATTAGGAATATACTTTGTTTCTCTACACAGTGAAAAGCAAATGAATTTTAATTGGAAATTATTTTTTAATGCAGGGGTTGTTGCAGTAATCATTGGAGTTGGTTTATTATTAACACAACTAAGATTGCCAAGGTTTTTAGAAGATACAGTTAATATGATTGGGGACTTAACCACGCCATTAGCAATGTTAATAATCGGGGTATCCCTAGCCAATATACCTATGAAATCAGTGTTTATGAATACTAGACTATATATATTTAGCTTTTTGAAATTAGTGGTGTTTCCAATAATAATCTGGTTAGCATTAAGAGCCGTATTAGATAATCAATTATTAATAGGTGTATCTGTGGTAATTGTGGGTATGCCTGTAGCAGCCAATGCTGTAATGCTAAGTAATGAATTTGGTGGAAATGAAAAACTTGCATCTGAAGGTGTATTAATGACAACGTTATTTTCAATCATAACGATCCCATTATTGGTTTTTATTTTAAGTTAAATAACCATTATCATAGAAAATAGATATAAAAAACATTGAATTCAGAAAAATTACATGATAAAATATTCTAATAAATAAACAAAAGGTGGTTTAGAGAAATGGCAGGACATTCAAAGTTTGCAAATATAAAACATCGAAAAGAACGACAAGATGCCAAAAAGGGAAAAGTATTCACTAAAATAGGTAGAGAAATAGCAGTTGCTGTTAAAGAAGGCGGGCCTGATGTAAGTATCAATACAAAACTTAAGGATGTTGTTGCAAAAGCAAAAGCCAATAATATGCCTAATGATACAATAGATAGAAGTATAAAAAAAGCATCGGGTGATGCTGATTCAGTTAGTTATGAAGCTATTACATATGAAGGCTATGGACCAAATGGTGTTGCAATAATTGTGGAGGCTTTGACAGATAATAAAAATAGAACAGCTGCTAATGTTAGACACGCTTTTACAAAAGGTGGGGGCAATCTTGGAACAACTGGATGCGTTTCCTTTTTATTCGACCAAAAGGGTCAAATTGTAATAGAGAGAGATGTTGACATAGACGAAGATGAACTGATGATGATTGTTTTGGAGGCAGGAGCTGAAGATTTTATTTCTGAGGAAGAAGGTTATGAAATTATTACTTCACCAGAAGACTTTAGTAAAGTATGTGAAGAAATTGAAAAAACCGGTATTCAACCAATTTCATCTGAAATAACAATGATTCCTCAAACAATAACAGAAATAAATGGTGATGAAATTAAAAAGATGGAAAAAATGCTAGATATTCTAGAAGATGATGATGATGTTCAGAATATTTATCATAACTGGAAAGAGTAACTAGATAAAATAATTAAATTGGGTATTTAGTCCTAGTGCGACAAATTTCGTTTGAAAACCTTATTTGATTAGAACTATAATAGTAGATGTATGAAACACAAACAGATAGAGATAGATATATATAATATGGGGTGTGAATTATGCAAGTAGAAGAGGTATCTAAATTAATCGAACTCACAGAGAATTTTATTGAGTACTTGTCGGATCTTTTTCAAGAAGGGAGAATAACGCAAGAGCAATACAATTTAATGACTAAAAAGAAGATTGAATTTATCGAACAGAATAAAATAACTCTTATTACTTAAGTTTAAGAATTTCCTATTAATAGAAAGGTATTAGATACATTTCTATTGATAGGAAATTTTTTTATATAAAACCCAATTAAATGGCTATAAAATCTTTTTACAAGTGTAATAATATGGTAAAATATGAATGCTGAGTAAACATAAATAAAAGTATGGAGAGGTTTGTATGCCACATTATTCATTGATAAAAATTAGAGAATTAATAAAAACGTTAAATGAAGCCAATAAAGCATATTATCAAGAAAATAGAGAAATAATGAGTAATTATGAATACGATAAATTATACGATGAACTATGTAGATTAGAAGATGAGACAGGTATTATTTTGTCTAACAGTCCAACTCAAATAGTAGGTTATGAGGTGTTAAACGCATTACCAAAAGAAGCACATGACTTGCCTATGTTATCATTAGATAAAACAAAAGAAGTGGATAAATTAAAGGATTGGTTAGGAAGTAATAAAGGTATTTTGTCTTGGAAACTAGATGGGTTAACCATTGTATTAACCTATAGAAATGGAAAACTATATAAAGCAATAACAAGAGGTAATGGTGAAATTGGAGAAGTTGTAACTAGTAATGCAAAAGTTTTTAAGAATGTGCCCTTAACTATTTCATATAAGGAAGAACTTATTCTTAGAGGAGAAGCAGTAATAAAATACTCTGACTTTGAAAAAATAAATGAAGAAATACCAAATGAAGAAAAATACAAAAACCCACGTAATTTATGTAGTGGAACGGTAAGACAGTTAAATAATGAAATAACAGCCAAAAGAAATGTGAACTTTTTTGCTTTTCAAGTTATAAAAGCAGAGGATGAAAATTTTAATGACTCAAAAATAGAGCAGTTAAAATGGTTGGATGAATTAGGATTTGAATGTGTCCAATACAAGGTTGTGGCATCAGATTCAGTGGAAGAAAAGGTAAAAGAATTTGCAGAAGAAATTATATCTAATGATTTTGGTTCTGATGGTTTGGTTTTAACATTTGATAGTATAAGCTATTCTAGCAAGTTAGGGGCCACTTCAAAATTTCCTAGAGATTCTATTGCTTTTAAATGGGTAGATGAGATAAAAGAAACTAGACTTATTAAAATTCTATGGAGCACATCCAGAACAGGCCTTATTAATCCAGTGGCCATATTTGAGCCTATAGAATTAGAAGGTACTACGGTAAGTAGAGCAAGTGTTCATAATGTAAGTATTTTGGAAGCTTTAGAGCTTGGTGAAGGGGATACTATCCAAGTGTACAAAGCCAATATGATTATTCCACAAGTAGCATCCAATCTTACTAAAAGTGGTGCAGGAGAAATACCCAAAGAATGTCCTGTATGTGGTGGAGAAACCACTGTTAAAAAAATAAAAGATGTCAAGGCTTTATATTGTACCAATGACGAATGTGGTGCAAAAAAATTAAAAGCTTTTGCACATTTTGTTTCAAGAAATGCTATGAATATTGAAGGTTTATCTGAAGCCACACTAGAAAAATTTATTCAACGAGGGTTTATCACTACGTTTGCAGATGTATATAGATTAGAAACATATGAAGATGCTATTAAAGATATGGAAGGTTTTGGGGAAAAATCATATAATAACTTAATATCATCTGTAGAAAAATCAAGGCACATCCCTATGCCTAACTTTATATATGCATTAGGTATTGCAAATATTGGATTATCAAATGCAAAGCTTTTATGTAAATATTATTCTTATAATATAAATGCAATAAGAGAGGCTTCGGCTATTGAGTTAGAAAGTATTCAAGGTTTTGGAAAAATACTAGCAGAATCTATCAATGAATACTTTAATAATAAAAAAAGAATAGAAGAGATAGAAGATTTACTTCAATATATTGAATTTAACATACCAAAACAAGAGAATAAGCAAGTTTTAGAGGGGAAAGTATTTGTAATTACAGGAAGTCTTACAACCTATGAGAATAGGGATCAATTAAAGGAAGTTATAGAATCCTTAGGTGGTAAAGTAACAGGTTCTGTATCCAATAAAACCAATTATCTGATTAATAATGACACAGAGTCTTCCTCCTCAAAGAATAAAAAGGCAATTTCATTAGATGTTCCTATAATATCTGAAGAACAATTCAATACTTTGATAAGTGAAAGTGTTGAATAAGAAAATGAGTTGTGTTAGAATAAAATATAATTTTGAACTGTAAAGAAATGGAGGAATTTTGGTGAAAATTACAAAAGAGCAAGTAGAGCATGTAGCGCATTTAGCAAGACTTAGTCTAACAGAAGACGAAAAAGTACAAATGACAAAAGATTTAGAAGCCATTATTGGTTTTGCTGACCAATTAAATTCTTTAGATATAGAGAATATTGAACCCACAGCACATGTTATTCCAATACAAAATGTTTTTAGAAAAGATGAGGTTAGAGAAAGTCTAGACCGTAAGGAATTATTAAAGAATGCACCAACAAAATTAAATGGGTGCTTTAGTGTACCAAAAATCGTAGAATAACAAAAGATAATAGGAGGAGAATTATGTCATTAACTCTCAAATCAGCTTATGAATTAAGTGAAAAGCTTAAAAACAAAGAGATTAGTAGTGAAGAATTAACACGTTCTTATCTTGACAGATTAAATGAAGTAGAAGATAAAGTGAAATCATATGTAACAGTATGTGAAGAGGATGCTATTAATACTGCTAAAAACATAGATGAAAGAAGAGCAAAAGGAGAAAAACTAGGTCCTTTAGCGGGAATTCCAATTGGCGTAAAAGATAATATCTGTACAAAGAATTTAAAGACCACTTGCTCATCTAAAATGTTATATAACTTTGAACCACCATATGATGCAACAGTAGTAAGCAAAATCAAAGAAAATGATTTGGTTATTTTAGGAAAGTTGAATATGGATGAATTTGCAATGGGTTCATCAACAGAGAATTCATATTTCCAAAAAACCAAAAACCCTTGGGACTTGGATAGAGTGCCTGGTGGTAGTTCAGGTGGTTCTGCTGCAGCTGTTGCAGCAAGACAAGCTGTATTTACTTTAGGGTCAGATACTGGTGGATCTATTAGACAGCCAGCCAGTTATTGTGGTGTTGTAGGAATGAAACCTACATATGGTGCAGTATCTAGATATGGATTGGTTGCTTTTGCTTCTTCATTGGACCAAATAGGACCTATCACAAAAGATGTTAAAGATATGGCTTTGGCATTAAATTCAATCGTAGGTTATGATAAAATGGATTCCTCATCTGCAAAAATTGAATATCCAGATTATACGACTGCTCTTGGACAAGATGTAAAAGGGATGAGAATTGCCTTACCTAAAGAATATTTTTCAGATGGTATTCAAAGTGAAATTAAAGAACAAGTGTTGAATGTAGCAAAAGAATATGAAAAATTAGGTGCTATAGTAGAAGAAGTAGAATTAAAAACTACAGAATATGCCCTACCAGCATATTATTTAATCTCATCTGCAGAAGCATCTTCTAATTTGGCACGTTTTGATGGTGTAAAATATGGATATCGTGCAGAAAAATATGATAATCTTCTAGAGTTATACAAACAAACAAGAGATGAAGCTTTTGGAACAGAAGTAAAAAGAAGAATTATGTTAGGAACATATGCATTAAGTTCTGGATATTATGATGCTTACTATAAAAAGGCTCAACGTGTTAGAACATTAATTAAAAATGAGTTTGATGCAGTGTTTAATAATTTTGATATTATTTTAACACCTACAGTACCAGCTACATCATTTAAATTTGGAGCCAAAACAGATAATCCTATAGAAATGTATATGAATGATGTTTGTACTGTGCCAATCAATATAGCTGGTTTACCAGCCTTATCTATGAATTGTGGATTTGACAAAGACGGATTACCAATTGGAGTGCAATTGATTGGAAAAGCTTTTGATGAAAGCACGATCTTAAAAGTGGCATATGCATATGAAAAAACTCAGGAAAATATAAATAAATATCCTACGTTATAGAAAAGAGGTGGCAGAGTGAGTTATCAAGATTATGAAATAGTAATTGGACTAGAAGTCCATTGTGAATTAAAAACAGAATCAAAAATATTCTGTGGCTGTACAACAAAATTTGGAGGAGATCCAAATACCCATTGTTGTCCTATTTGTACGGGGATGCCTGGAACATTACCAGTGCTTAATGAGAATGTTGTAGAATATGCAGTAAGAGCAGGTTTAGCAACGAATTGTAAAATTGCAGAGTTCAGCAAACAAGATAGAAAAAATTATTTTTATCCAGACTTACCAAAAGCATACCAAGTATCCCAATTTGACTTGCCTTTATGTTATGAAGGAGAAGTTGAGATAGAAGTAAATGGTGAAGTCAAAAAAGTTGGACTCACTAGAATTCATATAGAAGAAGATGCAGGGAAATTACTACATGAAGCAGGAGAAGGTTCTTTAGTTGACTATAATAGATGTGGTGTACCACTTATTGAAATCGTTACAGAACCAGATATGAGATCACCTGAAGAAGTAGGCATATTTATGCAAAAGCTTAGATCTATCCTTCTTTATTCAGATGTATCAGATTGTAAAATGAATGAAGGGTCACTCAGATGTGATGTTAACTTATCTGTTAGAAAAAAAGGCAGTACAGAATTTGGAACACGTACAGAAATGAAAAATATAAATTCATTTAACTTTGCAGTAAAAGCGGCTGAGTATGAAGCAAAAAGACAGATTAAAACCATAGAGAGTGGTGGCACCATTGTACAAGAGACACGTAGATGGGATGATGTAAAAGGTGTAACGGTTTCTATGAGAAGTAAAGAAGAAGCTCATGACTACCGTTATTTCCCAGAGCCAGACTTAATGCCAATCATAACACCAAAAGAAAAAATCGAAGAAATAAGAAAATCTCTCCCAGAAATGCCAGACTTGAGGAAAGTACGTTATATCAGTGAGTATGGCATATCTCCAAAAGATGCTGATTTAATAGTAGCTTCAAGAAATATGGCGGACTATTTTGAAACTGCAGCTAAAGCATCTAAAAATGCAAAAACAGTATCCAATTGGATAATTACTGAGATATTTAGTAAATTAAATGAAGACCAAAAAGAAGAAGGTTCTATACCTTTTAAACCTGAGTTACTAGCAGAATTGGTTAACTTAATTGAAGAAGATATCATAAGTAACAGTATAGGTAAAAAAGTTTTTGCACAAATGTGGGAGACAGGGAAAAGTCCTAATACAATCGTTGAAGAAGAAGGCTTAAAGCAAATAAGCGACGACGGTGCGCTTATAGATATGGCAAAAGAAGTTATTAGCAGTAATGAAAAAGTAGTAGCAGACTATTTATCAGGAAAAGAGCAAGCGGTCCAATCTCTAATGGGTCAAATGATGAAAAAAACAAAAGGACAAGCAAACCCTAAAAAAGTTATAGATATCTTAAAAGATATTTTAAATCAAATGAAATAAAAATTAAGGAGCTTGATGTGGATAATATCACAAGGGGGCTCCTTAATTACATATAAGGAAAAACACAGGCATAAGTTCTAGAAGAACAAAGTGTGACTGTATAAAAAATATTTTTACAAAATTTAAGATAAGTGTTAAAATTTTATTATATTTTATTAGAGAAAGGAGAGCCTATGTTTATAGTCGGTTGGGGGTATAGAACTTTTAAAAAATATAGTAAGATTACAAGTAATTGTTTGCATTGTGATAATGTGAGTATGGATATAGATCTTATAAAAGTTACAATATGGTTTACCTTCTTTTTTGTTCCAATTATTCCTACTTCAAAAAGATACCTCTTAATGTGTAGCAAATGTAAAGGTATTGAAGAAGTAGACAAAGACACGTTTTTTGATTATGTAAATGAAAAAGAAAAGCCCGAATCAGTTGGTAATATAGAGGCATTAGAAGCTTCTAAATGGAGGGGCAAAACTGAAACACAGATAAATTACTTAAAAGAAATGGAAGCATTCAAAAAGAAAAAAGAAGAAAATACCTTGTAGATTTTACAAGGTATTTTAAAAAAATATAAGTTTATATGATTTTTATTTCTTGTCCTCTAGAATTAAGTGTAAAGATATTGGTTAATGAGTTTTTCATTTCAAGTGCAAATTTTACTGTTGTTTCATAATGATCACCAAAATGCATAGGAATCAAGTACTTTGGTTTTAATATATCAATAAAATATTTTGCGCCTAAAGCATAATTTTGTTCAAGTCTTTGGTCTACAGGAAAAAAAGCCACATCAATTTTTTCATCCTTCATATAATCTATCTCTTCTTTAAACCACTTTTCAGCTTTTGCGATTTCTTCTTCCGTGTCGTCCCACCAATACCACCAGTTTAAATCACCAGCGTGAAAAATAGTAGACTCATCTACTTTTACTAGAAAGGATACACCTAGATCAGTCGACCCATAGGCTTTTATATTTAAATCATCCAATATTATGCTATCGTAAGGAGATAAGAAAGTCATATAAGGTTCTTTTTTATCGATTACAATATCACTGCTAAAAACATATTGAATAGCCTTATTAACATTAATCCAATCTAATATAATAGGATTAAAATGATCATGATGGCTATGGGAAGAGAAAACAATTATTTTTTTCTTAGTTTCCAAATCTTCTTTTCCAATGAAACCATTAGCAACTGATTTGTTCTCTAATCCATGGTCTTTAAAATAATCAAAAATTAATAAATAATTATTAGTTTCTACAGTAAAACCACTATGATATAAATAATTTATTTTCAGATTATGTTCCATCTACATAAACGCCTCTCTTTCATTTTCTTATAAATATTATTACATACAATAAATTAATTTACCACATTAATTGTAAAAATTACCCATTATAGTTCTTTATTAAAAATTCAAGTTATTGTATAATGAAAAAGAAGTGAAAAAACAGTTGAAAGGAATGTTGTTGTATGAAATTTACCTTTGATCATAATAATTTTAATGTATTAGACTTGGACAAGAGTTTAGCTTTCTATAAAGAGGCTCTTGGTTTTGAAGAAGTAAGAAGAAAAGTTGCAGAGGATGGCAGCTTTATATTAGCTTTTTTAGGTGATGGTGTTACAGATCACAAATTAGAATTAACATGGCTAAGAGATTGGGAAAAACCATATAATTTAGGGGACAATGAATTCCATCTTGCAATAAGAGTAGATGATTTTGACGCAGCTTATGAACATCATAAAAAAATGGACTGTATATGTTATGAAAACAAAAATATGGGGATATACTTTATAAATGATCCAGATGATTATTGGATTGAAATATTGCCGCCAAAAAAATAAAGACATTTAAAAACCTCATTCATTTGAGGTTTTTCTATATTGAGGTATAAGTATGGAGAGTATTCAAAGTAAATTAATAAAATGTCTCATTAAGATAAAAAAAGGCAAGGCCCCTATTGGTGTCTCTAAGGATGAAGTTATTAGAAGACAGACATCAGAAAATATTAATCCACCTAGAAAGATAACCAATAACTTTATAGTAGAAGAAAAGCATATAACCAATTATATCTATTATGTTATAAAACCTAATAACAGTAGTAGTGAAAAGAATATTTTATATCTACATGGTGGTGGTTATGTTTATCAAATAATGTCTTTTCACTGGAATTTTATTGAGTATCTATTAAGAAAAACCAATGCAACGATAACAGTGCCTATATACCCGTTAGCACCTAAAAACGGTGTTAAAGAAATTTTTAATATGCTAAATCCTATCTATAATCAACTTATTAGTAAGGGATCAGAGCGTCTTTCGATTATTGGAGATTCTGCTGGAGGAGGCATTGCTTTAGCACTAGCAGAGCTGCAAAAAAAGAAAGGAAATAGACAACCTAAAAACATTATTTTAATTTCACCTTGGTTAGATATAAAATTGAAAAATCCCAATATAATGAGCTTGTTAAAATATGATGTATTAATGGATTTGTCTTTAAGAAGATTTGGGAAAATGTACGCAAAGAATATAAAGAAGAATCAAGAGTATCTTGTAAGTCCTTTGTATGGAGATTTAGAAGGATTAGGTAAGATCACACTATTTGTAGGAACAAGTGAGTTGTTTTTAGCGGATTGTAGACAGTTAAAGCAAAAATGTGATAGCCTAGGTATAATAATAAATTATAATGAGTACCCCAAAATGATGCATGGGTGGGTTCTACTACCACTACCAGAAGCAAAATTAGCAAGAAAAGAAATTGTAAAGGTGATTCAAGAAAAATAAGAGGGTGGAAGAGTGGATAGTAAAGTAACAATAATAACTGGAGCAAATTCAGGAATAGGAAAAGAAACTGCCAAAGACCTTGCAAAAAGAGGATATAAGGTGATTATGCTGTGTAGGGACAAAGAAAGAGGCGAGATAGCATTACAGGAAGTAATTGACTATAGCAACAATGAGGCTACAGAACTTCATTTATGTGATTTAGGATCCTTTGAAGAAATTAGGCAATTCACAAGAGGCTTTAAAAAAAGATTTAATCAATTAGATGTGCTGATTAATAATGCAGGTGTTATATTACCTGGATATTACAAAACAAAAGATGGATTTGAACTACAATTTGGTGTAAATTATTTAGGGCATTTTTTATTGACCAATTTATTATTGGATTTACTAAAAGTAAGTGATGATGGTAGAATAATAAATGTTTCTTCTGGTGCCCACAAACAAGGTAAAATACACTTTAAAGATATCAACCTTGAAAAAAACTTTTACTTTTGGAAAGCTTATGCCCAATCAAAAAAGGCAAATATATTATTTACATATGAGTTAGCAAGAAGACTTAATGATACTAATATTACTGTAAACTGTCTTCATCCTGGAGCTGTGGCTACTAGTATGGGGATAAACCGTGAAACGGGTTTCGGTACGTTAATTACAAGGGCATTAAAGCCATTTTTTCTTACGCCTCAGGAAGGTGCAGAAACCAGTATTTATCTTGCAACATCAAATGAGGTAGAAGGGGTTACTGGTAAATACTTTTATAAAAAAAGAGCTATACCATCTTCAAAAAGCACATACGATGAATTGTTGGCAAAAAAATTATGGAGATATACCAATGATTTAATAAAATCAAGGAGTGAAAAAAATGCAAGTTAAATCTATCATAGAAACAATTAAGAGAAGAAAATCCATACGAACATATGAAAACAAACTACTAAATACAAAGGACTTAGATCTCATAAATTCTTATATTAAGGAAGAAGCAAACTTAATAAGCCCATTAGGAAAAAAAATAAGATTTCAATTGGTACCAGTAAGTAAAAATCAAACTGAAAAAGGTAAAAAGATTGGCACATATGGCTTTATAAAAAATCCACAGGCGTATATAGTTGGAAGCATTAATAAAAATGAAGGCAGTATTGTTGATTTTGGTTATGTCTTTGAAAAATTTATATTGTATTTAACAGAAATGAACATAGGTACTTGTTGGCTGGGAGGAACATTTAATAGAAATAATTTTGAGGAAGAAATAAATATAGAATATAATGAGATTATTCCTTGTATTACGCCTATAGGGTATGAAAGTGAAAATCAAAGATTTTTAGATAAGACCATAAGACATATGGCGAAATCAGACAAAAGAAAACCATGGAGTGAATTATTTTTTTATAATACTTTTAATAATGAATTAAAGGAAGAAGAGGCTAATATATATAAGATGCCATTAGAGATGGTAAGATTATCACCTTCTGCATCTAATAAGCAACCCTATAGAATTATAGTCTCAAAAGATTATGAAGAAGTTCATTTTTTTCTTGAAAGAACTCCAAAATATCCTGGAAACAACCTAGGATTTGAAATGCAAAAAATAGATATTGGTATAGCCATGTGCCATTTTGAGCTTTCTTGTAATGAACTGGGATTAAGAGGTGAGTGGGAGAAAAAAGAAATAAATATAGATATGCCAAATAAATACTATGAATATATAATGAGTTGGAAAAAAACTATAAATTAAAACAATGCCCAGTACCGAAAGGAACTGGGCTGAATACTACCAAAGTTTATGAACGCCTTCTCTTATATACTTATCATAAATATTTTTCACTTGATCCATTACTTCTTCTGTTAAATTAGGTAATTCAGAGGATATAACATTATCTTTTACTTGTTCTGGTGTTTTGCCACCAGGTATAATACAGCTTATATGATCATTCATTAAAATCCACTTTAATGCAAATTGTGCCATAGTCATATTTTGAGGTTTGATTTTTCTCAGTTCTTCTACTGCCTTCAATCCTAGTTCATAATCAACACCTGAAAAAGTTTCCCCTTTATCAAAAGACTCTCCATTTCTATTAAAGCTTCTATGGTCTTTAGGATCAAAGAAGAAGTCTTTAGTCATTTTACCAGTTAATAAACCACTAGCTAGAGGCACTCTACAAATGATACCTACATTATTATTCTTAGCTAATTGAAAAAATTCATCCCCTGGTTTATGGCGAAACATATTATAAATAATTTGAACAGTTGCAACATTAGGATATTCTAATGCTTTTAAAGCCTCTGAAACTTTTTCTACACTTACACCATAATGAGCAATTTTACCTTCTTTTTTTAGATCATCAAGAGCAGAAAAAACTTCCTCATTATAAAAAACATCTGTTGGTGGGCAATGAAGTTGTAGTAAATCAATACACTCTACGTTAAGGTTTTTTAAACTTCTATTGATAAAATTAGATAAATTTTCTTTATTGTAACCTTCTGCATTATGTGGGTTTAGCCTTCTCCCGGCTTTAGTAGCAATATATATTCTATCTTTAACAGAAGCAGATAGCTTTGATAGCAATCTTTCACTTCTTCCATCTCCATAAACATCTGCAGTGTCAAAGAAATTAACCCCTTGATCAATTGCTTCATCTAATGCCATTAGACTTGTTTTATCATCAACCTCTCCCCAAGTGCCCCCAATAGCCCAAGAACCAAAAGAGACTTCAGAGATTTCATAGCCCGTTTTTCCAAGTGTTCTAAAGTTCATAGTAAATACCTCCAAAAAGATTTGTCTAGGTAATAATATCATATAAAAAATACCAGTTCAATGGATACCACCTAATTATGTACTGTTATAAATAGTTTTATCATATATTATAAAAGAATTGTTTAGGAGGTAGTATATGAATAGGTTAGAAGAAGTATATTTTTGGGCGGGAATATTAAGAGATCATGCAGAGTTTCAATTATTAACATTTTCTTACAGGGAATCAAGAGATATTGCAAAAGCAAAATATTTTAAAGATGCTTTTATTGCATTTAGAAAAAAAGCTGAAATACAATTAAGAAATCCAAATAAAAGAGATACGAGTAATTTCGTTGATCAATTCCTATATATTGTTACGGAGTTTATTGAGTTCAAGAAAAGTTTGCTTCAAAAATTATTAACTTGTAATATAGAATTAGGATTAACCCCCTCTTTTATTAATCATATGATAAATGAAGCCTTAGAGTGTAAAAGAGAGTTATCTAAAGACAAAGCTTGTACAGATATGACAATGGAAAATATTAAGTTGCATTTAATCTGGCTACCAGATGCAGCAGGTCATGCAGCAGCTATTATTGGAGATACAGATTATGTAGAAAAAGAATGGATAGAAATTAGCCAAGAATTTGAAAAAACTTTCTTAGATTTATTTGTTAAAGCCACTGAATTAGGCATGATGTTGGAAAGAACAGGATTGAAAAATGGTGCCCTAGAATTATTAAATGAAGAAGTATGTAAACATATTGAAGACTTTAATGTGTACTTATGTAAAGTAAAGGAATTGCGTGAGGCGTGTAAGCTACTAGGTGTGATTAAACCAATAATGCTAGATCATATGTTAAGAGAAGAAAAGTATTATGTTTCTAAAATTAAAGAGTATATGTGTAAATAACTAGGCATACATAGGGTAGACTATTAGGGAAACTTATGTCTCATTGCCCATAAGGGCATAAATGACAAATGGAAAAAAATAAAAGTAGATATATTTTTAAATTTTTAGATTTAAAAAATATACTATATCACCAAAATAATGTAGTGGTATTGTTAAAGAAACGACTAAAATAAAACATATAATTATAATAAGACCTCTATTGTAAATTTCAGGTAGAGGCCTTATTTTTATTTAACTACTTAAATTTGCTAGAGGATTGTAATGTTTTTGATTGAAGGGTTTTTTGTTGGAGAAGTTTAATTTTATTTATAAAAAGAGAATCACTCTTTTTAGGTTAATTAATTAACGAAACCCTTCTGATTACTTAGAATAACCTTAGTTGACAAAAAATAAAAACATATATAGAATTAAAGCAAATAATGAAAATAGAATAATTAGATGTCTTTAAAAGGATATATTTAAATAGAGGAGATGAAAGATATGGCTCACGTTATGGAAGAATCAAATCGTTGCTTACAATGTAAAAAACCAAGATGTAAAGTTGGGTGTCCAGTTGAAACCCCTATTAATGAGGTTATAAATTTATTTGAAGAAGGTAAAATTCTAGAAGCAGGACAGATGTTATTTGAAAACAATCCATTATCAATTGTTTGCTCGCTTGTATGTCCTCATGAAGAACAATGTGAAGGAAACTGTATATTAAATAAAAAAGGGAATCCAATAAAATTTGGTGCTATAGAACATTATATATCAGATTTCTATTTAGACAATATGGATGCATCAAAGCCTATGGAAAAAAATGGTAAAAAAGTTGCTATTATTGGATCAGGCCCAGCTGGAATAACCATAGCAATCCTACTTGCGAATAAAGGTTATGATATTACAATTTTTGAAGCCCATGATAAAATAGGTGGGGTACTAAGATATGGAATACCAGAATTCCGTTTACCAAAAGCGATTATTGATAAATTATACGATAAACTGATTAATATGGGTGTGAAAATTAGACCAAATACAATGATAGGTCCAGTTATTACAATTGATGATCTCTTTAGAGATGGATATAAAGCTGTATTTATTGGAACGGGAACATGGAGACCTAATAAATTAGGGTTAAAAGGTGAAAGTTTAGGACATGTACATTTTGCAGTGGATTACTTAAAAAATCCAGATGTATATAATCTAGGAAAAAGACTTTGCATCATTGGTGCTGGAAATGTTGCTATGGACGTTGCAAGAACAGCATTACGCCATGGCACTAGAGAAGTAACAGTTATGTATCGTAAGGGATTAGAAGAGGTGTCAGCAAGTAAACACGAAGTTCAGTATGCCAAAATGGATGGTGTTAACTTTGAATTCTATAAGTCACCAATCGAGATTGTGGATGATGGCGTCATTTATGAAAAAATAGAAGTATGGGAAGACGAAAATGGTGTTAAACAATTTAATGTCATTGAAGGTTCAAGAGAGCTATATGAAGCATCTTCTGTTATTATTGCAATTAGTCAAGGACCAAGAACCAATATTATAGCCACTACAAAAGGAATTGATACAGGTAACAAAGGATTGGTAACCGTTGATGATACTGGAAGAACAACAAGAGACGGCGTCTTTGCATCTGGTGATGTTGTAACTGGTGCAAGAACAGTTGTAGAAGCAGTAAAGCACTCAAAGAAGGTTGCTCAAGCAATAGAAGAGTATATAAACCAATTGGAAAATTAACTGAAAATTGTATCAAGGTAATAATATCCAAAAATTTATATCATATAATTTGATATGTTATATATATTGCATGCTTATTTTATTAAGATATTTAACAAAAGAATGCAAAAGATATAATAATAGGGTCAATGCTATCAGTAATAGTATAATAATAAAACAAAAGTTATTAAATGGTTAAAATGAAGCATAAAAAAAATTTTAATTCAATATATTGAAAATATATTAAATTAGTGGTATAGTGTTTATAAGGTAAAATGAAAAACAAAATATAACTTAAAAGAGATGCATAATCCAAAATTTTAAATAAAGTTAATAGATAATGAATTAAACTTTATAAATCTTTATGCTAAGTGATTAATACTTAGAATTGGGCAAAGGCGCTCTCAATTCACTGAAAAGTGAATTGAGGGTGCCTTTTCTTTTTTGAAACAAGTAAAACTTTATTAAGGTCTAAAGTCAATACCGACTTTAAATATATAATTTCTAAAAGATAAGAAAGGATGATTAGTATGAGACAAATAGCTATTTATGGAAAAGGGGGAATCGGTAAATCAACGACAACTCAAAATTTAACAGCTGCTTTAGCAGAAGCAGGTAAACAAATCCTGATCGTTGGTTGTGATCCAAAAGCCGATTCAACAAGATTGGTATTAAATGGGTTAGCACAAAAAACAGTTTTAGACACTTTAAGAGATGAAGGAGAAGATATTGAATTAGATGAAATATTATTAACAGGTTATGGCAATATCCGATGTGTAGAGTCCGGTGGTCCTGAACCTGGCGTTGGATGTGCAGGGAGAGGTATCATTACTTCCATTAACTTATTAGAACAATTAGGTGGATATACAGATGATTTGGATTATGTCTTTTACGATGTATTAGGAGACGTAGTTTGTGGTGGATTTGCAATGCCAATCCGTGAAGGAAAAGCTGAAGAGATTTATATTGTTGCAAGTGGTGAAATGATGGCCATGTATGCAGCTAATAATATTGCAAAAGGTATCAGTAAATTTGCCAATACAGGTGGAACAAGACTTGGAGGAATTATCTGTAATAGCCGTAAAGTTGATAACGAGTATGAAATGTTAAAAGCATTTGCATCAGAATTAGGCACACAACTGATTCATTTTGTACCAAGGGATAATGTGGTTCAAAGAGCAGAAATTAATAAAAAGACGGTTGTAGATTTTGATCCAAAAGATCCACAAGCAGATGAATACAGAACATTAGCTAAAGCCATAGATGAAAATAAAATGTTTGTTATACCGAAACCAATGTCTCAAGATAAATTAGAAGAAATTCTAATGGAGTTTGGAATTATAGGATAAGAAGTGAAATAAGGAGCAGATTGACCGTCATTACCTTATTCCACCACCAATACCAATTGTGGGCATAAAACTGCCCACTAAATTATAACAAAAAAAGCTAAAATTAGCAACCTTTCGCGAAATAACAAGATAAAAGTATATATAGATAAGAAAATATAAGGATTGGAGTGAAGTGAAATGAAAATGATTAGAGCAATTATTAGACCTGAGAAAGTATCACAAGTATTACAAGATTTGGCTGAGGCTGATTTCCCAGCGGTAACGAAGATAGATGTTTTTGGTAGAGGGAAACAAAGAGGTGTAAAAGTAGGAAATGTACATTATGATGAAATCCCAAAAGAATTATTAATGATGGTAGTAAGGGATGAAGACAAAGATGATGTGATACAAATCATTACAAAAAGTGCTAAAACAGGTGATGGTACTTTTGGAGATGGTAAGATATTTATTAGTGATGTAGAAGAAGTTTACACCATTAGTTCAGGTGCAAGTGAACTTTAGGAGGGAAATGATATGAAAGAAGTAATGGCTATTATCCGAATGGATAAAATCAATGACACTAAAAAAGCATTATCGGATGCAGGTTTTCCTTCAATAACTTGTCGTCGAGTGAGTGGTAGAGGTAAGAAGAAAGTAGATTATGCTCTCATTCATCAACTAATTGATGGTCAGCCAATTGGAGAACCTAATGTTTTAGAATCTATCTCAGAATCACATAGATTAATCTCAAAAAGAATGTTAACCATTATTGTTAAGGATGAAGATGTTAAACAGTTAATAGATACAATAATAGAAGTGAATCAAACGGGTAATATGGGAGACGGTAAAATCTTTGTGTTTAATATTGAAGAAGTTGTGAGAGTTAGAACCAATGAAATCGGAATAGAAGCAGTTTAATGGAGGTGAAGGAAATGAAAAGTCAAGAGTTTCTAGATAAAGTTTTAGAAAGTTACCCTTCAAAGGTAATGAAGAATAGAAAGAAACACATTATTATAAAAGATTCTAATGAAAAGCAAGAAATAGCTGCGAATACAAGAGCAATACCTGGGATCATTACAAATAGAGGGTGTTGTTATGCAGGATGTAAAGGGGTAGTTGTTGGACCAATTATAGATATGGTTCATATTGTTCACGGGCCTGTTGGTTGTTCCTACTATGCTTGGAATACAAGAAGGAATAAAGGGAAAATAAGAGAAGGTGGAAAAAACTTTTTAGAGTACTGTTTTACTACAGATATGCAAGAAAGTGACATTGTATTTGGCGGTGAGAAAAAGCTAGCTAAGGCAATTGATGAAGCTGTAGAACTCTTTAAACCAAATGCCATTTCCATATCTGCCACTTGTCCAGTAGGGCTTATAGGAGATGACATTAATCAGATTGCAAAACAAGCTCAACAAAAACACGGTATACCAGTATTAGCTTTTAATTGTGAAGGTTATAAAGGTGTAAGTCAATCAGCAGGGCATCATATAGCCAATAATAAGCTTATGAAAGATATTGTTGGTACCAATGATGAAGAAGTAATAGGAAAATACAAAATCAATCTTTTAGGAGAATATAATATCGGTGGTGACGAATGGGAAATCTCTAGAATTTTAAACAAGGTTGGGTATAAAGTTGTTACGACAATGACTGGTAACAGTACCTATGAAGAGATAGCAAGAGCCCATCAAGCTGATTTGAATTTGGTTCAATGTCATAGATCCATCAACTATATTGCCGAGATGATTGAAATTAAGTATGGGGCACCTTGGATGAAAGTCAACTTTATAGGAGTTGAATCCATGTCTACTACCCTAAGACATATCGCAAAATACTTTGGCGATGAAGACTTAATGGCTAAAACTGAAGAAGTCATAGCAGAAGAAACAGAAGAACTATTACAAGAAATGGCAACCTATAAAGAAAAATGTGAAGGTAAAACAGCAGTATTATTTGTTGGTGGTTCAAGAGCCCATCATTACCAAGGCCTATTAAAAGAAATGGGTATTGAAACAATTGTGGCAGGTTATGAATTCGGTCATCGTGATGATTACGAAGGAAGAGATATCATTCCAGATATTAAATTAGATGCAGATACACGTAATATAGAAGAAATAACTGTGGAAAAAGATGAGCAAAAATACAATTTAAGAATCCCAGAAGACAGATTAGAAGCATTGAAAAAAGAAATTCCACTTGGAGATTATGCAGGGATGATTAAAGATATGGAAGATGGGACAGTTTTAATTGATGACCTTAACCATTTTGAAACAGAAATGATTATAAAAGCATTAAAACCTGCCTTCTTTGGATCTGGGGTTAAAGACAAATATATGATTCAAAAAATGGGTGTTTATTCAAAACAAATGCATTCATATGATTATTCTGGTCCTTATGCAGGATACAGAGGGGCAGCTAATTTTGCTAGAGATGTTGTAGCGGGAATTTTCACACCAGCTTGGCAATATATGAAAGCACCTTGGAAAACACAACCTATTCTTAATGGAAAAGTAGAGGAAGGAGTTGAAAAGGTATGTTAAATTATACGACCAAAGAAATAAAAGAAAGATCAGCCTTAGTAGTTAATCCAGCAAAGACTTGTCAGCCTATTGGCGCAATGTACGCAGCACTTGGTATTAATAAATGTTTGCCTCATAGTCATGGTTCCCAAGGGTGTTGTTCTTATCACAGAATGCATTTGACCAGACATTTTAGAGATCCTATTGTTGCTTCAACCAGTTCCTTTACTGAAGGTGCTTGTGTATTCGGTGGTAAATCAAATTTGTCAAAAGGATTGGAAACAGTATTTGAACTTTATAATCCTGATATCGTTGCGGTTAATACAACTTGTTTATCAGAAACCATTGGTGATGATTTAACAGAAATTATTAAATCAACAAATCTTCCAGAAGACAAAGTTGTTATTTATGCCAATACACCAAGTTATGTTGGTTCTCATGTAACGGGGTTTTCCAATATGACCAAAGCCATGGTTAGTCATTTGGCTAAAAAAGAAAGAGACGTACCCAGTAATACAATAAATATAATACCAGGTTATGTTGAACCATCTGATATGGGTGAAATAAGAAGAATGTTAAAGCTATTGGATATTCCATCTATTATGTTCCCTGATACAAGTGGGGTTGTGAATGCACCTAATAAAGGGAAATACGAAATGTATCCAGAAGGCGGCGTTACCATTGAAGAGTTAAAAGCAACTGGAGACTCAAAAGCAACAGTGGCATTAGGAAGTTTTTCTTCTAAAGAAGCTGCTTATGAACTTGAAAAACGCTTTGATATTCCCCCACATATTTTGAAACTACCTATAGGAATAAAGGCTACAGATGAATTTTTAATGAGTTTATTGTCTTTAACTGGAGATGTGTTTATCCCAGAGGAGTTAGAAATTGAAAGAGGTCAGTTATTGGATGTAATGATTGATGTGCACCATCATTATCACGGTAAGAAGGTTGCATTGTTTGGTGACCCAGATATTATGATTGCTCTAACAGAATTTGTTATAGATTTAGGTATGATACCAAAATATGTCATAACAGGAACACCAGGTAAGGAATTCGAAAGAACTATAAAAGGAATGTTTGAAAAGGCAGATTTAAAAGAATGTGTTGTAAAAGCCGAAGCAGATTTAATGACATTACATCAATTAATAAAAAATGAATCAGTAGATTTATTAATAGGTAATACCTATGGAAAATATATAGCAAGAGCTGAAGATATTCCATTGGTTAGAGTAGGTTTTCCTATATTAGACCGTGTTGGTCATAGTTATTTCCCAACAGTGGGCTATAAAGGGGCATTAAGATTAATTGAAAAAATAAGTACTGCAATTTTGGATAAATATGATGAAACTTGTCCTGAAGAAGATTTTGAGTTGGTTATGTAAAGCAATGTAACCATGAAGCAATACCATTCCTATTAGTTAAATATCTATAGATCCTTCTTTATTTAGAAGGCGCCTCCTCTCTTATGTCTACCTAAAAAAGAGAAGGATCTTAGATATATATTGGATCAGGCCATTTCAGTTCAAGAAATATATAATTAAATTGGTTGCCTTTTGTTATAGCAAGTCCATATCAATTCAATTATATATTCCTTGAATTAACAACATTGTCAACAATAAAGGAAACTATTAAGAACATAGTTTTTATATTAAAGGGTGGGTGATTAGTATGTCGAAGAATCCAATTATATTAGAAGAAAGAAAGTCTTTTGTATTATCTAATCAAAAGAAACAGGAAAGTATTATCGATTGTGAAAAAGATAGTGTGTCTGGTGCGGTTAGTCAAAGAGCCTGTGTTTATTGTGGTGCAAGAGTTGTTCTAAATCCAGTAACAGATGCCATTCATTTGATACATGGTCCTATTGGATGTGCTAGTTATACTTGGGACATAAGAGGGAGTTTAAGTAGTGATAATGAGAATTATAGAAACAGTTACTCTACTGATTTACGAGAAGAGGATATTATTTTTGGTGGTGAAAAGAGACTTGAAGCTGCCATTGATGAAATAATGGAGAGCAAATCGCCAAAGGTTATATTTGTCTATGCAACTTGCGTAGTAGGAGTCATAGGTGATGATTTGAAAGCCATTAGCAAGAAAAAATCTCAAGAGTACAATATAAAAGTAATACCAGTACAATCTTCTGGATTTGCAGGAAATAAAAAAGATGGTTACAAAGCTGCCTGTCATGCCTTGTTAGAATTAATGGGGCCAAAAGAGGAAAAAGAAAAGGATTATTTTGAAATCAATTATTTAGGAGATTTTAACTTAGCTGGTGAAGCATGGATTATAAGAAATTACCTTAGTGAAATAGGTGTTAAAGTTAATGTTACTGTGACGGGGGATGCCACTTGTGAAGCAATTGAAAAAGCAGGAAATGCCCATTTAAATATGGTTCAATGTGCTGGTTCAATGACCTACTTAGCCAAACAAATGCAATTAAAATATAATATACCATTCGAGCAAGTAAGTTTTTTTGGTGTAACTGATACAGCTAAGAGTCTAGAAAAAATTGCCTTATTATCAGGAGATAAAAAAATCATAGAACGAGCTCAAAATTTTGTTAGAGAACAAGTAGAAACAGCGAATATAGAATTAAAAAAATATTTAGAGCGGTTAAAGGGAAAAAAAGTAGCAATTTACGTAGGGGGTGGCTTTAAGGCCATTTCATTAATAAAACAGTTTGAAGATATGGGTATTCGATCTGTTGTGGTAGGGACACAAACAGGTAAAGAAGAAGAATACAAGAAAATCAAAGAACTGACTGAGGAAGGTACAATAATATTAGATGATACCAATCCATCTGAATTAGAATATTTTTTGCGTAAGACAAAAGCAGATATTTTAGTAGGTGGTGTAAAAGAAAGACCTTTAGCCCATAAACTTGGTGTAGCTTTTATAGATCACAACCATGAGAGAAAACATCCTCTATGTGGATTTGTAGGTGCAGTGAATTTTGCTAAAGAAGTAGATTTAACAGTGAATAGTCCAGTTTGGTCATTTATTGAAAAAAAAGGAGGGGAAGCTTATGTCTACGAAGAAGAATTTTACACACTTGAACGTCAATCCTTGTAAAATGTGTATGCCTATGGGTGGTTCTTTAGCATTCAAAGGTATTGAGCGAAGCATGATATTAATTCATGGTTCCCAAGGATGTAGTACCTATATTAGACGTCATATATCAGCTCATTATAATGAACCTGTAGATATAGCTTCTTCTTCCCTAACAGAAGAAGGCACTGTATATGGTGGTACTCATAACTTAAAAAAAGGGTTAAGAAATTTAATAGCCTTGTATAATCCAAGTATTATTGGTGTATTAACGACCTGTTTAGCTGAAACCATTGGTGAAGATATTCAAGGGATTATAAGAGAATTTCTAAACGAGGAAAATATAGAAGATAAAATAAGCATTGTACCTGTTTCAACGCCTGGTTATAACGGGAGTCAATATGAAGGCTACTATTATGCTTTAAGACAAATTTTAGAAAATCTGACAGAAGAAGTAGGGAAGAATGATTATATTAATATCGTTGTTTCAAATATGACTTGTGAGGATATTAGAGAGTTAAAGAGATTGGTTGCTTACTTTCAAAAAAAATGCGTTATTTTTCCAGATATCTCTGATACATTAGATGCACCATACACTTCTGAATACAACAAATTGTTAAGTGATGGCACCAAACTAGATAGAATAAAAGCTATGGGTGGGGCTGTTGCAACAATAGAGTTTGGAGAATTTGTTAAAGAGCAACACTCACCAGGCAAATACTTAGAAGATCAATACAATGTACCATTATATAGATTGCCTATTCCAGTAGGCTTAGAAAACAGTGATACTTTTATCAATATATTATCTAAAATAACAAATAAACCAATACCCAATGAACTACAAAAAGAACGAGGTAGAATGCTAGATGGAATGATTGACTCTCATAAATACAATGGAGAAGGAATAGCAGCTGTTTTTGGAGATCCAGAAATGAATTATGCCATTGCCAGTTTATGTATTGAAAATGGCATCAATCCCAGATTAATAATGACGGGTACAAAAAGTAAAAGGTTAAAAGAGATGATCATTACTAAAGGAAGGAAGTTTAATATAACACCAATAGTAATGGATGATTCTGATTTTAGTTCTCTTCAACCTTTAGTTAAAGAGAATGATGTTAATATCCTTATTGGCAACTCAGATGGAAAATTTATAAAAGAAAAAGAACATTTGCCACTAATAAGAGTAGGTTTTCCAATACATGACCATATGGGTGCTCAAAGAAAACTCAATATTGGTTATAAAGGGTCATTAAGATTATTAGATGAAATAACAAACACCTTAATTGATTTAAAACACGATGATTATAGAGATCGAATGTATAAAAATTACTTTGAACCATTATTAAAAGCTTAAAGAGGAGGGAATAACTATGAATCTTTCTATGGAATTAATTAATAAAACAAAAACTCATCCCTGTTACAGTCCAAATGCACATGATTATGCAAGAATGCATATACCAGTTGCCCCAAAATGCAATGTAAAGTGTCATTACTGTAATCGAAAATTTGATTGTCAAAATGAAAGTCGTCCAGGGGTAACAAGTAATATTATGACACCTGAAGAAGCATTAAAACATTATGTAAACATGAAAGAAAAAGTAGATAAATTAACGGTAGTTGGAATAGCAGGACCAGGGGATGCCTTAGCAAACTTTGAAGAAAGTAAAAAATCAATTGAATTAATAAAAGAATATGATAAAGATGTTACCTTTTGTTTATCAACTAATGGGGTATCACTACCAGATTATATGGAAGAGATTGTTAGATTAGGTATAAGTCATGTGACAATAACCATCAATGCAGTAAAACCTGAAATTGCATCCAAAATTTATAAGTATGTCATCTATAGAAGTCAGAGATATGAAGGCATAGAAGCAGGAAGAATTGTTGTAGAAAATCAATTAAAAGGATTAAAGTTTTTAGCAGAAAATAACGTCTTAGTAAAAGTCAATATTGTTTATATAAAAGGTATAAATAATGAGCATATAGAAGAAATTGTTCAAACAACTAAAGCGTTAGGAGCCTGTATGACCAATATAATGCCTTTAATTCCAGTTGAAGGAACTGTTTTTGAGAATAAACCAGTAGTATCTCAAGAAGAGTTATTAAAAGTTAGAAAGAAATGTGAAAAACATTTAAAACAAATGTATCACTGTAAGCAGTGTAGAGCCGATGCAGTAGGAAAGCTTGGAAAAAGTTGCTGTAAAAAAGAAATTAGTTAAGCAGAGGTGATATATATGAAAAAAATAGAAATCGTAGACACTACATTAAGAGATGGAGAACAGGCAGCAGGAGTTAACTTTAATCTTTTTCAAAAAAAACATTTAGCACGATGCTTAGATGGATTAGGTGTTGATATCATTGAAGTTGGTATTCCAGCAATGGGAAAAGAAGAAATCCAAGATATTTATGAAATTAATAATCTAAATCTTAACACCCAGTTATTAACATGGAATCGAATGAAAATATCGGATATTGATTGCTCCATTGAAACAGGTTGTAAAAATGTGCATATAACAGTACCAGCTTCAGATGTTCATATAAAGAAAAAGTTAAACAAAACACATATTGAAGTAGTTAATGAAATGAAAAAAGTAATCGCTTACGCTAAGTCAAAAGATTTACGAGTATCCATAGGTGCTGAGGATGCATCAAGAGCAGATTTTGATTTTTTAATATATTTATATACTGAGGCAAAAAGAGAAGGTGCAACAAGAATTAGGTATGCAGACACTTTAGGTGCATTAGACCCTTTCAATACTTATGAAATAATAAAGCAAATAAAATTAAATGTGGATTTGCCTTTAGATTTTCATGGTCATAATGATCTGGGCTTAGCAACGGCCAATGGATTAGGCGCAATAAGAGGTGGAGCAGAAATAATCAGTTGTAGCATTAACGGATTAGGCGAAAGAGCTGGTAATACCCCTTTAGAAGAAATTGCAGTAATATTAAAACTAAAAGATTTATACGATACCAGTGTTGATATTAGTCAATTGACCAAGATATCTAAAATAGTAGAAAACTACTCAGGTAGAAAATTGGAAAAACAAAAGCCAATAGTTGGCGAAGAAGTGTTTTCCCACGAATCAGGAATTCATGTAGATGGTTTATTAAAGGATTCTAATACCTATGAGTTATTTGCTCCTGAATTATTAGGAAGACAAAGAAAAATTGTAATTGGCAAGCATTCAGGAAAAAAAGCCATAGAACATTGGATTAAAGAAAATGGTTATAAAGTTCAATACAATGAGATAAAAAATATCATTCACACATTAAACAAAGATAGCAATATTAGTAGCTTTACACTAATGTAGTAAAATGTACCATATATGGCATTAAAAGCATAATCTAAAACAAGGAGTATAAAGAGGTGGATTATGCAAAAAGAAAAGTGTGAAATAGCAAGAGCAATTATTGTTGGAGGTCCTTTAGCACCTGATATTAAAGGAGTGGTAATAATAAGAGAAGCGCCAGGTGGATCAGAGGTATATACTAGTGTTTCAGGTTTGCCTGAGTTTAAACCAGCAGATAATGGTGATCCTGTGGGGCCTCATGGATTTCATATACATGAATTTGGTGATTGTACAGTAGGCAACCCAGAAGATCCATTTCAAGAGGCAGGGCAACATTGGAATCCTGATAATCAGCCCCACGGCAACCATGCAGGCGATTTTCCAGTTTTATTCTCTAATAATGGAAGGGCCATTATGAGTTTTTATACCAATAGGTTTAAGCCGGAAGACGTTATTGGTAAGTCAATTATAATACACAAAAACCCTGATGATTATAGATCTCAGCCAACAGGGGATGCTGGAAAACGATTAGCTTGTGGTATTTTTGAATGTATAATGGAGTAGCAGATGGAGATGACTGTAGTTAATACAGTCTCTTTTTTTGCTTGAAAATTACATCTACCATTAAAAAAACTGGGGTATAACTAAAGAGACTAGCTGTTTGTGTTTTAGATTATTTTGACAAATGCTTAAAATGATTATAAAATATAAGTGAATATGATAAGTTGTGGAATTTGAAAAGGTGGTATATATTTTATGATACTTTCAGGAAAAGAAATTAAAAGTAAAATAGGCAAAGAAATAATTATAGAACCTTATAATGAAAAACAATTGAATCCTAATAGTTATAATCTTAGATTACATAATGAGTTATTGATTTATGAAGATAATCTGTTAGATATGAAAAAAGAAAATAAAACTAAAAAAATTATAATCCCAGTAGAGGGATTGGTCTTAGAACCAAATAAATTGTACTTAGGAAGAACAATCGAGTATACAAAAACGGACAAATATGTACCAATGCTCGAGGGGCGCTCCTCAATTGGAAGGTTGGGCTTATTTATACATGTAACAGCAGGATTTGGGGATGTTGGTTTTTCCGGGTATTGGACCCTAGAAATATTTTGTGTTCAACCCATAAGAATTTATTCTGATGTAGAGTTGTGCCAGATCTATTATCACTCAATTGAAGGGGAATATGAAAAATACACAAGTGGTAAATACCAAAACAATGAAGGGATACAGCCAAGCTTACTATACAAGGATTTTGAGTAGAGGTTAATTGATAGGGGAACCAATAGTTATTTAAGGGTAGAAAAAAATAAGAGAACATTTAGGATGTTTCTTACGTTAATTACAATTAAATTTGTTTGGGAGGCAATAGATGAGTAAGTATCAGGAAAATATATTATTACTAAAGCCAAAAGCTAGATCAAAGACAAGAATTCTACTTGGTAAAAAATATTACACCTATAAAAGATATCTTAGTTGGTTCTTAGGAAATAATAAATACTCTAATGAAAAGGTAGAAGAAGCTTTCAGATACACTTGTGCGTCACATAAAACACCGTTGTATAGAAAACTAAAAGATGTAGATATGTGGTATCAGTATAATAAAGTAATTAACTTGAAACTGGCTATTCAAAAACTGAATAAGGTAGTCGTAAAACCTAATGAGACATTTTCATATTGGAAGCTAATTGGTAAACCTACGAAAAGAAAAGGTTATGTTGATGGAATGGTATTGTTTAGTGGTGGTTTCAAACCTGGGGTAGGGGGAGGTTTATGTCAGTTATCTAATTTAATATATTGGATGACATTACATACACCCCTTACAGTAATAGAAAGATACAGACATAGTTATGATATTTTTCCAGATTCAAAAAGAACTCAACCATTTGGAAGTGGCGCTACATGTGTATATAATTATAGAGATCTACAAATTTATAATAATACAAATGATACCTATCAATTAAATTTAAAAATAACAGATAATGAATTAATTGGTGAATGGAAAACCAATACAAAGCCTTATTGTACATATGAAGTGTATGAAAAAGAACATATAATAACTCAAGAATATTGGGGGGATTACTTTAGGCATAATATCATTTATAGAAAATGCATTGATCAAAATGGAGAGTTATTAGAAGACGAATACATTGCTGAAAACCATGCTATAATGATGTATCAACCCTTCTTAAGTGATGGTAGTAACTAAGAATAAATACAAACCAGATAAAATTAAATAAAAAAGTAGCTTGATAAAATTCTAATAGTATGTTAGACTAACCTTCCTGTCAAAACAATGGCAAATAGAAATTGGTATAAAAGAAGTTTCATATAGTTTTTTGAGTAATGAGTAAAATGTATAATTTCGTTGTTGTTTAAAATAAATAAAAATTATTGTTGACAGAGAATGAAAAAAATGATACTATTACCTTCCGCTGATTTGGAGAAAAATTAGCAGGAAACAGAGAAATAAAAAAGTAGTTGACATAAGATGATGAAAGTGATAAGATATCATTCGTTGTCGAAAAAAGCACATTGATAATTGAACAGTGAAGCAACCCTAAGATTTCAAAAAAAATGAGTCGGCTTTAAAATTTATTTTAAACCATCTCAAACATTTGGGTCTTAGACACCTAAGAGTCGGTTTTGAAATTCATTTCAAAACGATCTCTAAAAATGTAAGTCTTACTTGAACTTGTTCAAAAGACTATAAAGATTGAAAGTTAATTTCTTAGAAAATAACTTTTAGCCAGCAAATTAGATTGCTAAGGCAAACATCAATAAGTTATTTAATTCTTTGTAAGCAAATTTTGAAATACATTTTCACTTAACTACGTTAAGTTAAAGTTATAATTTTCAAACCCTTGCAAGCAAGTTTTAAAATTACAACTTTAAATTGAGAGTTTGATCCTGGCTCAGGATGAACGCTGGCGGCGTGCCTAACACATGCAAGTCGAGCGGACGAATATCAATGAAGCCTTCGGGTG